>CAXUBB010000050.1:0-5227 GCA_964249105.1 uncultured Bryobacteraceae bacterium | reverse complement strand
AGCCGAAAGGGAGCGCGCCATCAAGGATGCGGTGGAGTTCGCGGACAAGGAGAAAGTAAAAATCGTAATAGCCGATCCTCGCGAGCTAGGCTCAACCGGCCCGCTCCTGAAAGCCAAGGGCATTCCTGCCGTGCTCGGCAAAACCTTTGATCTGCCCATGCGCGATGACGATCCCTACGATGCCCCCTATACGCTGCCTAGCGAGTTCTACAAAGCAGGCGTAAAGTTCTGTTTCGGAACCTTTGATGTGGAATTCGCCCGTAATGTGCCTTTCGAAGCGGCGCAAGCCGCTGCTTTCGGCCTGCCGCATGACGAAGCTCTCAAAGCGCTCACCATTAACAGCGCCGAAATTCTCGGCGTGGGTGATCAGATCGGCTCCGTCGAAAAAGGAAAAGTAGCGGATTTAATCCTCACCGACGGTGATCCCCTGGAGGCCAGAACGAACATCAAGCAAATGTTCATCGCCGGGCGCGAAGTCAGTCTCGAGTCGCGCCATACTCGCGAATATGAAAAGTGGATGAAGCGGCCGTAAGTTGCTTTGCTATTTCTGCTGCACCGATCCGCTGATTTGATCGGACCTGATGCCCGATACCACTAACTCGGCGGACCCGGCCCCGTCACGCAGATCAATCTGAACCGGCTTGTCGAGATGGGCCTGCTTCTGAAAGGAAGCGCCGCCCGAATTGATATACAGATCGCAAGTGTTCCATCTCAAATTCGTCTTGATTAATCGTAAACGAATCGGGCCGACTTTTTCGAATGTCTTGGCCCGTTTGATCCGAAACTGAACCGGCTCCGGGAGCGGCTCCTGCTGTGTGGGTTCCTCCTTGGGAGTCGAAACAACCGGCGCGGAGGCAGTGGGCGCAGGTGCCTGAGCCGGGGCCGGCGCGGCAACTGGACTGGCAGCCATTCGCGCTTTGGGAGCGGACGGACGATCCTGACGAAATAAAAAGTAAAACACCGCCAAAGCGCAAAGAAGCGCGATGGCCGACCCGGTGTAGATAAAGCGGAGCCGGGATTGGCTGAAAGAAGAGATCGCGGGCGGCGCTGGGTTTAGCGGTCGCGGAAAACTCTGTCGGGCTTGTGAAGGATTCGGCGGCGGCGGAGGCGGAGAACTTGCCGCTCCTTCGTTTAACATCGCGTCAATCCTACGCTGCTTGTAAGGAGATCTCTTGGGAGCCATCGTCGCCATGAAGAATACCAATCCATATTGGCACGGCTCGCGGCGGACGCCAAAGCAAAAAAGGAAATTTAACAATGCCGCCTACAATGTGATATTTTGCAGAGGCAATGATCAAAGGCGATCAGTTCTCACGCCGTGCCTTCCTTTCAACGGTCGCCGCGGCTCCTATCGTGGTGAAAGCGGCCACCGAAGGCAAGCACATTCCCGTTGGACTCGAACTTTATTCGGTCCGTAATGAATTGAAAAAAGATGAAACCGCCACCCTGCAAGGGGTAGCCAAAATGGGTTACGAGTGCGTTGAATTTTTCTCGCCGTACTACGACTGGACCACCGAACACGCCAAGGAGATCCGTAAACAACTGGATGATCTCAGCTTAAAATGCTACTCGACACACAACGGTTCCCAATCTTTCTCAAGCGACGGCATCGGAAAAGCAATCGAGTTAAACAGGATTCTCGGCGCTAAATATATCGTTCTGGCGAGTCCCGGAAAAGTAAGTTCGCTGGACGATTGGAAGCGCGTCGCCGACATGCTGAACAAAGGGAACGAGAAGATGGCGGGCGAAGGGCTGCATGCCGGTTATCACAACCACATCGCGGAGTGGAAGCCGGAGAACGGGCAGGTTCCCATGCGCATTCTGGCGGACAACACGGATCAAAGCGTCATGCTGCAACTGGACGTCGGCCACTGCGTTTCGGCGGGGGCCGACCCGGTCGCCTGGATTAACAGTCATCCGGGCCGCATCCGTTCCCTGCATCTGAAAGACTGGTCGCCCGGCAAGGAATTTGCCGTGCTGATCGGAGAAGGCGTAACGCCCTGGAAAAAAGTTCTGGCCGCAGCCGAGAGCAAGGGCGGAGTCGAATACTATTTAATCGAACAGGAAGGTTACTCCTCCCCTGAAATGGAAACCGCCGACCGCTCCCTGGTGGCTTTTCGGAATTTAAGAAGTTAACTCCTGCCTTTAGAATTAGAGCTGCATTACGTTTAGGCCAGGAATGAGCTGAAAATGACGGACATTCAGAGTAGCAGCAGAGTAACCAAACTGCAATGCTGTCATCGAGGTAAGTGAATCAGGCCGCATGGCTATCCGATTTCTTCCTTGTTTGTTGCTGGGAATGCAACACCTTCTCCGCTGTCTCGACGCCGAAGACGGGCAGCGCCGGATCGTTCAGCAGGCCGATTTGCTTCAGCACAGAAGCCTGGTCCCAGTAGATATGCTCATGCGCCAGTTTTCCATGGCGGAAATGAATGATGGCCACCAAAGGCACTTCCACCCGTTGATTGGTAGGCGCAATACCCGGCAGCATCCACGGCATCTCTTGGGTGTGAGTGAAGGAGAAAATCATCTCATCCACGAGTTGATCTTCCCCAACCGTTCGTGAGATAGGCTTGAGCGTCGTGTCGGGCGGCATTCTCGGAATAAAGTCCTCCGAGTAAAAGCGGCGCAGTTCCTCCTTGCCGAACCCGCCGGTCATCACCGGAATATGGTTTACATAAGCGTCATCTACCATGGTGGCGAGCGTAGCTTCCACATCGCGCGTGACAAACTCGTCCTTTGTGTGCTCTTCCCATAAGGCGGCGAGGTCCGTCTTTTCCAGAAATGATTCTGCCATTCATGCCTCCTAAGCGTTTGCCCAAAGTAGTGATCTGAATAGTTGCCTGCGCCTCAGCGGGCGCGGCGCGCTGAAATTGGCGGGCGTCGCTTCCGCGAGACTGCGCGTCTTGGGCGGATTGGGGTTTAACGGCGTCCACAGGCTCACGGTCGGCTCTGTGATCGCCGGAAAGCTGCCGTCGGGCATCTTCAATACTTCATAGTTCAAGGTGTACACGTTGCGCCATAGATCCACAGCGACTCGGGCGGCGTTGATGTTGAGCGTTGTGCTGACCGCTTTCTGATCGCTCTGGGTTGGATGATAAATGTCCAGCCGGTACACGCTGGTGTTTAAGTTGCGCGTCAGCACATAAATGAACCCGCTGTACTCGACAGCCATGTCCAGGTATTCATGATTATCGCTGTCGGTCCCGCTGAGCGTAAGAGAGTACATGGATGATTGCTTGTTAAACAGCGGCACCGGATTGGAGCAAGTATCCAGAGCGCTGATTCGGCTGTTACCCGCTTCCAGAACTAGGACGACACCGTGCGCCGTGATCGCCGCTGCTGTTGGGGTGTGCATCAGTCCCGGTCTGCTTCCTTGACCTGAGTAAAGCTCTCCCGCGTAGCTGGCCGCTGCTTCCTCGTCCGGCACGCCCGCCGCTGCGAGCCGCAGCGATTCCAGCTTGTGATTCGCCGCGTTCAGGCTGACCAGTTTTCCGCCCGGATGCAGCAGCAGATCGGTCGAGTCAAGATTTAAGAAGCCGCGAGCCTGCTTCTGTCGAGGGTCCGCGAACTGAGGTGGATTGAGCGACACCTGACGCACCAATTTGGAACTGGAGTCCAGATAAAAGTTGGCCGCCGCATTCCCTTGCAGGTTATAGCTCAACTTTGCTCCGGGGTCCAAGCCGCAGGCCGTCGCCGCATATTGGCCTTGCGGATTGGTCGTGCCGATGTTCGCCATCTGGTCCAGTTGCCCTTGGCCGCCCGCTGTGCAGTTCTGCACATTGGCGCTGTATGCGCCCCATGCATATCCGACGTTGCCCGGCAGCACCGCATTGCCCTGCCGCACCGTGATCTTTCGGAACGAGCAGAGCTGGCCCGGCGCGTTCTCGCAGTTTCCGGCCTCTTTCCCCATTGGACCTTGAGTCGTGTTGATCCAGACCCGGCTGCCTCCGGCATCCAGCGCCGTGACGGATTGGTGCGAATACGTAGTTCCCGGCCCGATCGGCACCAAGTTCTGCGTGAGCGTGATGGTGGGCGCCGTTTGGAAGCTGCTGGGAGTATTTTCCAACAGTCCGGTTTCACCCTGGCCCGCCTGCCAGCCGGAAGCCGCATAAAACGCCACCAGCACATTCACTTTGCCTCCCACCGGCACTCCCCGGAATTGCAACGGAGGCAGAGAGGTCACGACTCCTGTCGGCATCGGCAGCGTCTGCGCATGCGGTTGTCCGTCGTCGAAAACAGCCGTCGCTATGTAGTGCGTGGCGGTTTCCGGGAACTTATCGTTGTAGTGGTCATAAGCGAGATTCACTGCGAAGTCCTGGGTCACCGTCAACCGGCTCTGGTAAGTCCAGGGGGAAACCACTACATCGTGCGTGGCGCGCGCGATGTCGGCTGCAATGGCCGCCATCCCTATTAGCTGCACTATTATGCCTGCTATTGGATTGGCTGCCAATATAATAGTCATCGATGTTTTGACAACTCCGATGAAAACTCCTATAGCAGTGAACACAGGGATAAAAGCAACCTTGAGCGCTACTGGGATCGCAGCTTTCGTCAAACTCTTCCATAACAACATGTACATGGCGCTCTTATCGCCGTTTGATAGTTCAGCAATGAGAGCAGCTTCTTGGATGATGGGATTGACTATTGCCGAAGCGAACAACTTGCCCCAAAAAAGCTCAGCGCCCGGCACAGCGGCAAACGCCAGCAGAAACGCCGGAACGACAAAACAGAACAGCGTCGTCATAACGATGCCGATCACCTCAGTATTCGGATAAATATGAGAGCCGGACCCCCCGAGGCCGCTGGCAAAGATGCGAGCGCTTGACGCTTGCGCCGGCCAGGTAAAAGATACGCTGAAACTGGAATCCAACACCGGCGCTCCGAAAATCGTGAACTGCGGCGTTACGACGCCCAGATAGATCAACTTTTCGGCTTGAAGATCAAGCTGCGAGAACGCAGAGATTCCGAGAGGCAAGTCTCCGACCGGGATCGCATTTCCTTTCTCGTCATAAAATCCGATGTACAGAGCCAGCCAGCGAACAAAACTGTTTGTTGCTTTAAGGCCAATGTTCACCAGTCCGCTGCCGTTCTTTGTCGCTCCGCCCGTTAGGACGTAACCTGCTTCATCGTTGATTTTGACGAGAGTGTACTCAATCCCGTTCTCCTCCGCCGCAGTGGAAAGATTCATCACGTTCTGGTTTACGACGGTGACGCTGTTATGCGT
>CAXUBB010000049.1:11156-17171 GCA_964249105.1 uncultured Bryobacteraceae bacterium | reverse complement strand
TTCTCCACTGTTGCGGGCAACAAAGGATCGGCGGACCTGGCGCGCGATGTGGTCGGCTTTGCGGTCAAGCTCTACACGAAGCAAGGGAACTGGGACATCGTCGGCAACAATATTCCCGTCTTCTTTATACAAGATGCGATCAAGTTTCCTGACCTGATCCATGCCGCAAAGCAGGAGCCGGATCGCGCCTTCCCGCAGGCGCAAACCGCTCATGACAATTTCTGGGATTTTGCTTCGCTCATGACGGAAAGCACTCACATGCTGATGTGGATCATGTCCGACCGTGCGATTCCGCGCTCGTTCCGTTTTATGGAGGGCTTCGGTATTCACACGTTCCGACTGGTGAATGCCGAGGGAAAATCCACCTACGTCAAGTTTCATTGGAAACCGAAGCTCGGCCTTCAGTCCGTGGTTTGGGACGAAGCCGTCAAAATCAACGGCGCGGACCCGGATTTTCATCGTCGGGATCTGTGGAACGCCATTCAGTCCGGCAACTACCCCGAATGGGAACTCGGCCTTCAGCTCTTTGATGATTCCTTTGCGAACTCTTTCCCCTTTGACGTTCTTGACAGCACTAAAATCGTTCCCGAGGAAGAGGTGCCCATACGACGTGTCGGTCGCTTGGTGCTGGACCGCTGTGTCGATAACTTCTTCGCCGAAACAGAACAAGTGGCCTTTTTCACCAGCAACGTTGTACCCGGCGTTGATTTCACGAATGATCCGCTTCTCCAGGGCCGCAACTTTTCTTATCTCGATACGCAGCTTAAGCGGCTCGGCGGACCGAACTTCACGCATATCCCGATCAACGCTCCGAAATGCCCCATTCATCTCTTTCAGCAGGATGGGCACATGGCCATGACCAACCCGAAAGGGCGCGTCAACTACGAGCCGAACTCCTGGGGCGGCATGGCGGGTGGACCGCGTGAAAGTCATCAAACGGGGTACCGGTCTTTTCCAGCCCACGAAGAAGGCGATAAACTGCGCGTTCGCTCCGAAACCTTTGCCGATCACTATAGCCAGGCCCGTCAGTTCTATGTTAGCCAGACATTCACCGAACAAGGCCACATCGCCGATTCATTCGTATTTGAGCTTAGTAAAGTGGAAACGCCGGAGATCCGCCAGCGCATGGTCTCGAATTTGATGAACGTTGATGCGGACCTCGCGAAGAAAGTCGCGGAGGGTCTTGGCCTGCGTGGGATGCCGGAAGCCTCAAAGCCGGCTAAAGAGCCGGTGACCGATTTGAAGTTTTCCAAGGCTCTGAGCATCGTCGAGAACGGCCCGAAGAGCTTCAAGGGCCGTAAAGTCGGCGCTCTTATTACTGACGGCGTGGACCAGATGCTGGTGGACAAGCTGAAACAGGCTCTCGAAGCTGAAGGGGCGATGCTCGAGTTCATTGCTCCCACGGTGGGAGGCGTCACCTCCAGCAGCGGTATGATGATACCCGCAGACCAGAAGATCGGCGGCGGACCCTCGGTTCTCTATGACGCCGTGGCGATTCTGCCCTCGGACTCCACGGGCATGATGCTGGCGAAGCATCCGGCGGCCCGTCAGTTCGCCTCGGATGCGTTCACGCACTGCAAGTTCATCGCGTACACGGGCGCGGCCAAAGCGCTTTTCGAAAAAGCCGGTATTATGTCGGATCTCGATGAGGGCTGTGTTGAGCTAACCAAAGCAGATGCGGCCAGCGAGTTCGTCAATCTTTGCCGCTCGCTTCGCTTCTGGAAGCGTGAAGCGGCTGTGAAGATGTGAGCCGCTTTTAACCGAAATTCGGTTCGCTGGCTGTGGCAGCATGAAGAAGCCTGCTCATGCGCCGACCGCAAAACTGCTTTGTTACAAGTGTGTTGCAAGTGTTTCTTGCCCTTCTCAGCGCCGTAAGTTTCATCGGCGTTACAAAGGCGCAGCAATTGCCAGCTTCGCAAATTCCGCAAAACCCGCCGCCGCAAGGCGGCCAAGTTCCACGACAGGAAGAAAACAAAAAGCCCGAACCGGAGGTGGTAAATGAACGATGGAATTTGTTCTGGCAGGCGACCTCCATCGGGCAATATCACGGAACTTTCCATGCACCTTACGAAGGCGTCAACAGCCTCCGGGACTATACGGAGCGTGATGTCTCACTGACAAGCACGCTCTACTTTGGGCTTCGCCTGTTTACGAATACGCAAATTTATCTCAATGGAGAACTGGCAGGCGGCAGGGGCTTCAGCGGCGTTACCGGTATTGCAAACTTTTCGAATGGCGAACTGCCCCGTGTCGCCAGCGCCGCTCCGAAGCCTTATCTGGCTCGCGCTTACATCCAGCAGGACTTTGGATTCGGAGACGAAAAAGAAACTTTCGAAGATGAAGAAAATCAGCTTGCCGGTACGCGCCCCATGAAGCGCTACACGCTAATTGTAGGGCGCTTCAGCACGGAAGATTTTTTTGACAATAACAGCTACTCGCATGATCCGCGCACGCAGTTTATGGGCTGGTCCACTATGTATAACGGAGCATTCGATTATCCAGCCGATACGCGCGGCTACACCTGGGGTTGGGTTCACGAGTTTCATCTCAAGAACTGGTCTTTCCGCTACGGAGGTTTGGGCGAGCCTAAGTCGCCAACGGTCCGCGCTTTGATCGCCGGGTGCTGAAAAATAGAGGAGATGTGTTCGAGGTCGAGCGTCGGTACGCGCCCGGCGCGCATCAGGGAGTGATTCGACTGCTTGGTTTCGCCTTGCACACGGATTCAGGAAACTACGCCGACGCCATCAAGCTGGGTGAGGCGACAAACACCACTCCCGATATCACGCTGACGCGGCGCTCAGGCACGACGAAATACGGCTTCGGCATTAATGCCGAGCAGGCCATCACGCATGACACCGGCGTGTTCACCCGTCTCGGCTGGAACGACGGCAAGACAGAATCGTTTGCCTTTACCGCCATCGACCGGCTGGCCAGCGGCGGTATCAGCACCGTTGGCCGTCGCTGGCGAAGGCCCAACGATACTGCCGCAACTGCTTTGTCCGTAGGCGGATTATCCGGCGTTCACGCCCAGTACCTCGCCAAGGGAGGGCTGGATTTTCTCATCGGTGACGGTAAACTCCGCTACGGCCCCGAATACGTTTGGGAAACCTATTACAGCACCCGATTGCTCCCCGGCTTCTACGCCACTTTCAACTTGCAGCGCGTCGCCAACCCCGCTTACAACCAGGATCGCGGCCCGGTGTGGATTTCAAGCATCCGCTTCCACCTGGAAATGGGTAAGCAAATGTTCTCTCAAAAGAGCCGTTAACAATTTCCTACACAGCTCGTTTCGCCAGATCAACGCCCTGGGCCCGTTCATCGCAAGCCATATCGTACAAGGCCCGAATGTATCCGAGACTGAATGCCCATCCCGTGCGGCTATCGCCCACCATGCGCGGCACATGATCGGCAATCAAGATCCCGCGAAAATCGACATCCACCAGCGTTCGCATCAGCCTTTTCATGTCCGTGTAACCGCCATCCACATAGGTCTCAATAAAGTTCGGAACCGGAGACGACACATTGCGGAAGTGAATCTTCCAGAGCTTTCCCATTCCGGCGAATGCGCGAGCCGCTTCGAATACGTTCTTGCCCATCAGCTTGCCGCCCTCCATCCAGGTCCCGCAGCATAACAAACACCGATATTCGGGCTGTTGGCGATTTTCAGCGCCCGCATGTAGCCGTTAAAATTGCCAAAGATACAACGCGGCACGCCGCCCAGTTCCGGCATGGGGGGATCATCGGGATGAATACCGATGCGAACGCCCGTTTCTTCCACGACAGGCACAACCTGCTTAACGAAGTAGGTGTAGTTCTCCCAAAGCTCGTCGTCGCTGAACTTCCGTCCTTGCGTCAGCGGAGGCTCAAATGTCGTATTCATCCAGTGACCCTTCGCCGTTTGCGCATGGAATGCCCGCGTGGGCGCTCCGCCGCGAGTGGTCTCGCTCGCCGAACTCCAAATCCCGTTGCCCATATGCGCATAGGTCGTGTAGTAAATTCCTGCGCGGCTCAGGTTGCGCAGATACTGCTTGTACTCTTCGATCTTTTGATCTCGTCCCGGCAGGTTCAGAGTCACCTCCGGCATATTGTGCACATTAGTGTTGCCGATATTTGTGACCTTCAAGCCCGCGTTTTCCACTCGCCTTTTGATATCCGCGAAGGTCTCGTAAGTGCCGCCCGTCGTCCCTACCGTGACATAGTTGACGCCGATCTGCTTTGCAAATTGCAGATCCTCATCCGTGAAGTTAGCTTGAAGTTGTAGCGTGATCTTCGCGCCTGGCGAGAGCGGCTCTAATGGCCGACTCTCCGCCTGACGAACTGCCGATGCGGCGACAGCGGCCATGGCCATACGCGCAAAATCCCGTCGATTTGCTGACGAACTCTTCATGCTTCCATCTCCTGCTGACGGCCAATTATACACGCATGGCATCCGGTGACTCGGAACGGCTGTGATATAGTTCCCCGCCATATGCAGCGCTCACTCTTCCGCGTGGTACCTACACTCCTTTTGTTGGCACTTGCATCCCTAGCATTTGCTCAGACCGAACAAACCAGTATTACCGGCACAGTTACCGATTCCTCAAAAGCCGTTGTTCCGGATGCGGGCGTGATCATCCGCAATGTCGCCACCAACGTCACGACCAAAACCGCCACTAACTCCGCGGGCCTTTACTTCATTCCATCACTCCCGCCCGGCACCTACGAGTTAACGGTCGAGAAGCTTGGCTTCCGTTTAGCGCGTGTCGAGAACATCCCGCTGACAACCGGTCTCGCCGCCACGCAGGATGTAATTCTCACGGTTGGAACGCTCTCCCAAGCCGTCCAGGTTAGCGCCGCCGCGGTGCAACTCGAAGCGCAAAGCGCGGATATGAACGCTGTCGTAACGAGCCGGCCCGTAGCGGAACTGCCGATCCTCGGTCGCGATCCTCTTTCCTTTGCCGCGCTGGTTCCCGGCGTCATTCCCACACAAGGCCAGCAAGCAAACGCCGGCGTGATCGGCAGAGTCACCACCGCGCAAATTGGCGGCGGCCTGGCGCAGCAGAACGGAGTCCTCATTGACGGCGCGGAAAGCCGGGGCACGACCGAGTCGGGCAACGCTTACTCAGTCCCGGTCACAGCCGTTTCAGAGTTCAAACTCGAAACCGCCAGCTACGACGCCCAGTACGGACGCTCGGCGGGCGGCGTCGCGATCCTGACTACCAAATCCGGCACAAATACCTTGCATGGCATGGCTTATGAGTTTCTTCGCAATAACCACCTGAACGCGAACAGTTGGCAGAACAACCTGAACGGCATCGGCATTGCGCTGTTTCAGCGTAATGTTTTTGGCGGGAACATCGGCGGTCCGGTGGTCATCCCTCACCTGTACAACGGCAGAGATAAAACCTTTTTCTTTTTCAATTATGAAGGTTCCAGGCAGGGCAGCCCCGATCAAGTCCTGGACACCGTTCCAACGGCCCAGCAGCGCGCGGGCGACTTCTCGCAAACTTATGACCGGAGCGGCCGCCTTGATGTCATCTATGATCCTCTGACCACGCGGGCTGACCCGAACAATCCTGGTCATTACATTCGCGACCCGTTTCTCAACAACATCATTCCTTCCAACCGGATCAATAACATCTCCACAAATGTGGTCAAACTGTATCCGCTTCCTAATCGCGTCGGTAATACAGCGCAAGGAGTGAACAATTTTCTGCAAACCGGCAAAGCGGTGACGAACACTGATAACTATCTCGCCAAAATCGATCACATATTCAGTGAGAAGGAGCGCATCTTTGGACGTGCGGGCTACGTGCCGTACACCAGCTACAGCACTCTGAATAATATAGCCTTCGCGGCCCGATCAATCTCTTCCAATCCCGCCACGTCGGCGCTGATCGGTCTCACCTCGACATTTTCTCCCAACGTGCTCGGAGAAGCGCGCCTGAGTTATACGCGCCTGCAATTCAATTCATTTCCGGTCAGCCAGGGCTTCGATCTGTCATCGCTTGGATTCAGTCCGGCGTTCACCAACAA
>CAXUBB010000049.1:5916-11146 GCA_964249105.1 uncultured Bryobacteraceae bacterium | reverse complement strand
TGTTCTTTACAAACAGTTTCCAGCCATCAATGTGCAGACTTACAATGCCGGCTCGGGATTAAGCGTGACGCAAGCCTCACCGAATGACTTCGGAGCGTTAGGCGGTCCCACCCGCACGCTGAATCCCCAGGACACCTGGCAGGCCCAATACAGCCTGACCTGGATCAAAACCCGTCATAACATTAAGTTTGGGACCGATCTGCAACTGATCAGACTGAATGCCTACAACTCCCAGTATTCCGCCGGGCAATTCAACTTTGATCGCACTTACACTCAGGGAGCGGACCCAACCAGCACGACCCTGAACGGCGGTAACGGTCTGGCCAGTCTGCTGCTTGGCGTGCCGGTAGCGGGCACTCTCACCATCACTCGCCCGCTATTCCTGTATCAAAAGTATTATGCCTTCTATGTGCAGGACGATTACCGCGTCACTGACCGTTTCACCCTGAACCTCGGCTTGCGCTACGAGTACACGACGCCTTACGCGGAAAAGTTCGGCCAAATCGGATATTTCGATTTCAATGCCATTGAGCCAACTACCGGACAGAAGGGAGAATTCAAACTGATTAAGCCCGGCGGCTATCAGGAGAATCCAAACTACTTGAACTTTTCGCCGCGTGTGGGGCTTGCCTGGAGAGCAGCCGACAAAACCGTTGTTCGCGCCGGTGCCGGCATATTCTATGCCACCTACGTGGGCGTCAATGCCGCCGCCACCGACTTCGGCAATGGAGGCTTCGTCTCGAATTTTCTCTATCTCGGCCCCAGTAATCCGCTGCCGAATACGCCGCCCGTCGGCGGTTCGTGGAACAATCCTTTTGCTGCTGGAATCCAGCAACCGTCTCGCAATACAGACTTTGTCGGTCAAGCCGTTCGCGCCGATCAGTTGAACCGCCCCTCACCCTACTTGAGTGATTGGACCCTCAGCATCCAACGTGAGATCACGCCGACACTGCTCGCCGAAATTGGTTACGTAGGCTCCAAGATGACCCATTTATATTGGAACCGCCAGCACAATCAAAATCCCGATACGCAGATCAGTCTGGGTCCGCAACTAACTCAGTCCGTGCCCAATCCGTTTTTCGGAGAAATCACGACCGGCGCTCTGAGCGCGGCCACCGTGCAGCGCCGTCAACTTCTCCGGCCCTATCCGCAATACCAGGATGTTCTCATCTTCCGTGACCCTTACGGCAACATGTCCTACGAAAGCATGACGTTGCGCGTGCAGAAACAGATGTCACACGGCCTGCAAATGTCATTGGGCTACACGCTTTCAAAAACCATCGCCAACACAGCTCAATCCAACACCTGGGTCGTAGGCCCTTCCGATGCCATGTCAAATGCAAATTACAATCGCAGCATTGAAGCCAACGATGTCCCACAGCGCTTGGTGCTCAGCTACCTTTATGATTTGCCATTCGGCTATGGCCGACCGCTTCTCAATCACGGCTTCGCGGCCACCGTGCTCGGCGGCTGGGAACTCAGCGGCATATCGGTATTCCAAAGCGGCAGGCCCATCCTCATCACCGCGCCTGATCAAACGAATTTATACAACTTTTCTTCCACGAATGGCCGCGCCAATCGTCTGCATGATGCAGCGCTGCCGAGCGGCCAGACTGATAATCACTGGTTTGACACGACCGCCTTTGCCGCTGCCGCTCCTTACACGATCCCGACTGACTCATTGTCCCAACCCGATGTGCGCGGACCCCGCCGCATCAACTTTGATTTCTCCCTCATCAAAAACACCCGGTTCAAGGAACGTTACAATGTGCAGTTCCGCGCCGAGTTTTACAACATCTTCAACCACCCGGCCCTGCTCGCAACCGGTCCCACCACGGATGTGACGAACGCGCAATTCGGCCAGATTGTGCAAAGCGCGCCGGGAAGCGAAAGAAACATCCAGTTCGGACTGCAATTTATTTTTTAGAATTATGACGCGCCGCGACTTCGCTAAATCCGCTCTCCTGTGCGCCGCTGAGCGCTATGCCCGTGCCGCCCGAGGTTTGCCCGAACTAAAAATCGCGGAAATCCGGGTCATCCCGACCAGCGCAGGCGCGAACTATTCTTGGGTTTTTCTCAAAGTCATGACAAGCGAGCCAGGACTATACGGCATCGGCTCCGCCAGCAATATCAATGAAGCGCCCGCTATCGCAACCGCGATTAAAGAACAGTACACGCCGTTCTGGATTGGCAAGAACCCGGATCGTATTGAGGATCTATGGCAAAGCACCAATGTCCGAGCCTACTGGCGTAACAGTACCGTGCAAAACAACATTCTTAGCGCGCTCGACATGGCTCTTTGGGACATCAAAGGCAAACGCGCCGGAATGCCTGCCTACGACCTGCTCGGCGGCAAAGTTCGGGACGCCGTGCCGATCTACGCGCACGCGGACGGGCGAGATCCCAACGAAGTAGTCGAAAACGTCCGCAAGTACATCGACGAGGGCTATCGCCATGTCCGTGCTCAAATGGGAGGCTATGGAGGTGGCGGCATGATTCCGGCAGGGCAGGGAAGCCGCCCCCTGAACGGCTTCAAGGCGCACGCCTTTGATGAGGACGTATACCTCGAACAGATTCCTAAGCTCTTCGAGCACATCCGCGCAAAACTCGGGCTTGAAGTGAAACTCCTGCACGACGTACACGAGCACCTCACGCCGACCGGAGCAGTCGAGTTTGCAAAGCGAATGGAGCCGTATCGGATGTTCTTCGTCGAAGACATCCTGCCGCCCGAACAAATCGATTGGTTCCGGCGAATCAAGCAAGTCACCACCACACCCATGGCAATGGGCGAATTGTTCACCAGCCCGAGAGAGTATGTCCCGCTCATCTCCGAAAGAACCATTGACTTCATCCGTTGCCGCGTTTCGCAAATCGGAGGCATGACCGCCGCTAAAAAGATCGCCGGATTATGCGAAGATTTCGGCGTAAGAACCGCTTGGCAAGAAGGCGGCGACAACGACCCTGTAAACCAACTCGCCGCTTATCATGTAGACCTAACCATCCCAAGCTTCGGTATTCAGGAAGAAAACCATTTTCCTCCCGCTGTCCACGACATACTACCCGGCACCGCCCAACTACGCGGCGGCTACTTGTACGGCAACAACGAACCCGGTCTAGGCATTGACATTAAAGAAGAGGCCGCCCTAAAATATCCGCTGAAGCCATTGCGACCCGGCGACACCTGGACCACCGTGCGAGGCATGGACGGCTCACTCGTCAAACCGTGAATGGAGTAGCATGTGTCACATGAAGTCCAAATGCTTCATTGCGGCAATGCTAAGTTGTTGCGGTATTTTCGCTGCCCCAATTCATGGGAGCCACTGGTACGACCATGCCGTAATCTACGAGATTTATCCGCGCAGTTTCCAGGACTCGAACGGGGACGGCATTGGTGATTTGAATGGCATCACGGCAAGGATGGACTACCTCAAACAACTGGGCATCGACGCGATTTGGATTACCCCTTTTTTCCCTTCGCCCAACGCCGACTTCGGATATGACGTTTCTGATTACGTGAATGTCGCTCCGGAATATGGCACTCTCCAGGATTGGGACAAGCTGGTGTCGGAAGCCAGGAAGCGCGGCATTCGTGTTCTCGTCGATTTTGTTGTCAATCACACCTCCGATCAGCACTCGTGGTTCAAGGAATCGCGATCTTCGCGCAGCAATCCAAAGCGCGACTGGTATGTGTGGCGGAGCGGTGGAGGACCGGCGCAGCCGCCCACTCATTGGACGTCGATCTTTGGCGGATACACCTGGACGTGGGACGCGCCGACTAAGCAGTGGTACTACCACATCTTTCTTCCGCAGCAGCCCGATGTAAACTGGGCGAATCCTGGACTGCGCCAGGCGATGTTTAACGTGGTTCGTTTCTGGCTAAACCACGGGGCGAGCGGCTTCCGGCTGGATGCCACGCCGTACCTGTTTGAAGATCCGGCCTTTCCGGACGACCCCCATCCACCGCAGGCAGGCGCTCCGGCAGCGCTGGAGCCATACAACTCAGGCCGTCCCGAAAACCACGAAGTATTGCGGCAAATGCGTAAGATCCTGGACGGCTATCCAGGCGATCCCGTTCTTCTAGGCGAATCATCAACCGCTACCATTCAAGATCTGGCGAAGGTTTATGGAAAAAACCATGACGAGATTCAACTCCCCATGGACTTTTTATTTGGAAATCTCACGACGCTGGACGCCGCGCTTTTCAAGAAGCAGGTGGATGCGGCGCAACTCCAATTGGGAGGGCAGACGCCGGTCTTTTTCTTCAGCAGCCACGATCATCCTCGTCAATGGACCACCTTTGGAGACGGAAGGCAGAACGACGAGATCGCAAAGCTGACAGCGGCGCTGACATTGACTCAGCGCGGGAGCGCTCTACTGTACTACGGAGAGGAAATCGGCATGGGAACAATGCCCGCCGGTCAACTGAAGTCAGTGCCGACCGGTCCGAAACGTCCTCGCGCGGACGACCGCGATGGAGAACGAACGCCCATGCAATGGGACTCGGGATTAAACGCAGGCTTCACAAAAAGCTCGCCGTGGCTGCCTGTCGAGTCCGGTTACCAGCAATATAACGTTGCAAAAGAGAAAGCGGATTCCGGCTCGATTTACTCGTGGTACTCGCAACTTTTGCGGCTTCGGCGTGAAAATCCGATTTTTCGTGACGGCTCCTATGTGCCGCTGGAATCCGGTAATCGCGAAGTTTTCGTCTTCGCCCGGAAGAACGGATTGAAGGAAATCGCTTTGATTGCCTTGAACACAAGCCCGAAAGCGCAGACTGTCCGCATTACAGGAATGTCCGGCGAGTGGCCCAGCTTCCGCCATGTACTGATGGCCAGTCCGCCGGCCAGTGCTCCTTCCTCGCAAAGCTTCACCCTTGCTCCCTATGGAGTGTTGATCAGCACAGTGGAATAAGCAGCTATCATCAAAGGCAAACGGCCCGGCTCCTCAAACGGAGGAACCGGGCCCTGTTGCGCTTCTGACTTTTGACAGCGGCGAAGTTACTTAGAGGTGCTGGTGCTGGTCGTGCTGCTGGAAGTCTCGCCTTTCTTGTTCTTCTTGTGCTTTGTCTTGGTCTTCACGGTACCGCTGGACATGGTGTCCTGAGTCGTGGAAGACGATGTAGCCGTGTTCTGGGCAAACATTGGGATGGCGCTGAGAAGAGAAAGGCCGCGCGAAGCGATCATGCTCTTTTTCATTAGTTTTGTCTCCTGATTTGAATCTGTGAGCACTT
>CAXUBB010000049.1:0-5906 GCA_964249105.1 uncultured Bryobacteraceae bacterium | reverse complement strand
CGGGTGCTCCCCTACTCAGGCTCTCACTAAATCGTGAAGTAGTTCTGAATGTGAAATTAAAATCGTTTTATCTACTATTGATGAATCCCGATAGCTCTCTACAAATCACGGCATTCGGGCGCATTACCGACACGCGCCCCTCGCATCATGCAAATTGCCGCGAAGCTCTATTTTTGAATCGTAATATCCGGTGAGTTTGCTAATTGAGCGTTCCTTATCTAAATGATTAATCGCTTTCATGCCTGAAGCTCGGTAAACTCCTCCAAGAGGAAGACGCGGTTTAGCAGGGCGGTTTTTCAACATTGGAGGACGAAGTGCATGATGCTGGAAGGCTCCTCTGTTTGTCACGGCAGACGAAGGAGCGAAAACATATCAAAAGGAAAGACTAACCATGACGCAAGAAACACAATTAACGAATCACAGCGAGGCAACCGCGCACGCTCTCCAAACCAAGGTGCTGAGGTGGAACGAACTTCACTCGGGTGATGATCAGCAGGATAACGGCGCCTTAACCCTTCATTCGGATGGAACTGGAACATGGAATTGCACGACGCTGACGTATCATACCCACACTGGTGATGTATGGCATTGCAGCTTTGATGTAAAAGGGACCAATGGAGCGGTTCTGTTCCACTTGGGAACTTTCAACAGTCCTCGGATGAACGACGGAAATCCGCCGCCCAAGTACACATGGAGCGCTCAATTTGCATTTCAGCCGGACTTTTTTAACGCGATCTCCTCAGCCGTCCAACACTATAGCGCCTGATCGGTAATGCTTTGTACTCCGGGCCTATTAAAACTCTGAAGTAGGCCCAATACTACATTGTCTGACTTCTGATTAGCCGCAAGTAGGTGCGCTCTCGCCGGATCAAGGGCAAAATTAAGTTGGTCCATCCTAAAACGGAGGGATGGCGCTCCCCGTTATCAACTTCCTGTCTGCCCGTGATTCAGGAACTACTCGAAAATTTCGAGCCAGATATCAGGATGCCTAGTCTCGCCCATCCGCTTTACTCTTCTGAAGCAGTCAGTTGCTCGATTCCTTTGCTCACGATTTTTCACATTGGGAAAACGTGTGTTATTTAATAAAGACACTATACTGTTCGCAAGACATGGTAGCTCAGTGTGAATCGGCAATGAAAAGAGGCAAGGAGTCGTAATGAGACAAAAGCATGGGAGAAAGAAGAAAGTCTGGAGCATTGCGCGCCTTTTGAATTATGCCGTTCTTTGTTCATTGGCGGGAGCTGATCCGCTCACATTGAGCTTGTCCGGCTCACTGACGAGTTCCGCCGTGAACGGCGTGAATGTCGGGGCTGGCACCTATACGACGGATCAGCTCTCGACTGTAGCTCAAGCGGTCGGGGGAACCGTTACGGCAGATGGTTTCACCGGCGTGTCGTTATGGGGACTTTTGGGCGGGAACGCCAGCGGCGCCTCTTCCGATGTGATAACAGATGCCGGCAAAAATGCCATCCTCCGCTCCTATTTGCTGGCCACCGACAGCCGCGGTTCGCAGTTTGTCATCTCACTTGGGGAAGTCGATCCGTTTTTTGGCGCCAGTGCGAGAGCGCCTTTTATCGCGTACGCCGGCGGTAACGGCAGTCCGGCGCTGATCTTTCCGGAGCTAGAGGCGGCGGGCCGTAATATCGAGAACGTAACCAGCTTGCAGGTGCTCGGGGTGCCGGCCCCCGCCGCCGGTTCCGGAGGGCCGTCCACCAGTTTTATGCTCTCCGGCAATGTGAGTCATCCCGGCGCCTATACAGCGGCAGATCTGCAGAGCCTTCCCTCGGTGACCCAAACGGTTAACGGAGATACCTATACCGGAGCGGCGTTGTGGAGTTTTCTCGGAGCAAATACG
Organism: uncultured Bryobacteraceae bacterium; assembly: GCA_964249105.1. GTDB lineage: Bacteria > Acidobacteriota > Terriglobia > Bryobacterales > Bryobacteraceae > Bog-105. The sequence continues at coordinate 4,051 of CAXUBB010000049.1, read as the reverse complement.
ACGAATGAGTTCAACTAGTACGTGCTGGCCGAGGGAACGGATGGGTATGAAGTTTTATTTTCCCTAGCAGAACTCGATCCGAGTCTCGGAGCGCCCCTGGATCTCATTCCCTATGCGGACACGTCCGGCCAGTTTCCGGCAGACGGAGTCGCCCGCATCGTGATTCCGGGAGATAATCACGCCGGACGCTACGTGTCGAACCTTTCTCTGCTCGAAGTCACCTCAATACCAGAACCCAGCACGATAGGCCTTTGGTGCATCAGTCTTCTCAGTGGCCTTGCCTGGTATCGGTCAGGCATAAGAATTCGATCTCATTGACAACCCCAACCTGCGTCTGCTCTGGCGAAGAGAATCATCGCGGGTGAATGGTCGGCCAACCGGAAACAATTTCTTCGGCTATTCGACCCCGTACCCTTCTGGGACGGCGGTCCTTTCTACTTAGATAATAATCCGGCTTGGCTGAGCACGCGCCACGCGTTGGTCAGGCTGACCGCCACGATATCGGCATCCAGCATCATGTAAGTCAGCCGCTAGTAGCCTTCCAGCGGATTCTTCCAACGGAACCCGACGATGGCCTGCTTCTCCCAACCTTCCAGCCAAAAACTACGGGGAACTCAAACCCTGGTCAGAGGTCCCCAAGTTCTTTTCCGGCGTGTAGTGGTTGCGTTGCTTATTCCTGCATTCTCTCCATTGTCTTAACGGAGGAACACATTCTCCATTTCCAACTGAACCGGAACAAGCCGAATAGATTCCGACCAGCCGTTAAGCCAGTTCGACCTGTTCGGCTTGTAAACCCTTCGGTCCGCGTTTCACGGTGAAGGACACGCGCGCGCCTTCGTCCAAGGTGCGATAGCCAGCCGATTCAATGGCCGAGAAATGTACAAACACATCCTCGCCATTCTCGCGTGCGATAAATCCAAATCCCTTAGAGGCATTAAACCACTTGACAGTGCCAGTTTCTTTCATCTGTTTCTCTTTCTAGTTACAATTTCTTACGCATCAACTGAGGAACATCGAAAGCTAAATTACTGGTGGGTAATGCTGAAACGACGAGTACCAAGTGACCTAAAAGAATTGCTTACTCGAATCACATTAACATACAATGCCTGAAAGCGCCTTTTTGCAATATCAGGAATCCGCCTGTTGCCGCCTTCGAAGTGAACTTATTTTAATGTCAAAGCCCTTCACTGCTCCTTTCATCGTGATCGCAATGTTCACTCTCATTTCCGCGTGCAGCGCCTCGGAGTTGCTGGCCGGAGGAACAGAACTAGAGGTGCGGTTATCGACATCATCCGGCTCCCGCACGTCACATGCAGGTGATTCTCTTCAAGGAGTGGTCATCTCCCCTGTGTTCTCGGAAGGCAAGCTGGTCATTCCGCCTGGAACGCCTATTTCCGGAAAGATCGAACATGTAGAACGCTTAGGACTGGGTTTGAGGCATTTCACCGCCAGTCTGCAATACCGTTTCGATACCCTGCATTGGCCGGATGGAAAGACGTCATCTATCAACGCGCAAATGGTGGAAGTGGAAACCGGAAAGGAGCACGTAAACGCAAGTGGAACGATACTGGGGATGCGTCCGACTGCAAGCCTCTCCTCCAGCGTCGCTTTCTACGCGCTTCCAATCCTCTGCATGGACCCGGCGCTGGCCGCACCGGTTTTAGGCATCAAGTTTCTGATCGCCCGCTCACCGGACCCCGAAATCTACTTTCCGGCGGGTACCGAAGTTGTCGTAAAATTCACAGCTCCTGCCCAGATTGCGCCGTCCGGCGCTCCGCCCCCTCGCCTTGCGCCTTTATCAGCAGAAGAATTGGATAACGCGCATCAAATCCTGGCAAAGCTTCCCCAACAAAGAACGAACCGGGGACGCAATCACCCTTCCGACATGGTGAACATTCTTTTCCTGGGCGACCGCGATTCGATTGATCGGGCGTTTCATGCCGCCGGATGGGTTGGCGCCCAGGGGCGTTCGTTGCTTTCCATTTACCGCATGTACCGCTGCATCGTGCAGCGCAGCAGCTACAGCACGGCTCCCATGGCGAACTTAACTCTCAATGGGCTACACGCCGATGCTGAGTACCAGAAGAGCCTTAATACCTTTTCGAAGCGCCATCATTTGCGGCTGTGGCGGCAAGACCAGGGAGACGCCTGGCTCAGCGCGGCCACCGAGGACATCGGTTACAAGTTCCGTGGAATACGCCTGACCCATGCAACCGATCCGGTCATTGATAACGAGCGCAACAAGGCGCTGAATGACCTAGCCTTTACCGGCTGCCTCGATGCCGGCGTCATGATGTCGCGAAACTTGCAGGATAATGTCGAACCACCGGATCGCTCCATTGTGACCGACGGAAAAGTCGCCGTCATTCGCTTCAACAGTTGTCAGCATCCGCGAACGAGGCCTCCTGAGTCCGCCGCTTCCGGCCCGCGCGCGCGCGCCCGCCCGGTTCAAATTGCCGCAGCTCTGCGGAACGACATTATACGATCCAATCCCATTTCCCTCGCCTTTAATACGGTGGAGCAGGTCAAGCAGAACCAGCATCAAAGCGTTAGTCAAAACAAAACTTTGCTCGGTTCTAGCCGGGCGGAAACAGAAGCGCCGCGAAGCCGCACGTTAGGACGTTGGAAACGCCCGAGTGTTCTCGACTGATTGTGGCAGCACTAACAGGGACACGTCACACAGGTCGCCGCGCACCTGCTGCCGGTATGCAATATCCACTACAGCAGTCGCCCCATGCACCGCACGCTCCTCCCATTGCTGACGCATAACTGGCATTGATTCCCTGAAGTGCAGATGTATGGCGAACAACACGTGCTATTAGAAGTGCATCCGGCGTCGAGAGCGCCGCAGCAAGAAGCGTCAGCAGCCGGTTCCAAGTAGTTCTGCGGTCCGCAGTTCACTGGGCATGCACCTCCGGGCGGAACTCCCCCGCAGGTATTCGAGGTTTGTGGAAAGAGGCTCTGGTTGCCTGGAGAACCGTCGATTACGGTGCCGTCGGAATCCGTCACCTCAACATCGCTTACGCAGCAGCTCGCGCAAATATTCAAACTGTCTTTTTCAAAAGATTTAATGCACTGCCCCTATGATTGTGCAGTGAGCGTTGGAATTTGAAGCAGCTTCAGGACACAGGCCGCAAATACCAGCACTCTCAGAAGCGGGATTGCCTTCATACAAATTGTCTCCTGTGCGTTTATGTGACCGCAATGGGCTACTTGGGATATCCAGGCGGCCAGTTGTGATACTGATTGCCGGGAAAGTAATTGTCGGGAAGATACTGAAATTTGCCGGGGTGGTCCCCATCCGGGATGGAAAAACCACCGCTTTCCCATCTCATGCCGTCCTCAAAAAAAACCGGGCTAATACGGATGAGAACCTGATTCACTGACGTCAGGGACATAAGGTCCGCCAAGTTAGCCTGAATGTCCTCAATGTAGTCGCCTAGATGGATAGCGAACGTCTGGCCAGGCTGCCAGGCAATCGGCTTCCTTTCGGGATGGGGCCGGAGCGGTTGACCCGTTCTGCCGTTGAATGCGTCGATTTTTGGAAGCTGCCCCACCCAGATGGGATGAGCTCGTCGAGGTGCTACCCGACCGTCTCCTGTTTGCTGAAAAACAACCTCTATATAGAAAGCGGCGATGGTTTTATCGGTGCGATTAAAAACGGAGATCGTCATATTTTGCAGCCAGTCGCTGCCAGCCTGAAACGGCAAGACTGGCTGCACTTCATGAGGATTGATCATCACTCCGCACTGCACATTCACATCGCCTACCGTAATCTTGGTGATCATCACGGCGTCTGATCGATGCTCCGGCGTGATCTCGACTAATTTTTCACCGGCGTTTGGGTTAGTTTGCGCCTCCGTACGGATCGCTGCCCCGAGCAGAAGAATGAGCGCTATGCCGCCTATTTGCAATCGGCTGGGAGCTGCCTGCATGAAAAAATTTGGCATCTCTGTCCTATCTCATTCATAAGCTGCCGTTGGTTGATATAGTCGTTGAATTATTGTGTATTGTCAATATGGATTTCAGAGCTTGTCGCTAGCACGGTAAT
>CAXUBB010000048.1:7925-17172 GCA_964249105.1 uncultured Bryobacteraceae bacterium | reverse complement strand
CGATGAAAACGGTCTGGAAAAGTGCGTGGCTTGCTTTCTCTGCGCCGCCGCTTGCCCGTCCGACTGCATTTATATCGAAGCCGCCGAGAATACCGCCGAACATCGCGTCAGCGGCAGCGAGCGTTATGCGGCAGTTTACAACATCGACTACAATCGCTGCATCTTTTGCGGTTTTTGCGTGGAAGCTTGCCCGACCGATGCGATCACGCATGGTCATGGATTTGAGCTTGCCAGCTATAACACCTCAACCCTCATTTACCGTAAAGACCAGATGCTGGTGAAATTGCCCGAAGGCGGAGCACCGCCCTCGCAAGATAATCCGGTTCCGGTGGGCGCTGAGCCGAAACCTTCAGGCCGTCACCTTTAGTTCAGACCTCACGAACGATGCGCGTTGTCGCCCTCGGTCGAGGCCTGCAGAGCCAGGTCGCCCCTGCGGGGATCGACAGCCTTCCAAGCTTCTACGACCTCAGGAGTGTTGAAGCGCTCTTCGAGTGCGACTATCTTCATGATTAAGCGTTCCTTCTTCGAAGTAATCTAACGGTGTGTCGTGCTGGGTCGCGGTCAGGTATTCAGAAGATCGGGAACGAAGATGTCCTCGACTTTATAGAGACTGTCGGTGACGCCCTGCTCATGGTGATACTGCAGGATGAGATCAACCGCTTTACGGTTGGCTCCCGTTCCGTATGGCCACCAATTCTGACCTAGCACGGCGCGATCTTCGTTGATCAAGTCGCTAAACCACGGAAACATAGTGCCCATGTTGTTGAAAATCAAGCCATGCTCGTAATCCTTCACGGCGGTTTCCTTCGCGTCGCAGAAGCTCTGATAAACCGCCTTTGCAAGCCCTCCATTGTTCGCCAGCAGGTCCTTGCGAATCACGACCGTGTGCATAATCGGGAAGATGCCCGTTCGCTTGTAATACTCTCGTTCCACCGCCGGATAGTCCGGGAATAACCGGGCAACCTTCGGCGAGTTCTCGAGAATGCACTTCGGGTTGTCGGCAGAGATCAGGACGTCGATTTCGCCGTCTTCCAGCATAGTGCCGAGTTCCTTGTCTTGGGGGATATTGCTTACCTGCACGTTCGCGGGGTGCGTGTTTGGAACGAAAGCAATCGGCTTCATCGGCCAATCAAGGCCACCGATGATCCATTGGCAGCTTTCGGGCTTGAAGCCGTACTCGTGCATCAGAATGCCTTTCGGAATGAGGCCTGCATCATGGCTGTAAAGAGCAAGTTCGCCGATCTTTTGCCGTTCAGGTCTTCCGGCTTCGTAATACCGCTCGCCTTGTTCACGTAGATCGCGGAGTGCCGAAAGGCGCGATTCGGGAAGATAGGAATCGCAACGAATGGTGATTCTCCATCCCTGAACGTTCTCAGGAAGTACGTCATGCCCAGTTCCGACACGTTGAACTTACCGTTGGCCACTCCCTCAAAAATCTGCGTGACAATCGGCGCGGTGTGGAAGGCGGCGTCGGCGTTCGGGATCTTTACTGTTCCATTGGCCAGAGCGCGCGTACGGTCGTAATCCCAGAAGGCAACATCCAACTTTATATCGGCCATGTAAGGAATCTCCATTCTGCTTTGAATTGCGATTAGGGCGGATGACAGTCAGTTTCGACTGGCTCACCATCGTATTCTTCGCGGTCCATGATCGCTCACTGAGTATATGATAAATATGTTTACTAAAAGGCTACAGATAATTTTATTGCCGATGCGACTTGCACCAAACGTGGTTAGTAGCTTGCTTTGGGATGGAAACAGTGGAAATTGATCCCAAGATTATCAAGGAGATGTTCGACGTCGCCTCTCTGGGCGCACCGGAGAACGCTATTGGATTCGTACTCTGGCGCATTGTTGCGCGCTATCGGCGCGAAGTTGACCGTACTCTCGCGCCTTTAGACCTGACGAACCTCCAATTCGTGACTCTCGCGCTTGCCGCGTGGTTGGGGCAATCGGGAGAGCCGATAACTCAAATCGAACTATCGCGGTTTGGAGGCATCCACCGCATGCAAGTCTCTCAGATCTTAAAGACACTCGAACAGAAGAAACTTGTAGCGCGAGAACGCAGCAACTCCGATAGTCGGGCCAAGCGCGTGAAGTTGACGCGAAGAGGGCTGAACGTGCTGCGCCAGGCCTTCCCCGCCGTAATCGAAGTGCAGGGCCGCTTGTTCGGGGAGGCCGGTCGTCCTGCAGGAAGCCTCTTGACCGTCCTGCTCCGTCTCGACAGCGAGCAAGCTGCGAAGGTCAGGGAAGAATAGATGATCCGAAGGAGATGCGGAGTCAGCGTTAACTAGCTTAGCGGCACCACGATAATCGGTGTCGTTGTGGGCGCGGGTGATCCGCCTGTCGGCTCCACGCTCACCGCCACGGCCGCTGTGTTGGCAGGATCAACCTGCACGGAGGATACACGCACGGCGTCGCTGTTAGCGTCGGCCTGGAAAAGTCCTGCCGCTCTGGGAGTACCTCTCGGAGGCACTAGCCACAATTCAAAAGTCCTGTTATTTCCCAATTGCGGCAGCCGTGACGCAGTAAAGACAAGCCCACCCGTGCGGTTGACAAAAACTCTGCCCTGCGGCTGATTCACCTTGCCAAACTGGACGGTTCGCGTTTCAGACCGGCTCAGTACTTTCAGCGCCGCCTGCAATTCATCCCGTTCCCGGACGGTCGTTCCCAATTGCGACCGCAAATTGCCCACCTGATTGCCCAGCAGAATACAAAATACAATCAGCGCCGCGCAAGCCGCTCCGAGCGCGAGCAGACCGGCAAACCAACTTTTATTCGGCTTCGATGCTGCAGGAGCGATGCTTTCCAGCACTCGACTCCGCAGGTATTTCGGCGGCTCAGCCGGCTCGGCAATCCCCGCGAAAGCAGCCATTAAACTCTGCGCTTCCTGAACTCTCCCTTGGCAATAGGCGCAATTATCCTGGAGGTGCTGTTCGATTTCGCCTGCTTGGTCGCGCTCCAGCGCGCCCATTACAAACAGTTCGTAAAGTTCGTCCATCTCGGGGTGCGTCATTTCGCATCACCTCCTTTGATGGTGGAACGCAGGTTCAACAGGGCGGACCGCATCCAACTCTTCACTGTTCCCAGCGGTTCATGTAAACGCTCGGCAATTTCAGACTGCGAGAATCCCTCGAAGTATGCGAGTTCCAGTACTCGCTTTTGATTTCCGTTCAAAGCGGCAAATGCGTTTTGAACTGTTCTGGTCTGATCAATAATTGATTCCGGATTCTGCTTGTTTCTGCCTTCCTGCGCTTTATCGGCGTGCTCTATCGGGCGCAGGCGAGTCGAAAATCGGGCTTGCGCCGACCGGATATGATCGATGGCCATATTCCGGGCAATCGATAAGATCCAGACTCCGAGCGCTCCTTTGCTGGAGTCAAAACTGCGCGCGTGACTCCAGATTCGGATGAATAGTTCCTGCACCAGATCTTCCGCCGTGCTCTGATCGCGCGTGATTCTGAGGAAAAGCGAATACACAATCGGCGAGTAGCGGTCATAGGCCGCTGCTAACCCTTCCGGGTCGCGATTTCGCAGGCGTTCAATCAACGCTGCGTCAGCAGGAGACTCGCTCATCCGCAGTGATAGATGCAGCGCGAAGCAAATTACTACATAGATTTTGACTAAGCGCCGCCATTGCTCACTCTGTCCTTTCTGAATGATAAAGGAAACAACCAGAGAATAAGTTTCTTGTGCGCTCATTCTCTGGCCGTACCCTGCGCTTTGGTGAGACGATAGGAAACTAAGCGCCGGCGCTGGACATGTTAATGTTTCCGTTGACTCCCATGGGGAAGAAGCCGCCGGAAGTGACATTGGCGACATTGCCGTAAGCCAAGTAGAGAACCTGGCCGGGAGTGCGGATCGCCGAAAGACCCGTGGTGTTATCTGCCGAAATGAAATCCGTTCCGGTTGGAGGCGGAGGAATATCGACTCCGTCCAAAGTCGGCGATGAGATGTTCAGGCGGGCCACTTGCAGACGAATATTGCCCACGTGTTCCGCTTCCACAGCGAGGATGCGGGCGGCTGTTCCGATATAGGGACTGGACGCGAAGAAGGGGAGACCGGCCGCGCCGCCGTAAGCCGTCACGCCGATATCCTCAAAGATGCGGGCCAGCGTCAGAAATTGCAGCATATTGGCAAATCCAATCCCTAGCGCCCCTAAGTTGATGGGCGGTTTGGCGATGGGAGTGACATTAGCGGCGCTCAGTGCGCTCCGGAGCAGCGTGACGTGATCGCGCTCATCCTCGCCAATCTGCATGGCAATCTGGCCGGTGAAGACCAGATTGTTGGAGAAGTTCACCTGATTCCAACCAGTGGTTGGACCGGTATTTCCAGCTCCATCAATGCCGATACCGACTTGATCGATGGTCTTACCCATGGTCGCCGTCGTATAAAATTCGGACTCCAAATATTCCAAATTCAGAGCGAATTGCAGAACGTCCACGGCAGTTAAACTTGAGGACTGCGCCTGCAGCTTTTCTCCGCTCACCATTGCCGCGCCCGCTGCCGCGCTGGCTATCCCAAGCGTTCTCAGCAAGCTGCGCCGATTGGGGGACTCCGCCAACACATCCGAAACAAGATTATTCTTTTTCATTTAATTTTCTCCAGTTTTTATTGCGATTGATTCCTATAGAGCTGCTTTGCGCTTGCGAAGCAGCGCAGCCAAACCAACGATAGCCGGAATCATCAGTCCAAAGGTGGCCGGCTCGGGCACAGAGGGCGTAACCGACGTGGCCGACAGATTCAGGGAATAGTTGCCATTCCGGGGATTGCCTTGCACATCGATAAAGCTGGTTCCCGACCCATAATTAATAAATCCATCCGAAAGGTTTGTCGCCGTCACGGGCTGCTGAACGAGAAAATCAGAGAGCGTCAAAATGTAAGTGCCCGCGCTCAGGTTCATGCTGCTCAGGTAAGCGTCTCCCACCAAGCCTGTCGTGGGATCTGCTTTTCCGTTTGGGGCAGGAAACGTTTCGCCTGCTACGTAATTTCCCGCGCCGTTATAAAGTACCAGCGATGACATAAAGCCGCCGGTAGTGTACGAGTCTGTATAGACCGTGAGGCTCGAGCCTGCGGCGACGGAGAAATTTGCTTCCAGTACTTCGCCTTGATTGGACAAGGTTCCCGTGCTGGTGAGAGAGCCAGAAACCGGGCCCAAGTTTACGTTCGTGACGGTGACTGCTTTCAACTGTTGCGTGGCCGCAACGCCAAAGAGCAGGGTCAACAGTGAAAGGTATAGTTTATGTTTTGCCATTTTTCCTCTAAGTACACATGCAATTGCAAGTTTGTTACTACTTGCATATACGTTAAAGCTATGTGCATCGGATGAGCTTGACAAGCACTCCGGGTACCTGGGCCAAAACTAAAAATGTGAAAGGAAGTTATGCACGTTGTGTCTAACTCAGTGGTTTGTTCTATTCATTTTGAAATGTTGGCTCTGAGCGCGAAGCAATCTCGCAACGACAATAAAACGCTTTGGTGCCGGACCCATGTGACGAAACGGATAACAGGTCACTAATGTCAGCATGGCGCTGTCGGCATCCCGTAAAGCGCCCGTATCGTCCGGGTTGACAACTTGTATCTGTTCGACTGTGTACACATACTTTTTATCAGTTGTGACAAGAATGGAATCGCCCTTCCTGATGTTCCGCAACGGCCAGAAAGCGGTATCGCGATGTCCGGCAACAACTGCGTTGCCTTTACTACCGATAGGCGCTGTTCCTTTCATGTGGCCAATAGCAAGGCTGAGACTTTCTTCATCATCACCTTCTACCATTGCCGCTGATAAACGGAGCCTCGGAACAGAAAGTTGTCCGATCACAGCACACTTAGTAGCCGCACTTTCAACAGCACTATGAGGAACAAATGATAGCGCTGAGAGTTGATGGGAGAGCAATTGGTCCTGGAAGCGATGGTACTTGTAAATACTCCATCCCGCCTTTGACAGGAAAACAATGCCTGCTGCTACTAGCGCGATTTCTAGAAACCGCCGCTTCACTTTAGTTCTTGATCTTCAGGCCGGTAGCATGACTTCCTGATCGAGACCGTTTCTGCAAAACCTGTACCAGCGCTTCCAAGCGGCGGTTTCTAGTTTTCAATTTTTCCACCTCGGCGGAGCCATCTGCCGTCTGCTTGACAGGGGCGGACTCGGCGGGAATGACGATTAAGGTCTGTTGAGCGCCACGGCTTCCCATTTGCTCCACGCTCTCTGCTTTCTGCACGGACGGATGAGGCGTTTGAAAGTAGAGAGAAACAGCAAAACCAAACACCATTCCTGCCGCAGCAACCGCTCCAGCCCTCTTCCACACACGTGACGTTTTAGGAGCATCCCCAATGCTTCCCGGCACAATCTTTTGTTCGGTGTGCCGAACCATAACAGGCTGAGTCGCTACATTTTGCGCTTGCATAAGATTGCCAGAAGAGAATCTTCGCTTACATTCTACTCTCTCGCTCTTATGAACGTGATAAGAACCGGCGCTGAGCATAGGAACCCGCGCCCGCTAACAAGAGCAGGAAACCAGCCAGTCCAAAAGTGTACGTATTGCTGGCGGTATGCGGCATGCGGCGCACGCTGGCAACTTCCGTTGGAGGATGATTGAGGCTTCTCTCGGCTGCCGGCTTGGCATCCGCCGTCGCAATGGTAGGCGTAGGGGAGGCGGCGTAATCTCTTACCGTCTGATCTGTCTCCGGCGTTTTCGCGGGCGCTGTTGTCGTTGAGGAAGCAACAGCGGCGGAATTGGATGCCGATGAGCTTGCGGCTGAAGAATCAACGGAATTAGGCGTAACAGCGTTGCTGTTTGTCGTAGCTGTTACGCCCAGCGGCGGCGGCGCGACAGCCCGGTCCAAGCCCCTTTGGTTCTGGTCATCGGTTATCGCCTTCGTTTCCGGGCGAGACGGCGCACTGGCGACTTGCGTATTCTGCTTGCTTCGGACATCGGCATACTTGGCCGCTTCCACGCCCTTGCCCTTCTGCTGAGGCGTGATCTCCTTTGGCGATAAGAGCCAGAGCGTAACCACCTTCATATCGTCGGGAGCCAAATTCTTTGGCAACTTATCGTAAGACGGATCAACGGCCATCACCGCTTTTGCGGTCTCGCCCGTGATTTTCACGGCATCATTCTTTGGGTAAACCACTTCCAGCGCGGCCTGGCAACTTGGACACATCCAGCCTTGGAGAATCCGCTTATCCGAGTTCGCCGCCGGGAAGAAGATCAGCTTGCCGCGCTCTGATTGATTTAGTTTGTCATTCGGTACCGCTAGAACCAGCTCGTGCGAGTTCTTCTTGGTATCTGTAATTCTGATGATCGCGCGATCTTGCAGGCGATCTTCCACAGCAAAGGTATATTCGCCGGGCTTTAAGGTAGCGCCGGGTATTTGAAGCTTATGATCGAGCGTTATCGTTTGTGAATCTTGTCCGAACAATACGCTTCCCATTGAAGCGACACCCAACACCAGAAAAATAAAAGAAAGCTTCATCAACTTATCCTACGAGTAAAAGCTAGAAGTAAGATGACTGATTTGTGATTTATTAACACGAATTTTAGTTTACAGGTAGTACTCAGTACCAAACCTTTACCGCGAATAGTTTTGAACGTAAGCGTCCCGCGCCATGCCGGCTCCGATTGCTTTCCGTCTCACTTGCAATGCCTCGTCACGGCTGGTCTGGCCTCGCGTTGTGACCAGATAAGGGCTGCCGCTTCCCGATGGCGAGAAAACTTCCGCATGCAAATTACTGTGCCTGGCATTAAGATCTCTGGCCTTTTTTTCCGCATCCGGCAGACGATTGTATGTGTAAAGAACCACTCGCCAGATATTTCCTCTGCCGGCTGGTTTTTCTGGCATAGAAGCCGCTTTGGGTGCTGCGGGATGCGAGTTCGGCTTCATGGCAGCCGGAACGCTCGATGAGACCGCCGGTTTCGCCGCCGCGTTCCGGCTGTGAACCGCACTGCCGGCGGCCGGTACCTTTTCCCCTGCTGTAGCCGTACTTGGTCCGAGCGTACGCGTCTGCCAAGCGCTCCCGCTACTGCTTCCTGCTGCTGCCGGAAGACTGGCCTTATTGCTTGCATTGGAGACCACCGCTGGAGCTTGGTGCTTAGGCCGGAAGAACCAAATCAGGGCGATTACCAATAAACCTAGTCCAGCCCAGATCCACAGTTTGTTCGTGCTCTCCCCGTCTTCCTCCGGCGCGGAATGCCTTCGCGTTTCTTCCCGATTGGGGCGGGCAATCAAAGAGGGCTGCGTATATATTTCAGAGCTGCCGGCGGAGGTATTGCGACTACTCGGCACCCCTGCTTCTCGCGCTTCCGGAGACAAAGCAGCCATCGCGGCTGCCTTTGGAAGCTCCGTGTCCACGCCGTCCGTACCCAAAGTTTGTGCCGCTAGGACCGAAGCGGACATAGTAGTGGAGGGCGTGGCGGCAATGGCCGGCAGGGCCGCTCTTTCAGGATCAACGGACGGCTTCAATGCGGGAGTTTCGACAGCGCCGGTGGTATTCTCGACCAGCAACTTTGTTTTTGGCCGTTGCTCGTTTTTTGGCTCCGTCGCTGCTAACGAATGGTTCGGAGCAGACCCATTAAGCGGCTTAGGAGGCGCGGCCGGCGTTTCCGGCGCGGCGATGATTTCCTGTTGGGGAACAATGATGGATGAATTCGCCGCTTTTCGCACTCGCGGCGGGAGTTTCAGCTCACCGCGATAGAGCGCGACGGCTTCCGCCAAACTGCATCGAGCTTCCGGGCTGGTTTCCAGGCATCGGGAAGCCATAGCGGCGAAAGGCTCAGGGAGCGCTTCCAGTTCCTCGCGGGATTCTTCCGTCCAGCTCTTCTGCGTTAACGCTTCAAAGAGCGTTGCGCCTAAACACCAAAGATCGGTTTCCGGGGTAAGATTCACTCCCGCGCTTTCCGGAGCCAGGTATTTTGCGGCAGTCGTCTCGGCAGCCGGCGCGACTCCGGCTGTTCGCACGCACTCTCCGGGCAATTGAATGTGTTCACCCACTGCCAGCACCAGATCCGGCGATAAGCAACCATGCACCCATCCGTTTAAGTGGAGCGCTTCCAAAGCGCACGCGGCGCTTGTAAACGCTTCGCCGGTTTCTTCCCTGCTGAGAGACCGCTCACGAAGCACCGCGCCCAGCGCCTCATCCGCGCGCCGCAGTACCACATAAGCCAGTGGAACACCATCCAACTGTACCCGCCCGGCCCCCAGGGGAGCGCTCAAGTTGGGATGCCGCAGCATTCTGACGTTTTGCCAGA
>CAXUBB010000048.1:0-7915 GCA_964249105.1 uncultured Bryobacteraceae bacterium | reverse complement strand
ATCTCGATCTGCCTTTCGATTTCCGAACCGGGTATTTGGAAGAGGGAGGCGACCGACTCCAGTTCCCGGTCGCCTAGTACGCGTACTTTGAACCGCGCCTTGGTGTCAGTCGCCTCCAAAAGGTCTTGCAGTTCGTAACCGCCTTCGAGAATGGTTCCCGAAAGACTTGTCCAGCGTGGTTGCGCCTGAAGCGGTTCCGTTCGGATCATTTGTGTCGTTGCCATGGTTCTATCGATCTCGCGTCCCTGCCCAAAATCCGTTGGTGTTCAATGGAACTTTTGAGGACGGCTTCAGCTCATCTCCGCACTATAGCACCGCAAACGGAAAATCAATCATCTTTTTATTTCAGCTATTTAGGTGTAAGTTGCTTCAAATTAAAGCATTTTGTAACCGGCCTAGTACTTTCCGGCGTTTCCGTTTCTCCGCACAGTTTTACTTGCCGGTTGCCAGCATTACCGGAACCGTGACGCGAGTGTTTTCCCATTCCATTACCAGATCCGCTTGCGATTCACCCTTTTTGTCCCAGGAAATCAGGAACTGTTCCACAGGCGAGGCGGATTTGGACACCTTCATGGCTATCCGCGCCAAATCTTGACTCTCATCGTACTCGGTTCCCCACTGCCCTGTTTGCTTGTTGATAATAAGCTTCCAGGAGTTTTCTCCGGGAAGCGAATACAGCGTGTACTTGCCTGCCGGTACGGCCGTTCCGCCAACGGTCAGGTCAACCGGCGTGGTCAGGGTGGTGGCCGAATTGGCCCCGGTTCGCCAAACCGCTCCATACGGCACCAGACCACCCATGATTTTTCTGCCGCGCATCGAAGGCCGATTGTACGCGATCGCAATGGTTTTGCCGCGCAAGGTTACGCTTGCCATGGCATCCGGGCTTGGCTTACCGGTTTGCCCCATTGCCGCCGTCACGGCCCATAAGGCCAAAGTGACTGCGCTGATTCGTTTTAAATCTTTCATCATTGCTCCCCCCGTGAGTTTCCAAACCTATGATCTTATGCCATGGCCGGCACTCGACTGGCGAGCGCGGAGGCTAACTCATCCAGAACGAGTTTAAGATTTTTTTGGTCCTGCGCCTGCGCCAATTCACCGCCTTCCGTAAAGGCGTTCGCGGCCTTTCCGACCGTTAACTGATGGGCAACCACGGTTACGCCGACCATTTCGAGCAGTTCCCGCAAATGCCTAAGGCCGCGTTTCCCGCCGCTTCTTCCCGGCGATGCGCTTAACAGAGCTGCTGTCTTTCCTTGAAACAGGGCGTTTGGACCCTCACCGTCTACCGGCAGCGACACCCAATCCACCACGTTTTTCAGGAGCGCCGAGAAAGAACCATTGAACTCAGGTGAAGCGATCACCAGGGCATCGTGCGCACGCATGAGTTCCTGGAAAGCGGTCACTTTCGCGGGTATTCCTTCCGCCTCCAGATTCCCGTCATAGAGGGGCATGGGATAGTCGCGCAATTCAAGCAGCGTGGCCGGAATACCCGCCTCTCCCAACTGTTTGGCGGCTATTTTTGCCAGTTTTCTGTTGACAGAATCGTTGCGCGTACTGCCCGCAAAGACGAGCACTTGCGGATATGTCCTCTTCTGTAAGCCTGAATTTTCGCTCATTTAACCGCTCCGGCAGTCCCCCTAGCCGGGGCAACCGCCCTTTTTGCATGGTATGCCAGTTGGATGCGGCCAAAGAGGGAAACGACTTTCGGAGCACCGCTCACGCCATACTAAAGGTAAGTATGCTTCAGGACTCGGCGCGCAATTATTCGCTGCCCGAAGTTCATGAGAGTGTCGGCACCTCTCACGAAACGCGATGGAAACGCCTGCTGGCCTTTGCGGGTCCGGCCTATCTCGTCAGCGTCGGCTACATGGACCCAGGCAACTGGGCCACGGACCTCGAAGGAGGCGCTAAATTCGGCTACCGCCTGCTGTGGGTTTTGGTTCTCTCGAACTTGATGGCGCTGCTGCTACAGACGCTCAGTTCGCGCCTCGGCATTGTTACGCGCCTGGATCTCGCGCAAGCCTGCCGCGACGAATACCCGCGAGCCGTTTCCTACACTCTCTGGGCATTAAGCGAAATTGCCATTATTGCCTGCGATTTGGCCGAGGTGCTCGGCGCCGCTATTGGTTTAAACCTTCTTTTTCACCTGCCGTTGTTGGTCGGCGTGCTGGTGACGGCGGCGGACACCCTTCTGGTTCTTTGGTTTACGCGGCTTGGCATCCGCTTTATTGAAGCCTTTGTTCTGGCGCTGATTGCGATCATTGGCGCTTGCTTTGCACTCGAAATCTTTTTTGCGCATCCGAATGCGGGAGAGGTTTTCAGCGGCCTGATCCCCCATATCAACGGCCATAGCCTTTACATTGCGGTCGCCATCTTCGGCGCGACTGTTATGCCGCACAACCTGTATCTGCACTCGGCGCTCGTGCAAACACGCCGGATCGGTTCCACGGATACGGAAAAGCGCCAGGCGTGCCGCTTTAATCTGCTGGATTCAACCATTGCGCTGAACGGCGCTCTTTTTGTGAATGCGGCCATCTTAATCATGGCTGCCGCCGTTTTCTTTAAGCGGGGCATAGCAGTAACGGAAATTCAGCAGGCCCATCAACTGCTTTCGCCTTTATTGGGCACCACAGCCGCCAGTCTGATGTTTGGTTTAGCTTTGCTTTGTTCAGGCCAATCATCCACCCTGACCGGTACCATGGCCGGCCAGATTGTGATGGAAGGGTTTCTACGCTTCCGCATACAGCCGTGGCTGCGCCGGTTCACGACCCGTTTTCTGGCGATTACCCCCGCTGTCCTGACCATTTACTTCGCCGGAGACAGCGCTACTTCCAGCCTGATTATTCTGAGCCAGGTCATTCTCAGTCTTCAACTTCCTTTTGCGATTATTCCTCTGGTCCATCTCACCAGTGACCGTCGGCGCATGGGTGAATTCGCAAACGGCTTATGGCTGAAGATGGCTTCCTGGGGTTGCGCCGTTTTTGTTTTGGCTCTGAACTGTCAACTGCTGTGGAGCACCGTGAACGACTGGATCGGCGCGAGCGCCCAATACCGTCCTCTGATGATAGGCGGCGCACTGGCCGTCACCCTTGGTTTCACAGCGCTTTTAATTACTATCACGGTCTGGCCCTGGTTCCGTCGTGCGGGAGAAGGACGCAAACAAATTGCCGTTACTTTACAGGATCAATCGGCTCCGGTTTTCCCCTCGCGCGCTTACTCCACCATCCTGGTGCCTCTGGACCATAGCGAATCAGACCGGGACGCGCTGGGAAATGCTTTGGCTCTTGCAAAAATGCATGATGCAAAAATCGTCCTTTTACACGTCGAAGAAGGAGTGACCAGTCAATTATTCGGTTCGCTTTCCTCGACCGCCGAAATCGCTGAAGGACAGGATTACCTCGCCAATGTTGCTGATTCACTTCGCAAACAGAATGTAAGCGTCCATACTGTTGTTCGTCATGGCAAGAGTCCGGCGCACGAAATCAGCGCGGCTGTTCAGAGTTTTCAGCCGGATTTGCTGATTATGGCCTCGCACGGCCATCGAGGTCTCAAAGATTTAATTTTTGGGACAACGATTAATGCGGTTCGCCACCGCGTGAAAGTTCCGCTGCTGATCGTGAGTGGAGCGCGGCGCAATGGCTGATCTGGCGAACGGTAGAATCCTGGTAACGGGCGGCGCCGGATTTATCGGGAGCGCGCTGATTTGGGAATTGAACCGGCGCGGCCTGAAAAACATCCTGGTTGCCGATCTTCTCGGGCAGGATGTGAAATGGAAGAACCTGGCGCCTTTGCAGTTTGCCGATTATATTGAAGGCGATGATCTGCTGATGCGTTTAGACGTTCACGGACACCAGTTCGAGGATGTCCAAACCATCTTTCATTTGGGCGCTTGCTCCTCCACCACCGAAACCGATGCGGCTTATCTGATCCGGAACAATTTTGAGTACAGCAAGGCGCTGGCCCAGTTTGCCCTGGCGGGCGACCGGCGTTTTATTTACGCCTCTTCCGCCGCCACGTATGGTTGTCTGGAACAGAGGGTGTCCGAATCGATTCCGCTTGAAACGCTGCGGCCACTAAACATGTACGGCTATTCAAAGCACCTGTTTGACTGCTGGGCCGAACGCGCTGAAATTCTGCCGCTCATTACCGGCTTGAAGTACTTCAACATCTTCGGACCGAACGAGTACCACAAGGGCGATATGCGGAGCGTGGTTCACAAGGCTTACTATCAGATTCTGGAAACGGCGCGCATCTCGCTTTTCAAGAGCTATCGTCCCGAGTTCCGCGATGGCGAGCAGCGCCGCGATTTTCTTTATGTGAAAGACGCCGTGGACGCGACCGTGTATCTGGCCGAGCATGTGGAAGGCGGCGGGATTTTCAATATCGGCTCCGGCGAAGCCCAGACCTGGCTCTCGCTCGCCACCGCCATCTTCAACTCCATCGGACAGCCTGCCAAGATTAACTTCATTGACATGCCGGAAGAGTTGCAGGACAAATATCAGTACCTCACCTGCGCCGACATTCGCAAGCTTCGCGCCTTCGGCTATGAGCGTCCCATGACGCCCTTAACTGACGCCGTGCGCGACTACGTTCTTAATTATCTAATCCCAGGTCGCCATCTGGGAGACGAGCCGGTCTCGCCCAAGATCAGCCGTATGCAAAGAGAAGAAGTAGGCGGCCTCTAAGCGGCTGCCAATCCGCGCAGGTTCCAGCCGCAGATACGGCTCGCTTCCAATTTGTTGCCGCCGGGACCGGTCCAGTGAGTTTCGAGGCTGATGTACCCGCCGTAGTGATCTTCAAGCAGCGCCGCAATCTGCTCTTTCCAACGGATGCTGCGCGTGCCCAGCGGACCCCAGATTGGTTTGTCGCCTTCCATGTGGCAATCCTTGGCGTGAACATGAACGATGCGCTCTTTCGGCAAAGATGCATATCCATCGGGAACCGGATCTTCCCCGGCTACTAACGCGTTAGCCGGGTCCCACACAAGTCCTAGGTTTGTGTTTTGCACCGCCTCTAAGATCCGCTTGGCTTCCGTAGCGGTACCGATGTTGCAGGCGTGCTCGTTTTCAAGCCCAATGGTTACGTTCTCTCCCTGAGCAAGCGTTGCTAATTTGGCTAAGCCTTCCACGATAGCGCCGGTGCAAGCTTGGGGATCAATCGTGCGCCAGTAAGAGAAGACGCGAATGATACGCGCGCCGAAGAAGCGAGCAAGCTTAAAGGCATGCTCGGCTAATCGTGTCTGGTCCTCATACGTGTGCTGAGAGGCAAACACATCATGCTCAAAGCGGCTGTCAAGTTTTGGGGCGTTCGGGAGCACGCACTTTAGCAGCGGCGACGCAATGGAAATCACCGGCAGTTCCGCCCTGTCGAGTTGCTCTTTCGTTTGCTTCAGCTCATCCTCGCTGAGATCCATGATATTTTTGGCGTTGACGACACGCAACTCGGCGCCGGTCATGCCAATTTCTTTCATAACGGCGATCGCTTCGGCAAGCGTCGGCGAAAACTCATCGGTAATGGCGGCAATAGGGATTTTTGGTTCGAGCATATGGACCATGCAGATATCAAAAAACTTGGTTTTCCTGCTACCCACATCTGTAATCTATCGTGGTACATACGGGATGGCAAGTTAGATCTGATCCATATAGGCTGCTCGGACTTTTTAGCGTGCGCTCTCGCTCAAACTGATGAGCGCTTCTCGCAACCGTTCTGCCAACGCTTCGTCCGCGTCTCGCATCTCGCTCAGTAGTCCGTCCAACGCTGTTTGGAACGCTCGCGAGAGTTCGGCAATTTCCAGTTGCCGCACAAGAGAGCGTTTGAACGACTCAGTTATCTGATTTGGTAACTCTTGCTAGGCAACTCCGGGCACGAAGCGCGTACAGCCAACCCAAGCCGATGTCATTTACTCCAAAAGCGAGATCAATGTTTGACCAACGGTCCTCGCGTTCATTCGCTGCCGATCCGGTAATGGCGGCGCCGCTGATGCGTTTGTCCGTGGCGGCATATTCGAGAAGCTCGGAGCGCAGGCGAACACGTTCTTCCGGGATAAACATGATGTCTGATTCTTTATATAGAGTACTTAGGGCAAATTCTGTCGCTTCTATACTGGAAGTATGTTCTTCCGCCGCCAGCGCCCGAAGGTTCCGACGTTTCAGGAGCGTGTCGGTTTACTGAGACAAGCCGGTTTTGCCTTGCAGAATCTATCGGACGGGCGCGTAAGAGTCACCAAGCATGGAGTCGGCGCAGTCATCGGCGATGAGGGAAAGAATCAGCCTGAAATTGAAAAGGCGGGCGTTCTCATCGGCGGTGAAATCGCCACTTTGCTCAACGGCGGCTATCAGATGTTTCTCGAAACGCCGAGCGGCAAGCACTTTCCCGCACAGGCCGATCAACTGAAGGCCCTGCATCAGTTTGAAGATGACGTGAAGGATGCGCTGGGTCTGGAAAACCTGTACAACACTTCACTGGGAACCACCTCGCCGAAACACATGTATGATCGCGTCTTCCTGCGCGATACTGGCCACCAGCCGAAGCCTTGGGCGAAAAAAGATCACCGCACGGTTGCTCCGCACACCAAGGACTCGTCGGTTACCCCTTTATAGTTTTAAGAGTTGCCGCATTTGATTAAATGCGATTGCAATTCCCCCGTCGCTGAAGTCGGGAACAAATGGCAAGACCAGCACTTTGTTCGCGTCAGCAGCGTGGCCGGCGCCGTTGAGCGAAGCAGCCAGCATCGCGCGGGCGCGTAAATCCGTATCGCCTGTGCCCTGAACAATGTTCCGCCAGAATTGCGCTGCTTCCTCGAAACGACCGTCTAGGAAGGCTTTATATCCGGGAGTCAGCGGCGCAGCGGATAAAGGAGCGGGCGGCATACCGCGCCTGGAGATCGCTTCCCACTGGGATCGCAAGAAGTTGGCGGAGGGATCGCCCGCAGGAAAAAGGCCAATGAAGTTTTGAAAAACAGCCGAAGCTTCCTTGGTATCGCCTTTCAGTAAGGCAGCGGTAGCTAGAGCCGGAATAGCGGAAGCGGTGTTGGACAGGGGCTTTAGAACAGCCATGGCTTCGTTGAATTTTCGTGACTCGATCAGTCCGTTCGCCAGTTGCAAGGGAAGATTGAGGTTTGCCGGATTCAACAGCACGGCCTGCCGTATAAGACGCGCTCCTTCTCCGCCGTTGCCTTGCAGAAACCGGTTGACTCCAAGAGCCCCCAGGGCGTCGACATTATTGGGAGCAATCTTCAGGACCGCCGTTATCGCATCCGTTTGTTGCTGTAACGGCGCATGAGAGTAGCGGGCTACCAGCGCATTCCATCGCGCCTGTTCCAATGGGGCAAACCGGTCATGGCGGGCTGTTCCCTCCCCTATGAGTGCCGGAAGGCTCTGTGGCGCGACTTGCGCGGCTGTCTCGACACGTGCGATCTGCGCGAGACCGAAATTATTATCAGCGGCTACAGCCTCGCCTAGTAACTGCAATCGTTGGGAAAGATCCTGCGTGGCCGCCGCAGATGTGAATGCTCGGAGCGCCTGCAAGTTCCTCGTCGGGAACTGCCGGGCATCCGCGTCCATCTGTTTCGCCAGTTGATCGGCAACTGCCGGAACTCCCGCTCCAGCGTCCGACTCGACATTGATGATCTGTTGATTTTTCTGAGTCTGCGGATCCGTGATTGTTCCTGTTAGCTGAAGCTTTCCGTTCCGATCCTCCACGACGGTCCGCAGTACTTCCGTGGCGCGCCCTTCATATGCGCTTGAACCATCTTTCGCAAAAAAAGGCACGATGTCGCGCGAAGTAGCTAGATCTTCCTGGAGCACCAACGGCAGCGCCAATCTTATCCATTCTTCCGCCGGATCGGGAATCAGCGCTTCAGAGGGAAGCACCGCCAGACGCTGGATTGAATGCTTCGGAGGCGCTTGCGAGCAACTCC
>CAXUBB010000047.1:12263-17743 GCA_964249105.1 uncultured Bryobacteraceae bacterium | reverse complement strand
ATGTTCAATCGATTCAAGCCCCCGGTATCCGTGCGCTTCATACGGCAGCGTCACCAAACGAACGATTCCGCCATTGCCGCGCACCGCCGCGTACATCCGCTCCGACTGAATCGGGAACGTTCCGGTATTGTCGTCCGCCTCTCCATGGATCAGCAGTAGCGCGCTCTTAATCTTCTCAGCCGCCAGGAAAGGAGACATCTTCAGGTAAACATCCGGAGCTTCCCAAATCGTACGCCGCTCCGTTTGAAAACCGAAAGGAGTCAGCGTGCGGTTGTAAGCCCCGCTTTCGGCCATCCCCGCCTTGAACAGATTGGAATGCGCCAATAGGTTCGCTGTCATAAAAGCTCCATAACTATGACCGCCCACGCCCACCCGCGCTGGATCAGTCACGCCCATCTCCGCAGCTTTATCGATGGCCGCTTTCGCATCCATCACAATCTGTTCCAGGTACGTATTGTTCACCGTCGTGGGGTCGCCAATTACCGGCATGGCCGTATTAAATAAAACCGCATACCCCCGCAAAGCAAAAAAGATGGGGGATGATCCCGTAATGGTTGTGAAGCGTTTGGTTGACCCAGAAATCTGGCCAGCCGTATCGGCATCGTTATACTCATACGGATAAGCCCACACCACCGTGGGAAGCCGTGTTCCGTGTTGATATCCAGGCGGCAAATACAATGTAAAGGAAAGCGGAACGCCATCGGACCGCTTGTAAGTCACCAGTTGCTTCGTCATCTTCCGCAACTCCGGCGTCGGATCGGTGTAATGCGTCACGGCTCGCGCCTCGGTTTTGCCGGCGCTTCGCACAAAATAATTGGGAGGCTCCGTGGGAGATTCACGCCGAGTCAAAAACTGATTTCCCGTGTCGTCCAGCAACGCTACAACCGTCTCATAATGCTCCTCATCACACCGGAACAAATCTTCCGTGGCTTTCGTGCTGACATCGTAGCGATGGAGAAACGGACGGTCTCCCTGTGGGGTGGCCCCCAGGCTTTGCAGGAACATCGCGCTTCCGTTCTGCCGGATGGCTTGCTTCCCGTTCGGTAATGTCCGCATTTCCGGCGTACCCGGATCTTTATACCGATCCTGCAAATTGCGTTCCCAGATCAGCTTCGGCTCCGCCCCAGGGCTTTGGGGATCAACCGCAAACGTCCGGACCCACCGCTTATTCCGTTCATAATCCGTCACCAGCGCGAACGTTCCTGATTCCCCAAACTCCATCCGCTGAAACCGCTGCTCCACCTTCATCAATTCGCGCGGTTCTCCTGCCGTTCCGCCCGTCAGCGAAGCAATCAAAATACGATCCCGATGCGGAACCTTTTCTTTCGGATTACCGCCGTCCATCGCCTCCACCCAATAAACAGATGCTGGTTCCGTCGGAATCCAGTGATAGTTTCGCGGACCGGTCGGTACTCCCTCAATCGGAACCCGATCCGCCAAGGGCAGGGAGGCGACCTTGTAAACCACTTGCGCCGACCCGTTCCAGACTTCTACCTCTTTGGGAAACGATTCAAACGGATGAAAGTAAGAGTAAGGCTTGTGAATCCGGGCTACTAGTACATCCTGGCCGTTCGGCGAAGATTCCACGCTGGCAAAGATAGCCGGTTTGCCGTAAGGCTTGACGCTGTTGCTGGCGCAATCAACGAGAACCAGTTGAGAAGTTGCATAGTAATCGAACAAATCCTCATCATGCGCGTTTTTTAACAAGTCCTCATACGTCGGAGCCGGACCAGCCTTGCCGAAACTCTCCTGCGTGTGCGGCCCTGGCGGAAGGGCGGTCTCCCGCGGAGGAGCGCCGCGTCCAGCCGGAACCGTTTCCACCAGCAGACTACGGCCATTCGGCGTCCACTGCAAAGCCGCCCTGCCTGGATTGTAAGGAGTCGCATTCGTGGCAAGCGCCGCATTCACGCGCATTCCCTCCACTTTGCGGACCTGACCCGTGCCGCCCTCGCCGATCCACAATTCAACCGCAGTATGGGTCATGTTTGTAAACGCGAAGCGCTTCCCATCCGGACTCCAAACCGGCGCCGTGATTTCCGCATCAGCCGGAAGAGAAACCTTCACCGCCGCTGCGCTCCCGTCCAGGCGCTGCAACACAATGGACCGGTACAGAAAAGCATTATGTGGTCCATTGTTGCCGGAATCAATCCTGAGACCGGCAATCCGCAGCATCGGACGCGCCAGGTCCGCCACCGGCGGATAAAGAATGCGCTCCGCCAACAACATCTCCCTGCCGGAAGGACTCACGATCGCTTCGGGCGTCAGGGGCGCGTTTAAGACACGCAGTACATCCGGCGGCGGCTGACGATACGCCTCATCCCCGAGTCCACTCGAGATAAAGAGGAAAGTAGCGGACAAAGCAAAAGTTGCGGTGCGCATGTAAAAGCTTATTGTCTCTTGGCGCAGCTTTTTCCCTGAACGTTACACGATAAAACTTATGAATATCTCCACACGAGCCGAATGAATGCAAGAGACGCTCTTCGCAGGCATAATAAAGCATGTGTCGAAACCTGTGGGTTGGTTTGTTGGGTTTGATGGCCGTCGCGGCGACGGACTGGACGGCGGCTGGCCGGCAATGGTGGCAGCATGTCGAGTTTCTCGCCAGCGATCAACTGGAAGGCCGCGAACTGGGATCGGCGGGCTACGACAAGGCGGCGGATTATGTGGCGGCCCAGTTCGAGCGGGCGGGCCTGAAACCGGGCGGACAAGGCAACTATTTTCAGCAAGTTCAGTTCACGAAAATTTCGCTGAACGCTTCTCAATCCAGTCTGGCGCTGGTCAAAGGAGGCAACGCCGTGCCGGTCGCTGTTCCCGCTGAAGCGCAACTGGGCTACAATACCGACACGGCGGCGAGCCTGACCGCTCCGATCGTGTTTGCCGGTTACGGACTTTGCATTCCTGAAGCGCAATACAACGACCTGGAGGGCTTGCCCCTAAGAGGTGCCGTCGTCGCCTTCCTCAC
Organism: uncultured Bryobacteraceae bacterium; assembly: GCA_964249105.1. Lineage (GTDB taxonomy): Bacteria > Acidobacteriota > Terriglobia > Bryobacterales > Bryobacteraceae > Bog-105. The sequence continues at coordinate 14,781 of CAXUBB010000047.1, read as the reverse complement.
CGGCGGTCCTGAGCGCATCAATGGGAATCTGCGGTCGCACTACTCCTCCCAGAAAGAACGCTGGCGCGCTCTACGAGCGGCGGGAGCAGTTGGGATCATCTCGATTCCCAATCCCGCCGAAATGGAGATTCCCTGGACTCGGCAGTCTGCCGCCTGGGGCAAGCCGCACATGAGCCTGGCCGATCCCGGTATGGCGGCCACGCCGGGTTTGAAATTCAGCGCAAGTTGGAATCCCGATAAGGCCGAAGACCTGTTTGCCGGCTCAGGGAATACGTTTGCTGAAGTCCTACAAGCGGCGAAAGAGAAGCATCCGCTGCCTCGATTCACGCTCGCCGCTTCGCTCCAGGCTCATGTCGCGATTGCCGCCGAGCCTGTGCAGTCGAAAAATGTCGTGGGCATTCGGCCGGGGAGCGATCCGCGGCGAAAAGCCGAGTTTGTGGCCCTCTCCGCGCACTTGGATCACCTGGGAACGGGAAAGCCCGTGAACGGCGACCGCATTTACAACGGCGCTATGGATGATGCGTCGGGCGTGGCATCCTTGATTGAAATTGCAAAGCAGCTAAACGCCGGTACTTCGCAACCAGCCCGTTCTTTGATTTTCATTGCCGTGACCGGAGAGGAAAAAGGCGAACTGGGGTCGGAGTACTTTGCGGAGCATCCCACCGTTTCCGGCAAGATCGTGGCTGACCTGAACATGGATATGTTCCTGCCGCTCTTTCCTTTGCGCTGGCTGGAAGTACAGGGCCTGGACGAATCCACCTTGGGCGACGATGTCAAAGCCGTGGCGGAATCGGCGGGCGTCAAGGTGCAAGCCGACAAGGAGCCTAACCGAAATCGCTTTATCCGCAGCGACCAGTACAGCTTTGTCAAGCAAGGCGTGCCGGCCGTGGCGTTCAAATTTGGATTCATTCCGGGCGGAGCGGAAGACAAAATTTTCAAAAACTGGTACACCCAGCGCTACCATGGCGTTTCAGACGACACACAGCAGCCGGTTGATCTGGCCGCCGCCGCTCAGTTCAACGACATTCTCAAAAAACTCGCGTTGCGTGTCGCCGATGCCGCCGAGCCGCCTGCCTGGAAGCCGGACAGCTTCTTCCGCCGGTTTGCCGCTTCGGCAATGCGGCTTCAATAGCGCTCTTCGAGCGTGATAAGTTTCATTTGTTCTTATGAAGCGGAGAACAAGACAGGCATGCAAAACTCATCAGAACATCATCGACTCGAATCGGCAGTTTGCGGCAGCGAATGCCGGTCGCGTGGTAAACCGCATTGGCCAGGGCCGCGTTCACTCCCGTGATGCCGAGTTCGCCCACCCCCTTGATTCCCAGCGGATTAACAAGATCATCCTGCTCGTCCAGCATAAGCGTCTTAACTTCGCCGATATCGGCGTTGACCGGCACGTGATATTCGGCGAGATTATCGTTCACGTACCGGGCCGTTTTCCGATCCAGTTCAGTTGCCTCCAGCAGCGCGGCGCCCACGCCCCAGATTTGACCGCCCGCCAGTTGACTGCGCGCGGTTCTCGGATTCATAATGCGTCCGGCAGCGAAAGCGCCCACCAGCCGGGGAACGCGGATCTGTCCTGTCCAGCGGTCGATGCGAACCTCGACAAATTGAGCGCCGAAAGCGAACTGTAAACGGTCCTTGAGCATCGCGCCGCCGCTCATGAGCGCCTTGCCCCGCCGGATCAGCGCCGGGCCGATCAAGGGCGGCGCGCCGTGCGGATTATTAGTGGCCTTCTCGATTAAGGGCTTGCCTCTTCCGGCGCGCCGAACCGCCGCGCTGAGTGGCGACGACCGCGTTCCGATCTCTATCAGGGCGTTCCGCAGGACAACGCGGGACGCCTCCGAGCCGTGTAGTGGACTGCCTTTTGCGGCTACGGTTGCCCTGATAATGCGCTGACGCAGAGCATCGCACACCTTCGCCACAACCGTGCAAACACTCGCGGTCGAGTTGGAACCGGCGGACATCGGCACAGCCGGTAATGAGGTATCGCCGACGCGCACATTCACCGCCTCAACTTCGAGGCCCAGCAGGCCGCTGGCGGTTTGAGCGACGACGGTCCGGATTCCGGTCCCAATCTCATGCGTCCCTACTTCCACGACTGCCCGTAGGTCGGGTGTGAGTGTTACTTCAGACAGGCGTAAGCGGGATTCGTGACGGGTTGATCCGCGCCGTAGCACGCCTGTCCGATGACTTTGGCTATACCATCAACGCGAGGCCGATCGCTCCCGATCACGCCTGTTGGTCTAATCGGATCCATTTTCTTGCCGCAAAAGCTTTAAACTAATTCGCGGATGCGGTCTTTGGCAATCGTGGCCGCGATCTTTTGCCAATCCTTCGTTCCCTTGGCCATCGATTCGGCAAAGTGGATCGCCTGCTGCGGTTTGATTTTCGCGGGCATCGGCGGCTCATTTTCATCCACGACGGCCTCGACCAGCACAGGTCCGGGCGTGGCTAATGCCTGGTCGATAATGCGACCGCACTCCTCCGGCGTATTGATCGTAAAGCTGGTGATTCC
>CAXUBB010000047.1:0-12253 GCA_964249105.1 uncultured Bryobacteraceae bacterium | reverse complement strand
TTGCCCAGGAACACCATCTGCTCCCACTTGATCTGGGCCAGAGATTTGTTCTTGACAATAAAAATTTTGATCGGCAGCTTGTATTTCACGCACGTCGCCATCTCTCCCATGAGCATGGTGAAGGCGCCGTCACCGACGAAAGCAATAACAGTCCGGTTCGGAAACGCGACCTGTGCCGCAATCGCATACGGAAAACCATTCGCCATGGTTGCCAGTGTGCCGGAACAAGTGTGCATTTGGCCCTGCAAGGAGGGAATGTAACGAGCCCACCAGGTGGTGTTCGTGCCGGAATCGCCCGCCACCAGAGCATCGGCTTTCAGCCGCTTGCCCAATTCATACGCCACGACCTGCGGCTTCATGGGCACATCCTTAGCCGTTCCACGCGCTTGGATGGTCTCGTTCCACTCCTTCATGCGGTCCTGCGCTTTTTTGAGGAACGATTGGTCCTTTGGCTTCAAATGAGGAATTAAGGCGTTCAGCGTTTCCACGGCGTCGCCCACTAAGGCCACGTCCGCCGGATACCGCAAGCTGATGCGGACGGGATCAATATCGATCTGAACGCATTTGGCTTGTCCCGGCTTCGGATAGAACTCGATATAGGGCAGGGAAGAGCCAACGATGAAGAGCGTGTCGCATTCTTCAATGGCGTCCTGTGACGGCTCAGTGCCGAGCAGGCCCAAGCCGCCAGTTGTATAGGGACTATCGTCCGGCACGCATGACTTTCCTAGCAGCGCCTTGATAATGGGCGCTCCCAGCAGTTCGGCCACTTTTTCCAACTGCGCGCTGGCTTTTAACGCACCCCGACCCGCCAGGATGGCCACCTTTTTCCCTGCATTCAATAGCTCTGCGGCTGCTTCCACTTCTTGCGCCGTGGGCCGCCGCGCTCCGATGGCAAACTCTTCCGAGACGTGGTGCGGCTTATTGCGCATGGAGCGCATGTCTTTGCTGAGTTCCTGATCCTGCAGGTCCGTGGGAATGGTGATATGAGCCACCCCTTTTCGCGCCAAAGCCGTGCGGCAGGCCAACTCCGTCACATTTTCCGCATGAGCCGCGCCCATGATGCGCTCGCTGTAGAGCGCCACATCCTGGAATAGCTTATCGAGCGCGACATCCTGCTGGGTATGCGTGCCGACCAGATCGTGGAATTGCAGTCCGGTAATGGCCAGCACCGGCTGACCATCCAATTTAGCGTCATACAAGCCGTTGAGCAGATGAATTCCTCCTGGGCCTGATGTGGCCAAACAGACGCCCAGTTTGCCAGTGAACTTAGCATAACCGCACGCCATGAAAGCGGCCGCCTCCTCATGCCGGACCTGAATGAATCGGATTTTATCTTTCTGCTTACGGAGCGCCTCCATGATTCCGTTAATGCCGTCGCCCGGGAGCCCGAAGATGGTGTCCACGCCCCAGTTCATGATGGTTTGGATGATGATATCCGCTGCTGTTTGCGCCATGAATTTTGATTCCCTACAAAGCTTAAGACACAGCAAATGACAGAAAGTAACGAAATAGTCCCTATTGCTTGAAAGGACTGGCTCCACCGACGTGCTTAGCCGTGTCCACGGCGAGCTGCAGATGCGCTTGAATGGTCGGCGTCCACTTGCGGACAAGCTCTTTCAACTCGGCATCAGCCCCGTTATCAGCTTCCGTTTGGAACGCTGTCAGCATCGCTAGATGCCCACCGATCTGCTCCATCACGTAAAGCTGATCGAAGTCCACGGGCTTTACAGACTCAAGATGCCGCATCGCCAGTTGATCCGCCGGGGTAAGCCGTTCTGCGGGAGGGTTCGTTAACACGCGCTGCAAGACAGGCATCATTTCTTCCATAAGGCCCTTATGCTCGGCGATCATCTTGCCGGCGTACCCCTTGACCTCATTAGCCGATCCGCGCTTTAGCGCGAGTTCAGCCATGCCGATTTCCGCATTGTTTCCCTGCATCGCCGCCAGCGCGAATAAGCGGTCCACTTCCGCTGACGACGGTTGTTGCAAAGGCGCGGGTTGTGCCGGTACCGGCGCGCGATTCTGCTTCATCGGAGCTTGCGGCGAGGGCGGTCCGGCCTGCGCGAACAGCGCCCATAGGAACAGGACCGGAATCATGCGGGCAACTCCTTGGCGCTGGGGAATCCATGCTGCTGGCGTCCCACGGCGGCATCGTACATTTTTGTCGCTTTATAATGCTCCAGGCGCCCATCGCCCGCTATTGCCTTCACCCGGTCTTCCAGCGCCGCCATCTCCGTGCCGTTCAGCGGAGTAAAATTATCGGCAATCGCCAGGTTCTGCCGGAACACATCATACGAATCCATGCCGCTTACGGTGGTCAATATGCCGGGAACGCTCATGGCGTACCGTAACAGTTCCTCGGCAGTCACCACGCCGCGCTTCACCGGCTCGCCGCCGCCGCCCATCGATTTCATTCCAATCGGCAGAATGCCCTGACGCAGCGCCTCGGGAATCACGCGTTCCTGAAACGAACGGTAGTTCTTGTCGAAGGGATTCAAGGGCATCTGCACGGTATCAAACGGGTAACGATGCGAAAGCATTTTTAAGTGAATATCGGGATCTTTGTGTCCGGTGAATCCGACAAACCGGACTTTGCCCTGCTGCTTAGCCTGCGTCAGCGCCTCCACTGCTCCATCATGAGAAAAATGCAGATCGGGGTCGTTATCATAGATCACCTCGTGGATCTGCCATAGATCAAGATGGTCTGTCTGCAACCGCCGTAGTGAATCCTCCAGCATCTTCATAGCAACATCACGCTTGCGCCCGTGCGAACATACTTTCGTCATCAGGAACGCCTGCTCGCGTTTGCCTTTCAAAGCGCGGCCTAGAACTTCCTCGCTCATTCCGTCGTGATACTCCCACGCGTTGTCGAAGAAGTTAATTCCATTTTCGAGCGCTTCTGAAACAACACGTCCCGCTTCCGACTGATCTTTGATGTCGCCCAGCGCGGAACCGCCCACGCCAATAATCGAAACGGAAACGCCTTTAATCTCACGATGTGGTACCGGCACGGCTTCTTTATCTCCTCCTCACGCGTGCGCCCCGCTGAGCGGCTGTTCATGCATCTGTCGCGTCACGATATCGTCATACCGCAGCGACGTTTTATAAACCTCAAACCGGCCATCGCCCGCGAACGGCTTCACGGCGGCAGCCAGTTCCTGCATTTGCGCGTGCTTCAGCGGCTCGAAACCCTTCGCGATGGCCAGGTTTTGCCGCAGCACTGTTAACGACTCCATACCCGTGATTGTCGTCGTCACGCCGGGAACACTCATCGCATACCGCAACGCCTGCTCCGGCGTCAGCTTGACATCACTATGATGAAACGGCGCGCCGTCACCATTGAGCGGTTTCATGCCGAGCACCGCTATTCCACGCTTCAGCGCTTCCGGCAAAACGATCTCCTGAAAGCTGCGAAACTGTGCGTCAAAAGCGTTAATCGGAAACTGCACGGAATCCCATGCATACCCCATATCGATCATGCGTTTGTGAATACGCGGGTCTTTGTGGCCCGTGAATCCCACATACCTCGCCTTACCTTGCTGTTTAGCCTGATCGAGCGCCTCAATGACGCCGCCCTTGCGGTAAGCAAGATCCGGATCGTTGTCATAAACCACCGCATGGATCTGCCATAGATCCAGGTGGTCCGTTCCCAATCGCCCAAGCGACTCTTCCAGCATTTGCATCGCCACGGAAGCGTCGCGTCCATGCGTGCAAACCTTAGTCATGAGAAAGACCTTGTCGCGGTAGCCGCCCGCCAGCGCCTTGCCCATCCACTCCTCCGAGCGGTGGTCATTGTACTCCCAGGCATTGTCACAGAAATTAACTCCGTGATCCACTGCTTCATGTAAGATCGAGACGGCATCCTGAACCGTTGCCGCATTCCCGAGATGGTGCCCGCCTAGTCCCAGGACTGAAATCTCGTCCGGGTGCCGACCAAACTTCCGGCGTGGTATGGTATCCGTCTGTATCTGCGCCTCCGCCGGTCCTGTCAAACTGGCGCAAGCAGCAACAACACCGGTGCCGCTTATAAATCGCCTACGCGAATAGCCGTTTCCTGGCATATCAATTTCGTTAATCGTCAGACGAAAAAGCGAAGCGGTCTCCTCATCGGGAGAAATACGAGTCGGTAAATTTCACTATGGTTCGCGTTCTTCCCGCACGAAATTTCCTTTGATCCTAGGCGTCTGAAAAGTAGATACATGACGGAAAATAATGAGAGTGCTTCGCAGGAAACGTCGCCGGAAGCAGGGGATTGGAAGGGCGTTGACCGGCGGCGCTTACTGACAGGATCAGCGGCCTTTGCCGCGGTGATGCTGACTGCCGGTGGAGCGAGCGGACAAGGGATGGAAAAGGTTGATCAGGCTAAACAAGACAAGAGTGTAACTGACCCTGGCCCGGAAAATCGAAGTATTCGCGACGCAAACCCAAATACTTTTCTGCCGCCGGACACCGACCACGGCGAAGTACAAACTTTCTGGAACTCATTTTCGGTGGCGCACCGACGCATCCAGGAGGGAGGCTGGTCGCGGCAGGTTACTGTCGCGGATTTCCCGATTTGCAAAGATATCGCGGGCGTGAACATGCGCCTAACGGCAGGCGGCATCCGCGAACTACATTGGCATGATGCCGCCGAGTGGTCTCTGATGTTGAACGGCAACGCGCGTTTAACGGCAATTGATGATGATGGCAGGAGCTACGTCAAAGATGTCACGGAAAATGACCTTTGGTTTTTTCCGGCCGGCACTCCGCACTCAATCCAGGGACTGGAACCGGAGGGCTGCGAGTTTCTGCTGGTGTTTGACGACGGAAAATTTTCCGAGGGCAACACGACGCTGATTTCCGATTGGACGCGGCACACGCCTCGCGAGGTGCTGGCGAAAAACTGGGGAGTGCCCGAAAGCGATCTCCAAGGCGTGTACAGCGTTCCTCCCGAGGGGCATTACATTTTCCAGACTCCAGTGCCTGGGTCGTTAGAAGAAGACCGACGCGCCGCTGGCGGCTCAAAAGGCGCTTCGCCAGTCGCCTTTGATTTTGCGATGCGCTCGATGCCCCCCACTTTCAAAACGAGGTCTGGGGAGGTACGGGTGGTGGATTCACGCAATTTCCCGGTCTCAACCACGATTGCCGCTGCCCACATCATTGTCAAGCCCGGCGGCTTGCGGGCGCTTCATTGGCACCAGAATGCCGATGAGTGGCAGTATTACGTCAGAGGTCAAGGACGCATGACCGTGTTCTTCAATGGCGGTAAAGCACGCACAGCGGACTTCCACGCGGGCGATGTCGGATATGTACCCAGGACATTCGGTCACTACATTGAGAACACCGGCGATACAGACCTAGTATTTCTGGAAATGTTCAAGGCGAACCGTTTTCAGGATTTATCTTTGTCCGAGTGGGTCGCGCATACACCGCCGGAGCTGATCGTGCAGCATCTAAAAATCAGCAAAGAAACGCTTCAGCGCATTCCTAAGGACAAAGCGCCGATTGTGCCGGCATAGTTATTGAATGGCATCCGCTACTGCGAACAAAGAGATCTACTCGGACGGACGCTCATGGTACTGCGGACCCTGTGTCAGCATTGACATGCCAGCCGCGCTTTTTTTTATGTTATTGGCTGCAAGGATCTGGAGTACCCGTGACGGGTACGACGTGCAGTGCTCCAGCGTTCTTGAACAGGACTGGATGCACCGGACCGCATGATCAGGGCCGAAATCCGGACCATATTTCGCCGCCAAGCCGATCATAAGACTTTGCGCCACGGCGAAGTAAGACGCTATCAGTAGATAGTGCGTGGTAAACAAATTCTGCCTGTACTCGTCCGGCAGAGCGGAATTCAGCGCCGGGGAGCCAAAGGGAAACAGCGTCTTATAAGCGTAGTACACCAGATAATGCTCCAGCATGTGCTCATGCGCAGCCAGAAAAGGCGCGTATTGGCGTGTGTAAGCTTCTGCGTAACTGCGGCTGCACTCCTTAAAATCCAACCCCGGTTTTAGCTGAAGACCGTCCACGAACTCCTGATAAAGATCCCGATAACGTCCCGGCGTGAAATCCAGTTGAATGCGCGCCATCATGAGCTGGAGAACGGTATTTAACTGGTCAGCGGCATCGGCGGAACAAGCCCGCAGATGAGCATCGTAAAGGCTGGCGTCAATCCCGAAGGCGAACCCCTCCAGCATTTGCGGCGTCAACTCATTATGGCCGCTTTCGGCAAGTTCGCTGAGCTTGTCGCAAACATGCCCAATCAGAACGAGACGCTTCGCAACGGGATATTTGCGGTTCTGCAGCAGCGAAAGGAGGGCCGACCGGATTTCCCAGAAATAAGGATGCGGATTGCCCGAATCGCTCCCAAGATCGTACCGTTCTTCGCCATCGCGCTCCGTTTGATGGAAGGAGGCTGGATTGGGATCAAGCAGCAACAAACGAGCGGCTTCCGGACAGGACAAATCCAGTGATCTCTCAATGACCCCGGCCACTCGATTATGAATGCGCGGAAATGTCGCGCAGGTCCTGCCAAGGTGATCTTCGCCTAGTTGCTTCTGAATCGAGCATAATTGTTCGGAGAGAAATGGACAGCACGACCCGTTGAGAACAATCCGGGCGAAGTTGTTCTCATTCTCAGCCGCTGGTTGGATCTGGACCCATTGCCGGAGTTGGGAATGCAGCACCGGATGAGAGCAATGCTGATACTTCTCGTAAGTCTTCCGATCAACGCTTACCTGCCAGCCCTCACAACAAGTATCTTCGCAAGCGGCGCCGATACAACGGAACTGCTCATATTTATGTGATTGCTGTTGGAGAAGTTCCGGCATGGCAACGATAAGCTTCGGACGAGTTCCTACTGCTAACTAGTTGAACGAGGAGGGCGTAAATCTCAGAAGCGTCGAAAAGTATAAACATTCGTCATCGGCGTGGCTACTCCTGCGAGAGCGGAACAACTGCTTGCATTCCGGCCTGGCCGGATCCTTGGATGGCGAGGGCGCGGATGGATTCGGTTAGCTTCCGTTCCAGTTTGCGCGTCCGCAGGTATAACAGTAGAAAAATGTGCACCACAGCAAAGAAAACGACATAGAAGAGAAGATCCGTGCCGCGCCCCACGCCCAAGAGCCGCGCCAAATCAGTTGTCAAATCGGGCAGAATCACCAACACAAGCGCCAGGCAGGACAGCAGCGCCGTAAAGAGCCGGCTCATTAATTTGGAATGAAAAATCATGCCTCCCAGAACAGCAGTCGCGAGGCTGAAAATAATGAGAATAATTTGAATCCATTTCATTCGGCTAGTTTCCTTAAAAGAAGATCGAAAAAGATGTTAATGCTGTTAAAAACACTTTGGCCTTTAGCCAGCGAGTATTCCGTGTAGCGGATTGTCGTGGGAACTTCTTTCACGTGCAGGCTGGATTTGCGAATCAATTCCAAAATTTCAGTTGCGTGCGCGTAACCGTTTTCCGTCAGCTTGATTTGACGGGCTGCGTCTCGTGAAAGGGCGCGGAAGCCGTTGTGCGTATCGGTCAACCATACGCCTGCAAACAGCCAGGAAACGCAAACGCCCGCTTTGAGAAGGATTTGCTTAATTCGGGGTACGCCTTGGCGGTCTTTTTGGTTAATGAACCGCGAACCGAGGACCACATCACACTCGCCGCGCCGGATCGGTCCCAGTAACATGCTGATGAGCGAAGGGCTGTGCTGGCCGTCGGCATCGAAATGAACAATAGCCTTTGCGCCTTTCAGCAGGGCATATTCAGCGCCCGTTTGCAGCGCCGCGCCCTGGCCAAGGTTTGTTATATGACGAAGATAATGAACCGCTCGGTTCTGAAGGTAAGTGATTGCCGGAATCGAGGAGCCGTCGTCTACCACCACCACCTGAAATCCATAAGGAAGAAGCTCATCGACGGTCTGGCCGAGAACACTCCCTTCGTTGTAAGCCGGAACAATGATGAAGACTTCTCGATCTAGGAAGCCCTCATTCGCAGTGTTGGAACCCATATCCATCCTCAGGCTTCTTATCGCCATGAGCTGGATTTTTCATTACAGCGATTCCGCTTTGCCGACGCTTAGACCGTTACGGCAAAGTCATAGTACAAGAACACCATCTGACAACCATTAATGCGGAATAATCTGGATTGCGTTGACGGCGGCCCGTAGGACAGAATCGGAAGCCTTTTTGGGAGTGACGGTCAGAGTGAAAGCTGTGGTTTGAACGGTGAACTTTACATAGTTGCCGGCCGTTCCCTGGGCGAGAGTGAATTTGCCGTTAAAGTTTTTGTTCGCGGCATCCAGGCCCACCACGCTCGTTTTTGCCGCGCCTGTCCCGCTCAGGGAGTAGGTGATGGTTTTGGTTGCTGAACCATTATCGGCGTCGAAGTACACATAAATGTCATACCCTGTGGAGGAGACCGGCAAGCCGGCGACGGCGACTGTGATCGGATTGCCGGAAGCGGTATCGAGATAACCTTTCATCATGCGGGCGTTACCTGGTGTATCGGTTATGGGGGTGCTCCAGGTATTATCCGCCGTCCATGTCAAAGTTGCCGCTGTCGCCATATTGGTTTCGTCGATGAGATTCAAAGCGGTTGTGCTTTTATTGCCGACCGCATTGTTCCAGTGCGGTTTGGAGACGACGCCCGCTGTTTCGGTACTGCCCATGGGCATGCCGCTCCCCACAAAATCAATGCTGATCGCGCGAGGCGTGACCGTCGCCGCGGACGCGCTAAAGTTCGCCGTCTGATTGGCGGCAATGTTTGAGAATGTCTGGCTGGGCGGACTGAAAGTAAATCCGGAAAGCGCGGCGCTCACTGTGTAAGTGCCGCTGGTAAGACCAGGGAAAGAGAATGCTCCTGTGCTGCTGGTAATGGCTGTGCTCGCGCCGTTTAAAGAAACCGTGACACCAGCCAAGCCGGATCCGGACTGTGTGACGCGGCCTGCGATGGTGTAGGTTTGGGCGGCAATCGTCAGGCGCAACCCTTGAGTAACGGTAGCTGCGTTGCTGTCCTTGACTTGAACCGTGAAGCTGAAGGCGCCTATGGCCGTTGGCGTTCCAGCTATTTGGCCGCCAACGCTTAACGTTAATCCCGCCGGTAGAGAGCTGCTCAGTAAAGACCATTGATAAGGGGGTGTCCCGCCGGTGGAAGTTAAGGCTTGGCTATAAGGGGAGTTGGCAGTTCCATTGGGTAGTGCGGTTGGCGAGATGCTTAACGGAGCGCCTGGAGCAATGTTGATTTGGAAAACCTGCGTGGCGGTAAGCGAGGTAGCATCCTGGACTTGAACCGTGAAGCTGAAACTTCCCGCCGTGGTTGGCACTCCTGACAAGTTTCCAGTCGAGCTAAATGCCAAGCCGGGAGGAAGAGCACCGCTCACCAGCGACCATTGAAAAGGCGAGGTGCCTGCCGTCGCTGTTACCGTGCCGGTATAACTTGCTCCCACCGTTCCGCTCCCGAGCGGCGCGGCAACGACGTACGGAAGAGGCGGATTGCTGTTTTCCTCCCATCGCAGGTTAGCGAAAACGGCTTGCCCGGTGTTCTGGTCGGAACTCCAAGTGCCTGCATTTAGGCCAACAAACAGCGAAGTCACGGGAACGGTGGCCAATACCTGCCGCTGAACCGTCCATGACACGCCGTTAGCGCTTGTTTCAAAGAAGATTTGACTGTTTGCGCTGCCATGGCGAAGACGCCAGTAGGCATGAGCAGCCGAATCATAGGGAATCGTCACGCCTGATTTGGCTCCAGCAATCATGGACTGGAGATAAAGGTTCCCGCCTTCGACAATAAAGCGGTACCAATTCTGCGCATCTGTTCCCAGGACGAAGGAAGTGTCCGTGTAACCGCTGCCCGTGGCGGCTTGCACCACTTGCACGCTCAGAGCGGCGTCGGTCATGTCCAGAGGAATCAACGCTTGATAGCCGTTGTAGTTCATGCCGGGCAAGCCGGAATGCGGTGTGATGGAGAGTTGGCCGTTGCCCTGCTGAATGGATATCTGCGAATTCTGGCTGCCGGACGCTTGATCGAGAACACATTGGCACCAGCGTGTGGTATCCATTGAACTCGCCAGGAAAGAGTCTACGGTCCCAATGGAGACGATTTCCAGAGCGCCGGTTGCGCTTTGCGAACTGCTGTCCGTGACCTGGACCGTAAGGGGGAAAGTTCCCGCGTTTTGGGGAGTTCCGGCCAGTTGTCCCGCCGCGCTCAGCGTCAATCCGGGAGGCAGCGCCCTGCTTATTACGGACCATTGATAAGGCGCAACACCGCCGCTTGCTCCGAGCGCCTGAGTAAAAGCAGTACCGGATACGCCATAGGGAAGCGCGGTCGTTGTCACCGCAAGAGATCCGCTGCCTCCACTACCGCCAGTGGCAGTCTGAACAATCAATGTCAACGAAGTCGTTGCCGAGTTCCCGGCGCTGTCAACCACCGTTACTGTCATGGAACTGGTTCCCGGAGAAGCCGGGACGCCGCTGAGAACCCCCGACGAGCTTAAAACCATTCCGGCGGGCAAAGCGGAAGCCGACCAGACATACGGCGCGCTTCCGCCGGCGATAGCGAGTTGATAGGGCGTGTAGGCGCTACCGGCCATGGCGTTCGGCAAGGAAGATGTGGTGATAACCACCGGACTGATGAGCGCAGCGAGTACGTTCTTTGTCAATTGCTGAGCGGCGGAACTTAAATAGGAAGGGCGCAGGGCAGGAGCATTAAAGTCGTCCAGACCCCAGCTCCAGAAGATAGAACCCGTTGCAAAAACGGAAGAGCGCCCATTAGAGTACCAAGTCATGTTCGAGTTACAAATAGTGGATTGGCAGGTAAAGCCGGGCGGGTTGTCTACATCATCGGGAAAACCAATCGGCGAACTCGCCAGCACAACCGTATTGGCGGGCGAAATTCCGGGAACATAAGCATCGACTTCATAGCCGAGCAGACCGCGCAGATGGTCGCCATTATGAAGGCCGGTGCCGTTCATTAACCAATGTGAGGCATTCGAAATAACGATGTCGGCGGTGACGGGGTCGCCGATGTATTCAACACCCATCAGTCCCGCTTCGGGCATGTTGACCGGATTACTGCGGAAATTGACGGTCGCCAATTGAGGGTTTACGGAGTACATCGGGTCACTCGAAGGCGCGTCGGATTTATAGCAGACCATGACACGATCGCTGTTTCCGGAAGCGTCGGTTTCGAAACGAACCTGCCAGTACATTGTGTTGGCGGAGAAGAAACCGGCATTCACGCCGACGCTCATCGCGCTCTGCAGGTTCTGCACCATCGGCATGGACCAGTATTCGTTGTGGCCCACGGAGAGGAACGCCTTATGATTTCGAAGCACGGCAGCGTTCTCGTGCAGATCAAGATCCGTGATGTAAGTGACGTCATAGCCGTTTGCCTCAAGCCAGCGGACCATGTTGTATTCAAATCCTGCTGCTGGAATCGGATAGCCGCGATTGGGACCAGGCTGCAGATTAGCCAGATACTCTCCCGCGCCGACCCCCGACGCGGCTCCCGGGCTGCTATCTGAATAGCTGTAACCCAGCACATACGGCCGATTGAAGGAAACTTTCCATCCGCGTCCGCCGGGAGCCCAACTATAGAGCGATTTGCCGCTGTCTCCGCCAGGCCAGAAATTATAGGCTTGAAAAGTCGTGACGCTGGATTCGAAGACCAGATCCGAAGTCCTGCTGTCATCGCGAACAACAAAGATGATATAGCTCTGTTTGCCGCTCACGTTTCCGGTAAGCCGCGCGAGATAGATGCCGCTTGTCCAGGTGGCGGGAATAGTCAGAGTGTAGGAACTGGTCCACTGACAGTTGACCAGTCCCGTGACCGGATCGGGATCTGGCGTGGGCTGGAGCGCGCCTGTCAGGCCGGAAATGCTGGTCATCAGGCGCGCTCCTAAGCCGCCGTACCAGCCGGACCGGTAAACCTGAATGTTGAATGTTGGATCGCTCGTGCTGACAAAAAAGCTGATCCGGCTTCCAAGATTGACGCTGGTGAGCGATGCGTAACCTTCAATCTCCCGGTTCGTGGCCGGGTTTGCCAACTGCCAATTGGAAACGCCGGGCTTGGCATTTTCAATTTGAATGGCATTATCCGCATAGCCGAACCCGCAGCCGAGAAAACAAATAAAAATCGTTTTCCAGATAGGGAAAAAATGCGACGCGCTTTTCGTGCAAAGCCTAGGAAATTTCATGGGAAAACCCGGTTCAATTTGAGTTAAGCGGAATTGCAAACAAATAGAAATTCCTCTCAGGTATGAGCGGGTGGGAGGAAGTACGGGGC
>CAXUBB010000046.1:0-18012 GCA_964249105.1 uncultured Bryobacteraceae bacterium | reverse complement strand
TCACGCTGACCGTGAGTCCATTGATAAAGAACAGGCTTGTGGAGCCGGAACTCATGATTGGGAAGTTGGCAGCGAAGGTCTCCGTTCTTTTCGAGACTTAACGGTAACGCTTCCGCCGCGGCCGAAAAGGACAGTCTGATCGCGTGGACATCAGCGTGAGGAGCAACGATGAAATCGTATTCAAGCTGCTGCTGATTGCCGTAGAAAACCAGATCGACCCCAGGATAAAGATTCCGGTAATGAACTTTGGCGAAGGTAGGCACGGAATGACGCCAGCGTTTGGGATCGTTCCCGATCAGATAATTGACTTTGCCCGGCAGAGAGTTATCACCTGTGATCGCATCCGAAGTTTTCGAGCCCGCAAAACTCATCTGCAAAGAACAGCGCTGAGCGGATGAAAACGTAGCTGTGTGATCGGATAAGAACAGCGTGTAGCGGGGATTTCGCGCCAAAAACCGGACATCGGCGGCGGCTTGTCCCCCGTTCCGTTCGAAGTTGAGCGGGCGAAGATTGTCTCTCCCCTGGGCAGTTGCGGCAATCAGAAATATTGCCGCGCTAACTTGAATCGCTCTTGCGCTGTTCAAAAAGAAATTTTCTATACACATTTCCCGGCGCAAGGAGCTTATCACAAAAAATCTAAAGATCACGACGGCTGAAGCGCCGGACTGCCAGGATGAGAAAAAGAGCCGTGTAAAGGACGGCATAGCCGATCATTAAAGAACTGGGAACCGAGGCTCCGCTGAAGGGCGAAACATTGATGGCAGTGGTGAGCGGAGATTGCATTTCGAAAGCGGCTCTGCGCCACAGCGACTCGCTCGGCATAATCATGCTGGCGACCACTCCGACCGCCACGGCTTTCGGCGTGTTGGTTAAAGCTCCGGCCTGCTCGATCCAGCCGCCGAGAAACGCCAGCCCATGGAGTCCCAGGGCAAGAACGCCGTTCGTCAGGGTCGAGAAAGTAGTGCCGAACGAAAAAGTGACCGAGAGCAGCAACATGCTTTGCAGCCAAATTAAACTCAAGCCTTGCAAGAGGTGGCGTGCTGTCACGCCAGCCGCCACGCGAGTCAGTCCGTTGATTCCGAGGACCATAAGAGCGATGTACAAGGTGAGCATGGCGGAAAAGCCTAGCCATTTCCCAGCGAGCAATTCCCAACGGCGCACGGGCTTGGTCGCTAATGCCTGGATGGTGCCTGAAGCGATCTCGCCCGAGAGCGTATCAACCGATGTCACGATGGTGATTACCACAACGAGCAGGTCAATCGCATACAGGCCCACCATGAGGATGCCGCTGAGCATCTGTTTCTGCATAAAGGGACGAATGTTCCTGTTGTGGAACTCTTCGACTTGAAAGTGAAGCGCGATACCAAAGAGCAGCAGAAAGGCCGCGCCCGCCAGGAGAGCCATCCAGAGTATCTTTTTGCGGACGGCTTCCTGAAAGGTGACGCCCGCCATGGTCCAGACGTGTTTCATAGTCCCTCGTCCGTTCCGAGAATTTCGAGAAATCTGTCTTCAAGAGAAAGACGCTGCGGAGTGAACTCGAAAACTTCCGCTCCGCGCTCGACCAGGTAGCGCAAGACCCGTGGGGCGAGATCGGGCGAGTGGAGATTTACCGTCAGTTGCTCGCCCTCCTTGACAACACGCGAGGACCACGTGCGCAGGCCGTTCAGCGTATCCTCCGAGAGATTGCGTACGCGCGCCAGAATTTGATTGCGGTCCTCAGTGAAAGCGTTGACGTCGCGAATTTCAATCACCTCTCCGGCTTTGATGAACGCAACTCGATCACAGGTGACTTCAACTTCGCTTAACAGATGGGAGTTGAGGAACACCGTGGCGCCCCGGTCCCGCTGGGCTTTGATAAGGTCGCGGACGAGCCGACGGCCTACGGGATCAAGGCCGGAAGTGGGTTCGTCCAGAAATAGCAGGTCAGGTTCGTTGAGGAGCGCCTGGGCGAGCCCGATGCGCTGGAGCATGCCTTTCGAAAAATGCCGTAGTTGCTTGTCCCGATGCGGCGATAATCCTACGGTGTCGAGCAGGAGAGGGATACGCCGGCGCAGGGTCCGGGCGGGAATGTCATAGAGTTGGCCGTGAAGGCGCAGAAGTTCCGCGGAGGTCAGCCAGTCATAGAAGCGGAAGTGCTCAGGCAGAAAACCGACTTTGGATCTGGTCTGCCGGTGTCCGATGGGTTGTCCCAGGAGTTGCGCTGTGCCGCTCGTCGGCTTGACCAAACCCAGCAGCATTTTGACCGAAGTGCTCTTGCCCGCTCCGTTCGGACCTAAAAAGCCGAAGACCTCGCCCCGGCGAACATTGAGAGTGAGGCCACGGACTGCGACTTTCTCATCAAAGAGTTTTCGCAAACGGCGGGTACAGATGGCAAGCTCGGAAATCCGTGCGCTTTCGGAGATCGTTGCCGTTTGGAGAATTGACTGGGAAATCGACACAATTTCAGCTCAAAGATGCCGCTGCCGCGAGGGCCTTATCAGGTTGCCCTTTTCCGCTCAATGAGTACACAACACCATTCTTAACCCAGATCAGCGCGTAAGCGCCGACAAAATTACCATGCGGAGCGCCTTCAATCAGCGTACCGTTGACTCCATCGACAGAAACGGTCCGGTAGGAGCTTCCATTTTGCGGGACGGGTATGACCAGTGTTGACGACCAATCCACGGTTTGGCAGAAAGCGTGCGCGTCGGCGGCGCTCATTCCAGCTAGTTGCAAGCCTGCTTCCGCGAGAGCAGCAATATCGAGCGCGGGCGGAACGCTAACGGTAGGACTGGGTACTTGGGCGAACTCGATGCAGTCCCTGCTCGACGGAACGCTTTGCTCGGTGCAAGTGCCATAAAGCAGCCGCACAAGTTTGGGAACGTGGACCGCTACGGTGCCGCCGTCCACGGAGGCGGGAATCTGGATGTCGGAACGGCCCGCTCCATCGAGAACGGCTTGAATGCGATCGCGGTCAAGGGTCATGTGAAAAGCGCCTTCGCCGCTGACGGAAATTTGCTGAGGCAATCCTAAAGTGTCCAGCGTTTGAAGGGTGAATCCGGCCATCCGGCGGGCGGCCTCCAGACTTGGTGCGGTGACGGGTTTGCCGGGATCCATCGTTACGACGACGTTGTCTGAAATGAGCTGCGCGATGAGCTTTCCGTTTCCTGCGGCTCCGTTTCCGGAGGTGATAGCGGAGAGGTCCACCGGAACGACAGCTAGTTTTTGCACCCGGAGCATGGCGAGAAACTTTTGCGCCCAGGTGCGGTCGGGCGCAAAACTGAGAAGCAGCACAAGCGCTCCCAAAGCGGCGACTCCACCCCAGGCGGGACGCTTCCAGACAGGGAGCACGCGGCGGCTTTTCGCGCCGTATTGTTCACGATAGTAGGTATAGGCGAGACCTGCATCGACGGGCGTTTCAGCCGGTTCCGGCGTCAACACTTGGAGCTTTTGACGCACCTCTTCCGCGCGCGCGGCCATCTCCGTGCAGCGGCTCCGGCAGAAACCGCAGGAGCTTACATGCTGCTCTACGGCATTCGCTTCCGTGGCGGAGAGTTCTCTGTCGATGTGAGCGCGCAAAGTTTCTTCAGCGGGACAACTCATAATGAATTCCTTTTTTTATCAGCTTGTGGTAATGTTTACGAAATTCCGCTTCAGCGCGACTGAGCAGTGTGCCTACTCCGGTGACTGCCACATTGAGCGCTTCCGCTAAATCATTGTAGGAAGACCCGTCCGCACGCAATAGTAGAAGCTGCGCTTGCGCGGGTTTCATTTTTCTGAGCACGATTCGAACTCTTTTGCGGTCTTCTTCGCGCAGTAGCTCCCCAAGAGGCCCACTTTCGTCCAGCTCATTCTGGCGGGCGTGCAGTGTTGCGGCCTCTTCGTGCCGCTGGCGATGCATGGTCGTGCGCAAAGCATCGATACCGGCGTGGGTTGCCGTGCGGTAGAGCCAGCCGCCGATGTTGTTGGTCCGTAACCAGTGGTCGGATTGGCGCGATAGCTTCCAAAAAACCTCATTGGCCAGATCCTCTGCTTGATTTCTATTGCCCACTAAACGTATTAAGAGGCGCAGCACGCGTCCGTAGTGCTCGAGGAAAATGGCTTCGAAATGGGAGGGAGCATGGCTGACCGGATCAGCGCTCGCCCTCTCGTCTACAAATTCGCTAAGCATCTCTGCCGCTCATACTCTTCTAACGTTTGCCGAACTGGAATTATGACAGGAAAATGTGTCACTCTTTATTACGGGTACGTCTGGCAACTCATGAACACACCTCGCCTGAACTTTTTTGAGTTCTTCGCCGGAGGCGGCATGGCCCGTCTTGGTTTAGGCGATTCATGGAACTGCGCCTTCGCAAATGATATTTGCGAGAAGAAGGCGACGGCATACCGGGGCTTTTTCGGGCATTCTCCTGAACTGCTGGTGCGTGATGTCGGGCTTATTACATCGAATGATCTCCCTGGCGTTCCCGCCTTAGTTTGGGCCTCCTTTCCCTGCCAGGACCTCTCTCTAGCGGGTTCCGGCGCTGGTCTTGCCGGTAAACGGAGCGGCACGTTTATGCCGTTTTGGAAGCTGGTGCAAGATCTTTTGGCCGAGGGGCGCGGCCCAAAAATGATTGTCCTCGAAAACGTGACTGGCGCATTAACTTCGCATGGAGGCCGGGATTTTGAGACGCTTGTTCAATCCCTTGCCGGCGCGGGGTACAATGTGGGCGCTCTCGTGCTTGATGCCGCCTGGTTTCTTCCGCAGTCGCGACCGCGATTGTTTATTGTCGGCGTCCAGAGCGCTGTTTCCATTCCGAGTCATCTCCGCCAATCAGAGCCGTCAGAGCCGTGGCACACGAGATCTCTGCGGAACGCATACACACGGCTTTCTCAGCCGCTTCAGAATCAGTGGGTCTGGTGGTGTCTTCCCATGCGGAGGAGCAAAGGTCCTGCTTTGAGCAGCTTAATGGAAGATGAGCCGACCGGGACCAAGTGGCATACAACCGAGCAGACCCAGCGCATTGTTGATTTAATGTCTCCCCTGCACCGGAGAAAGCTGGAGCGAGCCATGAAACTGGGCAAACGCGTCATCGGAACGGTTTACAAAAGAACCCGGCCCGACGAAAACGGCGTCAAAGCGCAAAGGGCGGAAATTCGCTTCGATGAAGTGTCCGGCTGTCTAAGAACGCCGGGAGGAGGTTCAAGCCGGCAAATCATTATGGTTGTTGAGGGAAAGCGGGTTCGCTCCCGGCTGCTGTCCCCGCGGGAAGCGGCAAGACTTATGGGCGTGCCTGATGAGTATCCATTGCCGCATAAATACAACGACGCCTATCATGTATTTGGAGACGGTCTGGCTGTGCCCGTTGTGGCTTGGTTGAACGAGAATCTGCTTTTGCCGCTCGCCCGCGCGGAGCAAGCGAAAATAGCGGCATAATGTCCGATACGCTGCAAAAATCGCCCGGCATGCCCGAGGATGTCGCGGCCATTCGTCAGGAGATACGCCGGTTTCTGGACAGCATAGCCGTTAACGGAGAAAAGATTGGAAACGCAAAGTTCGGCGTTTATGCGTTCTACGATTATGATGGTGAGCCGATATACGTCGGGCAGACGAACGAGAGGCTTAGGACCCGTATTAGACGGCATCTTACCAATCAACGGACTGACGCGGTTGCGATGAATGTGCTTGATCCGTTTGAAGTATCGGAATTGGAAGTGTGGCCGCTTTGGGAGCTTCAAAAAACAAGCACAAAGGATGACAACGCAAAGGCGTTTCTCAACTCGGCGGAGTACACCGTATTTCAGTTGGTTCTAAACAAGTCTTCCTTTCGAGCAGTTCTCAATGAAAAAGACATAGCTCCGGCGACTGCTATAGATCTGCCAACAGCCTACCGGGCAAGAATCGTTCCAGATCCCCTCTACTCGCGGCGCAAGCACCCGGATGTGCGCATTGCGAGACGCGCCACAACGATTGCTAATCTGGCGCGTGTGATTAGTGAACGTGACGTTTCGAAAGGTCTTCGGCGCACTCTTCTGACGCAGGCGCAAAGACTGCAGCGGCTTGCCGAGGCGCGGTACAACGAAAGCGGCGGAAGCGTTCCGATAGCTGAATCCGGCGATGAGGCGTAATGGATAAGGTATCGTCCGAGACCCGCTCACGGGTGATGGCGAGAGTTCGCTCCATACGTAATCGCTCAACAGAGTGGAAAATTCGCGCCGCTCTCATACGCGCGGGCGTTCGCGGCTGGAAGTTGAACGCCAAGGATGTGCCGGGACGTCCGGATTTCAGCTTTTCCGCACAGCGGATTGCCGTGTTCCTGGATGGATGCTTTTGGCATGGATGCCGGAAATGCCGGCGGATTCCCGCGTCGAATACAGAGTATTGGAATGCTAAGATCAGCCGCAATCGCCTGAGAGACAGAAAGGTCTCTGCAACTCTGCGGGAAGACGGCTGGCATGTTCTCCGGGTTTGGGAGCACGAAATTGCCCGTTCCACTGCGGACGTTACTCGAAAAATTTTGGCGGTTTTGCGGATGGATGGCAAGACCAGGGGATGAGCTTTATGCCTTGCGCTCGGACGGTCTCTTGAATTCCACCGTCAGAATGCCGATAAGGATCAATCCGCAGCCGCATAAGGCGCTGCGGGTTATCTTTTCGCCGCCGATTAATACGGCGGTCACCAGCGCGAAAACAGGTTCGAGGGCAAAGAGCAGGGCCGCACGGGTGGCGCTGGTATACTGCTGCGCCCAGGTTTGGACAATAAAGGCAAGCGCGGTGGCGAACAGGCCGGTTAAGATGATGGCGAAAACTAAACCACTGCTCCAGTGGACGCGCGGCGAGTCCCAAGGCAGCCCGGCGAAGGAGAGCAGGGCGACACAGACGATTTGGCCGAGAGCAACGGCCTCAAAGCGCTCGCGTTGAGAGAAGTAGCCGAGCACCAGCATGTGAAAAGCGAATGATACGGCACAGCCGAGAGTGAGCAGGTCTCCAAAATTGAAATGAAAGCGGCGGTCAAGTGAAGGAAGCGTGAGCAGGACCATGCCCATGCCGGTGATCGCAATACCGGCCAGTTCCTGCACTCGCGGCCAGCGCCGGTACAGGATAGCGCTGATGATAGGAACAAAAACGATATATAGACAGGTAATAAAGCCGGAGTTTCCCGCCGTAGTGTATTGGAGGCCGAAGGTTTGCAGGGTGTAGCCCAGCCACAAAATAGCGCCGGTTAGAAAGCCGCCACGCAAGCCGCGCCAGATTGTCGAGCGCCGCTCCTCGCGGAAAACCGGTATGAGGATTGGCAGCATGCATAGGCTTGCCAAGGTGAAGCGCAGCGCCAGGAAATACAGCGTGGAGATTTCGGCGAGAGCATCTTTGACAACAACAAACGTTGCTCCCCAGACGAGCGCGATGAAAGCCAATGAGAAGTCGGCTTTCCACCGCGCCGGCGCGCTTTTTGCCTGTTCAAGAGTTTCAGTCACTCAACGGTTTCCAGCATGGCCGCCAGAATCAGCAGAATGCGCCGGAGCCCGAGTTCGCGGCCATCGGGCTGATACCATTCATCGGGAGTGTGAGCGCCGCCCCCTCCCCCTCCGGCTCCGATCGAGACTGCCGGAAGACCTAGGGAGAGCGGTACGTTGGCGTCAGTAGAAGCGCAATTCATGCGGGAACGGATGTTCAGATAGCCGTCAACCGCCTGCACGGCCTGCAACAGGGGCGAGTTCGACGGCAGCCTGCCGCCGGGACGAGAACCGAGTTCCTTAATCTTGGCAGTCAGACGGCCCCCTCGCGCGTTCCGGTTTTCACGCTCCAGGCTGCGTTCAACAAACGTACTCAGAAACGCTGATAGATCGTCGAGGATCGCCGGATCTTCCGAGCGCAGATCGAGTTTCGCGCGAGCGGCAGCGGGAATGGAATTAATACTGCTGCCCCCTTCAATGATGCCGAAATTATAGGAGTAGCGAGCCTTGCGCTCGCCTCCCTTCGGTTCGGGCGCTTGGGTGAACCCGGCAATGGCGTCGCTGAGGGCGTGAATCGGATTCGGCGTGCCGGAATCGTTCCAGCTATGCCCGCCGGGACCGGCAAACTGAACTTCGAAGCGGCGGCTGCTGAGAGCCTGGGCGGTAATGTGGTCGGTGGAGGGACCGTCCAGAACGAGAAAGGCTTTGACCTCCGAGAGTTGAGGAGTCTGGCGGCAAAGATAGCGCATGCCGCTGAGATTGCCTTCTCCCTCTTCACCGACGTTCGCAACCAAAAGTGTGGACTCGGCTAAGTCTGTCAGCTCGGGCAGTTCACGCAGGGCACGACCCAGGGCCAGCAGCGCGGTTAAACCCGACCCGTTATCGGAGACGCCCGGCCCAATCAACCGTCCATCACTGGCAAAGTAAACATCCTCCGGACGATTCGGGGCGAAAACGGTATCAAGGTGAGCGGAAAGAACATACGGTCTTTGACGGTCATTGTTATCCGTTTGGGCCAGCACGTTGCCGGCGCGATCCAGCCGGGCCGACCAGCCGAGCGATGCGAGTTGAGCACGGAACCACTCAGCGCGCGCCGATTCGAAGAAGGTAGGAGCAGGGATACGGCACAGGTTCAGGTGCTGCTCGTTCATCCAGGGGCGTTCGCGGGCGAACCAACGTCCCGCCTGGAGAAACGCTGGCCGCTCCGCAACCTGCGCCAACAAACGACGGTCCAGCGAAGTCCGGGCGAGCGGCGGGAAGTTTTTGATGGGTGTTGCCAAAACCGTTCCGTATCATTAGTTTACTTTGAGAGCGGGATTAAGTTGTCCGTACTATGCCGCCGCGCGCTCCTTGCTTGAGTGAATCATACCCGCAGCTTTCTGGAGAACGCTACACCACCGCTTCGGAATCAGCCATCATTCCGAGCGCCTGCTTTTCGAAAAGCCGTTTGTAAGTGCCGCCGAGTCTGCGCACCAATATTTCATGTGTTCCTTCTTCCACCACGCGGCCTCTGTCGAACACTAAAATGCGGTCCAGCATCCGCACGGTGGAAAGGCGGTGCGCAATGATAATGGCCGTACGACCCGATAAAAGGCGTTCCATCGCTTCCTGAATAGCCGCCTCGGACTCCGCGTCGAGGCTGGAGGTAGCCTCATCCAACACGAGAATCGGCGCGTCGGCGAGAAAAGCGCGGGCGAGGGCCACTCGTTGGCGTTCGCCTCCCGAGAGCTTGACGCCGCGTTCGCCCACAAGCGTGGCATAGCCCATCGGCTGTGCGCTGATGAACTCATGCGCGTTTGCCAGGCGCGCTGCCGCTTCAATATCGCGTGGGCGCGCATCGGGGCGGCCATAGGAGATATTCTCGGCCAGCGACCGGTGAAACAAAATCGGCTCCTGGGGCACGAGCGCCAGTTGAGCGCGCAGAGAGGTCTGGGTGACGTGAGCGATATCCTGACCGTCAATCAGAATGCGGCCTTCCTGAACCTCATAGAGCCGGTGCAGGAGCTTCACAAAGGTGCTCTTGCCGGAGCCGGAATATCCCACGAGTCCCACTCGCTCGCCGGGCTGGATCTTAAGTGAAAAGTCGCTGAAAAGCGGCTTCACATGCGGACCGTACCCGAACGTGACGCGCTCAAAGGCGATAGCGCCTTTTTCCGCTTTCAGCGGCCGCGCATGCCGACGATCCTCAATGTCGAGAGATTCGCGCTTTAATTGCACCATCTCCTCCATCTCGTTCACGCTGCGCTGGAAATTCGCAACGTGCTGGCCCACGTCGCGGAGGTAACCATGCACGATGAAGTAACTGGTCAGCACAAACGTGACGTCGCCCAAAGTCGCCGCGCCGCGTCGCCAGAGCAGGAGCGCATACAAAATAATGAGCACGCGCAAGGCGAGCAATACGGTAAGCTGCATGGTGCCTCTGCGCGTGGCGAAGATCCAGGACCGGTACGTGCGCGCTTCCCATTTGCCGAGAACTCTGCCGAGCCGTGCGTCTTCGCGGGATTCAGCTCCGAACGCTTTCACCACGGCATTGCAAGTGATCGAGTCGGCGAACGCGGCTCCCAGGCGCGTGTCCTGCGCGTTTGACAAACGAGCGGCCGGGGCAACATAGCCAAGCGATAGCGCGACGGAGGCAGCCATATAAACGCTCGCCACGGCGCTTACAAGAAAGCCCATGCTCGCCCAATGGGCGCCGAGAATGACGGAAGCGCCGACCAGGACCAGAAAGGCGGGAAGCAAGGCGAGCAGGATCGTATCGTTCATCAGGTCCATGGCCCACATGCCGCGCGTGATGCGGCGCACGGTGGAACCGGCAAAAGTATTGGCGTGCCAGTCGGTGGAGAAGCGCTGTACTCGCCAGAAAGCGTCTGACGCCATGCGGGACATGAGCCGAGTTGTCAAGCCGGAAGTGACTTGGAAGGCGAGATGTCGGGCCCCGATCAGGGTCGCTCCCAAGGCGGCTATAACTCCTACCGGGAGCAGGGCGTTACCAAACGCGTGTTCCCGCGATACGCCCTGGAGGGTGATGGCGTCAACCATCCTGCCGGAGAAAACAGGCAGGAAAAGATCGGCTACTGTCGCTACAGCCATACTGCCGGCGATGGTAAGGACTGCCCTCCGCTCGCGCTTCCAATGCTCATAGAGAAAGGCGAGAACCTCTGAAACTGTGTTGTTGCCGAGAAATGTAAACATACCTGCGCATTTCAATCAAGGGACCAAATCACGCGCCTGCCGGACGGCAAAAGTCCAGAGACGCAAAAGACTTTTCGGGTTATGGAGAGAAAGGCTGCGGATGCTCTCCGGGAGAGCACGCAAAGAGAAACTTCAGGGAAGCGGCTGGAAGATTCTCAATGCTGCGGGAGAGCAAAACGCCGAGCTTTTCCGTATGGACTGGGAGTAACTGGTACTATCATTCGGCACCTCGCTCACAAGTAGAGTGAACCACTTTCAGAATAGCAGACGAGACACGGTCATTGAGCATTGCTGTTCCGGCTTCAAGCGCCGAGGATGCTAACGACCTCTGCGCGCTCCCCAAATTGAATATCCGGCGTAGCAACCGACAATCACGGCGATACACACCATGAGCAATTGCAAACGTCTATCGGCGGAAATTCCAGCTCCGGCCCCTAACAGCATGCCAAGCAGCAAGCAGCAAAGCAATCGCCATTTCACTGATTGGGGTAACGGTGTGCGAGGAGCTTGCGCCATGAATCGATCATATTGCGTTAGCGGTCCTCATCTTAGCCCAGCGACTCCGAGTAGAACTGTAATTTGTGCCTAGCATCAGGCGTGATGGCGGTG
Organism: uncultured Bryobacteraceae bacterium; assembly: GCA_964249105.1. Taxonomy (GTDB): domain Bacteria; phylum Acidobacteriota; class Terriglobia; order Bryobacterales; family Bryobacteraceae; genus Bog-105. The sequence continues at coordinate 6,799 of CAXUBB010000046.1, read as the reverse complement.
ACGTGGTAAATTCCCTTGAGTTGTTCATAAATACACGGGGATGAACGCACCTATTGAAGTGCTAGGGCATCTAAAAGGTATGCGGGGCCACCTTCCCCGGCCATTCGCGGCTATACTGAAATCGTCCCCAACAATATGAAAACGTATGCAAAATTTGCGGTCCTGATGACCTTGATTGTCGGTGCCTTGGTATGGCTGGCGGCAGGAGGCATTTCCGAGACGAAGACCTACTATAAGACGATTGCGGAACTGCAACAGATGGGCGGGTCCGCGCACGGAAGCCGCTTGCGCGTGGGCGGAGACGTGAAGCCGGGTTCCATTGTCAAGGACGGCTCCAGGGTTACTTTTACCTTGCACCAGGATGCAAAACTGCTGAACGTGGTCTATACCGGGACGGACCCGCTGCCCGATACTTTCAAGGACAACGCCCAGGCACTGGCGGACGGCCGGTTGGGGCCGGACGGAGTCTTTGAAGCCAGCAAAATTCAGGCGAAATGCGCTTCGAAATACGAAGCTAAGCCGACCCAGCGCGGGTTGTCGCACGAGACTCCCACAAGGGTGACCAGCCTGGAGTCGCTGCGCAGCCGTTCGTAAGGAGCTAGAGAGACATGGAAAACCTTGGTGCGCTCTCGATTTTGCTGTCGTTCTGCCTCGCTGTTTTTGCGGCAGCAGCGGCGGTCGTTGGTAAGTATGGAAAACGCCCGCTTCTGATCGTGAGCGCGGAACGCGCCGTCTATGCGGTCTGGGGCTTGTTAACGGCGGCAGCGGCCATCTTAGTCGGATTGCTGATTAGCGGCGACTACCGGTTGGCTTACGTGGCGGCGCATACGGATAAGGCGATGCCCACCATTTACAAATTCACGGCTTGGTGGGGCGGGCAGGAAGGGTCTTTGCTGTTGTGGAGCTGGGTGCTGGCGAGCTACTCGGCGGTTGTGGTTTACACGAACCGCCGCAAGTTCCGCGAGATGATGCCGATTGTGGTCAGCATTCTCATGACGACACTCGCATTTTTCATCGGCATGATCACTTTTGTAGCAAGTCCTTTCAAAGTGCTGATGGTGGGGCAGGGAATCATTGCAGCTCCCGACGGCAACGGCCTGAGTCCGCTGTTGCAGTGGTGGACGATGGCGATCCATCCTCCGTTCCTCTACTTGGGTTACGTGGGATTTACGGTGCCGTTTGCGTTTGCGATGGCTTCCTTGTTGACGAAGCAGCCGGGCGAAGGCTGGATTCATACCACCCGGCGCTGGGCCATTGTGACCTGGCTCTTTCAAAGTACCGGCATTCTGCTGGGCATGGGTTGGGCCTATACGGTGCTGGGTTGGGGCGGCTATTGGGGATGGGACCCGGTGGAGAATGCTTCGCTGATGCCCTGGATTACCGCTACTGCCTTTCTGCACTCCGTCATGATGCAGGAGAAGAAGGGCATGATGAAGGTATGGAACATGGTGCTTGTGTCGGCCACGTTCCTGTTGAGCATTCTCGGCACGACGCTGACGCGTACTGGTCTGGTAGCGTCCGTGCATGCGTTCGCGCAATCGCCCGTCAAGCCGTATTTCACTACATTCGTGATTACCGCTACGGTCCTGACCGCCTTCGCAATCATAAAAAATCTGCCGTATCTGAAGAGCGAAGTAAAGCTGGAAAGCGTGGTTTCGCGGGAATCGAGTTTTCTGTTCAATAACTTGATTTTGCTGGCAAGCTGTTTCGCGGTCTTGTGGGGAACGCTCTTCCCGGTCGTGATGGAAGCGTTAACGGGCGAGAAGGAAACAATTGACGCTCCTTATTACAACCGCGTCAATGTGCCGATTGCTTTGTTTCTGCTTTTCCTGACCGGCGTGGGTCCACTGATTGCCTGGCGCAAGAGTTCGTTTGCCAGTCTGAAGAGGTCGTTTCTGCTGCCGTCAATTCTTGGCGTCGTAACGGCGGGCGTTCTCGTGGCCTGCGGCGTTTATCAGATCGCGGCTTTGCTTTCCTTCGCTTTGTGCGCTTTTGTGTTGTCCAGCATCCTGATTGAGTTTTGGAAAGGCGCGAACGCAATTCGCTTAAAGGAGCATTTGGCGCTCGGACGCGCTGCTTTCGAATTAACTTGGCGCAATACGCGGCGCTACGGCGGTTACCTGGTTCACATGGGCATTGTGCTGATGTTTATCGGATTTACTGGGCATGCCTTTGACCAGCACGAAACGCGCAACCTGGGTTTGGGCGAGACCCTGCGTTTTGGCCATTATGATCTGAAGCTGCTGAATGTGAACAATGGTGAAACTCCTGATTATGAGGTCAGTCACGCTTCCATTGAGGTTTCGAAAAACGGCAGGGTCATTGACCAGTTGGAACCGGAGGTCCGGTTTTATAAAAACAGCCAGCAGCAGAGTTCGATGATTGGTATCCGGCGTCGTTTGAATGAAGATCTGTATGTGAACTTTTCGGGCGTCCTGGCGGACAACAGCAAGGCTACCTTTCAGCTTTATATTTTCCCGCTGGTTTCCTGGATTTGGATCGGCTACTGGGTGTTGCTGGCAGGCACTTTGATTTGTTTAGTTCCTGGAAAAGTGCGGTTGCAATATCCGCGTACGGAGGTGATCGGCTTTGCTCCCACGCATGCGACAGTGCAGCAATAACTGGTTCGGCGCGGCAAACAAAAAGTTGCTGCTGGCGTTCTTTCTTTGCTTTTCCGCCCTGATCGCCCAGGACCCGACTTCTTATCTGACGCCGGACGTGACGCGAGTGGGTGACCGGCTGGCATGCCGCTGCGGTGGTTGCCGGAATACGGTGGGCAACTGTCCGATGCTGCACTGCCATTCCGCCGATCCAAAGCGGCAGCGCATTCACCAAATGAAACAGGCGGGCCTGAGTGATGACGCCATAGTGAATACGTTTGTCCGCGAGGAGGGCGTTGTGGCGCTTTCGTCTCCTCCCTCGAGCAGTCTCGGCGGGCTGATTGCCTGGGTGATGCCGGGTGTGGCGCTGTTGATTGGCTTTTTCATCTATGTGCGCTACGTGCGCGGAAACCAGCAGCAACCCGCTCCGCTTTCTCCCGCAGACCTGGCCGCGATGGAACGGTTTCGGGCGCAGATCGACCGTGATTTGGACGAGGGGCAGATAGAGCCGAGTCGCAGCGGCAGCAATAAAAGGTCATGATCGTCTTTGCCGCGGCGGTGCTCCTGCTGGCTGCTCTCTTCTTTGTTCTGTTTGTGCGCCCGCAGGATGTGCCGGAACCGGAGCCGGTTTCCCCCATTCAGCACTTGGAGGATCGGAAGCAGGCCATCTACGACAACTTGCGGGATTTGCAATTTGAGTACCGCCTCGGCAAGCTTTCCGACGAAGATTATCAGCAAACAAAACAGGCGTTACAGCGGGAGTTGGCAACCGTATTGGCGGAAACTGAAGAGACCATCAAGCGTTTGGGTTTGACTCCGGTGCGAGTGCCTCCTAAAACGAAGAAGGCGCAACAGCCTGCTCAAACCTTGTGTCCCCATTGCGGCGCTAAATTTCCGCAAGCCTTGAAGTATTGCGGCGAGTGCGGGAGGGCTATCGCGTGAAGAATTTGTGTCTTGGTGTTTTATTGCTGGCGGCGGTATTGCCTGCCTCAGCCGCCATTGACGGCACGGTAGTGAACCGTACAACCGGAAAGACGCAGGCAGGAGTCAGCATCACTTTGGTGAAGCCGGGACAGGGCGGCATGAAGACGCTCGGGACGACCGCCAGCGACGCCTCCGGACATTTCGCGTTTCAGCAGGATCAGCCGGGAGGCGGGCCGCAGCTTCTACAGGCGAACTACGTAGGCGTGAACTACAACAAGCTGATGACGCCCAATATCCCGACCTCCGGCGTCGAACTCGATATTTATGAGACCACAAAGTCGCCCGCCGTGGCCCGGGTAGCGCAAAACATGATGGTCATGGAACCCTCGCGCGGCGACTTCGCGGTGAGCCAGACGGTAATTGTCCAGAATGACTCCAATACCACTTTCCATGATCCGCAACAAGGCGATTTTCTTTTCTACTTGCCTCCGGCGGCGAACGGGCAGGTTCGGGTGAACGTGCAAGGTCCGCAAGGGATGCCGTTGCCGAGAACAGCGGAAAAGACGAAGGGGAACGACCTTTTCAAAGTTGACTTTCCGATCAAGCCGGGCGAGACGCAATTTGAGGTGAGTTATGTGCTGCCCGCCGGATCGCCATTCCTCTTTCACGGTCGTATAGTCAATGTGAAAGGAATGCCCGCCGGCCCGCTGCGGCTGGTTGCTCCGAGCGGCGTGACTTTGGCGGGAGATGACATTCAGTTAGTGGGCACGGAGCCGAAGACGCAAGCCACTATCTACACGGTAACGGCGCGGGATCTGTTCTCCGTGAATGTGACCGGCATCGGGTCGCTGCATCCTCCTGAGACGACCGCCGACGATGCGGATAGCCCGCAAGTAACGGAAGGAAAGCCGCAGATTTACGCCCATTTACCATGGCTGATAGCGCTGGCGTTTGGCATTCTTGGCACTGGATTGCTGGTGCTGTTCCGCACATCGCCGGTGGGTTCGCCGTATCGCCGATGAGCGCAGCCGCCATTGAGCTTCAGCACGTCTGGAAGTTTTATGGCGATTACCCGGCATTGCGTGACTATTCGCTGGAGATAGTCGAGCGGTCCTGCTGCGCTTTACTAGGGCGCAATGGAGCAGGGAAAACGACGCTGCTTCGTATTCTGGCGGGATTATCGCCGTTTCAGCGCGGTACGGTACAGGTGTTTGGAAATGCGCCTCGTAGCCCGGAAGCGCGGCGGCAATTGGGGTTTCTAGGGCATGGTATCGGCGTTTATGAAGACCTAACGGCGCGGGAAAACTTACGCTTTTTCGCAGGGGTAGGAGGCGTAGCGCAGAGCGCGGTTGATATCTGGCTGGAGCGCGTCGGCTTGGCGCGGGTGGCTGATATTCCGGTACGGCAGTTTTCCCGCGGCATGCGCCAGCGTTTGGCGCTGGCTCGTACCTTTCTGCATTCGCCGCGGATTCTGGTTTTAGATGAGCCGTTTACTTCGCTGGATGACAGGGCCATTCAGATGCTGAGCGAGTTGCTGGGCGAGGCTCGCGGGCGTGGGGCGACCATTATCCTTTCGACGCACCAGCTTCGGGAAGCGCTGGCGATTGCCTCGCATGTGGCTTTAATTGAGAACGGAAAACTGCGCTACGCCGGGGAGCGCACGCCGGAGATGCTGGATGACCCAGGGCTTTTGTACCGTCTCCACACGCAAGCGGGAGGCGCGTGAAGCTGCTGCGGCAGGCGCTGTCAGTAGCGCGAAAGGACCTCTCCATCGAGATTCGAACGAAGGAATCATTGAATGCGGCGGGAGCCTTTTCCATCACCATTTTGCTGCTCCTTTCCTTTGCGTTTGATCCCTCGCCGGAGATGCTGCGAGATATATCCGGCGGCTTGCTATGGCTGGTTTTTCTCTTTGCCGGGGCTTTGGTGTTTAATCGCGGCTTTGCGCGGGAACTGCCCAACGAATGTTTGGACGCGCTGCTGGCCGGTCCGCTTTCTCCAGGAGCTTTGGCGTTAGGCAAAGCCTTTGCAAACTTCGCCATGCTGCTGGTCATCGAATTGGTGTCGCTGGTTGTTTTTGGGATCTTCTATAACGTGCGCTGGTGGCTGCGCCCTGCTGAACTGGCTCTTGTCTTTGCGCTCGGCACCTGGGGGATTGCCATCATCGGATCCATTTTTGGAGCCTTAACGGTAAATTTAAGATTACGCGAGCTAATGCTGCCGGTGATTGTCTATCCGCTGCTGATTCCGTTGCTGATTGCCGCGATTGAAGTAACGAAAACCTGCGTGGATAACCAGCCGTTAAGCTCGGACCAATGGTTATGGGTGCGGGTTTTAGTGGTGTTCGATTTTATCTTTACCGCCTTGACTCTCACACTGGCGGAAACAATTTTGGTGAACTAATAATAGGAACAGTTTATGCGTGAACGAATATCGATTGGATTGGCAACTCTGGCGGCCCTATTGCTGGCCTATGACCTGTATCAGATCTTCATGGTTTTGCCGGATGAAGCGGCTCAGGGAGCCATCTATCGCATCATCTTTTTTCACGTCCCGGCCGCCATCGTGGGTATGACCGGTTACTTTACGGCGCTCGCCCTGAGCTTGCTTTATTTGAAATCCAAGAACTTGCGTTTTGACGGGCTCGCTGCTTCCGTGGTAGAGGTATCGCTGGTCTTCTCGTTGGTCAATATCGTGACTGGAAGCATATGGGGTCGAGTGATCTGGGGCATCTGGTGGACTTGGGACGCGCGTTTGACTTCGGCCCTGGTTTGCATCTTGATTTTCAGCGGTTATCTGATGCTTCGGCGCGCTATCGACGAACCGACGCAGCGTGCGCGACTTTCAGCAGCGATGGCGATCTTTGGATGCGTGGATGTGGTGATTGTTTGGAAATCGATTGAATGGTTTCGGACTCAGCACCCCGGCCCGGTTCTGAGCATTCGGACGGGAGGCGGCAACATCGATCCGGTGATGGAACGCATGTTGTTCCTGAATTTTTTTGCGGTTCTGATGATAGCGGCGGCTTTGGTGCTGATCCGCACGCGCCAGGAGGCGACGGCGCGGGAAATCGACTCGCTGCGCCGATTTGCCAACGCCGCATAATTTGAAGGAGGATCTATGGACGCACGAAATTTCACTTACATGTTTTACGGCTTTCTGGCCGCTTGGTTAATTGTGATGCTGTACGTCATCAGCCTGGCGCGCCGGGGCGCGCGCTTAAAGAAAGAATTGGAGCAAGTACGGCACTTATTTGCGTCGGGCGAGGCGAACGA
>CAXUBB010000045.1:1927-18090 GCA_964249105.1 uncultured Bryobacteraceae bacterium | reverse complement strand
TGCCGTTGCCACTAACTGCTTCCAAGTGTCCGGCCTATAGCGTGGAACGATTTAGATATTGCGGCATGGCTTCTCCTGTAAATGATCTTCCAGGCGGATTGCTTATCCGGCCTTCACTACAACGACGAACGGCAGGACTGGAATTCGACAAGCGGTCGAAAAGAAGTTTAGCTCTGGCCGCACCTCAAGCAATCCGTAGTCAGCACTTGATGTGTCATCTCTGCTTGGAAGTGGAAGGAGATGAATCGATCTCGCTCCCATCTAGCCATTCTGAATCGGCATGCTCGTCTGATAATCGGTAATGGTAAGTAGCGTTATTGGAAACTTACCTGAAATTGAGAGGATCGCTCCAAAACTCGGAGATTTCGCCTAGGAGTTGACGCTCAAGCCAGAAGCCGCCCACGTATAGCGATCTTGCTCTTTTGTAGGCTCTCGACGGCAGCGACAGTGAGACTTCCTTTTTCTTTGCCATTCATTTCAGTGCCTTAGCCCGTCTTTCGCCGTCCGCTCTTTACCGCTCCTGTTACCGTGGCCTCGCATGGCCACGAAAAAACCCGCCGCGCCGCCAATCGCGCCAACGCGCAAAAGTCCACGGGACCTAAGACCGCCGCCGGGAAGGCCAACTCTTCCTTGAACGCCGTCAAGACCGGACTGACTGGCCACACGGTCCTGCTCCCCACCGACGATGCCGAAGCTTATCAAGCCCATGTCGAACGCCGAGCAACTACTTCGGCAGCGGACTAAAACCATACCGGGCGAACACCGCCTGCCCGTCCGCGCCGGTCAGGAAATCCAAAAATCGTCGCGCCAGCTCCCGATTCGGGCTCGCCGTGACCAGGCCAGCCTTCTGTAAAATCGGCTTGTGCCAGTCATCCGGAATCACCTCGGCGTCTTTGTCCTGCAACAGAGAATCAGAGGTCAAAATAGCATCCGCATTCCCGCTTTCCAGCAGTTGAAGAGTTTGCCGGACATTTTCCCCATAAACCACCTTCGGTTGCACCATCGTCCAGAGGCCCGCATACTCCAGTGCTTGCTGCGCCGCTACCCCGTAAGGGGCCAGTTTCGGATTCGGCAGCCCTACAAACTTGATAGGAGCCGTAGCAAGCTCGCGCAGTGGATGCCTCTTGCCGTCTTTCCAGAGGACGCCCACTCGTCCTACGGTATAAACCCGGACGGAGGAGGGCAGCAGTTTGCCGGAATGCCCCAGTCGGTCAGCGTATTCCGCGTTGGCTGACATAAATACATCAAACGGCGCGCCGTTCGCAATTTGCTGAGAAAGCGCTGAGCTGGAAGAGTTTACGAACCGAATAGCGCATGATTTATCGCTCCGGCAGAATGCTTTCTGCAGTTCGGGACCCATGGCCGACAAGTCCGAAGCAGCCGCTACGGTAAGCGTGGTTTGAGCAACGGAAAGTGTGTTAAAAACCAGAAAAATCGTAAGTAGATAGCTTGACAATGCGGTACTCATATTCGATACTAGTATTGTGCTAAAGGAGCTAACCTCTGAAATGGTTAGCCAAGGATGCAAACTACATGAGTAAGATTATCGGAATTGACCTCGGCACTACAAACTCCGTAGTAGCCGTTATGGAAGGCGGACAGCCCGCAGTGATCCCGAACCAGGAAGGCGGTCGCACCACCCCGTCTGTTGTCGCTTTCACGAAAAATGGCGAGCGCCTAGCCGGACAGGTTGCCAAGCGTCAGGCCGTTACCAATCCGGAAAACACGATTTATTCCATTAAGCGCTTCATGGGCCGCCGCTTCAATGAAGTGAGCGAAGAGATGAAGCTGGTTCCCTATAAGGTGGTTTCCGGGGACAATGGCGACGCGCGCGTCGAAATCCAGGGCAAAAAATATTCCCCGCCCGAGATTTCGGCCATGATTCTCGGCAAGCTGAAGGAAGCAGCGGAAGCCTATCTGGGCGAGAAGGTAACGAAGGCGGTCATTACGGTTCCCGCCTATTTTAACGATGCGCAGCGCCAGGCAACCAAGGACGCCGGGCAGATTGCCGGCCTGGAAGTCATGCGCATCATTAACGAGCCGACAGCGGCCGCGCTGGCCTACGGACTCGATAAGAAGAAAGATGAGACCATTGCGGTCTATGACTTCGGCGGCGGCACCTTCGATATTTCGATCCTCGAAGTTGGTGACGGCGTTGTCGAAGTAAAATCGACCAACGGCGACACCCATCTCGGCGGCGACAATATCGACCAGCGGATTATTGACTGGCTGATCCAGGAATTTAAGAAGGAGCAGGGCGTCGATGTTTCGAAAGACCAGATGGCGCTGCAGCGCCTGAAGGAAGCGTCTGAAAAGGCCAAAATTGAGCTTTCCACGCTGCTGGAAACCGAAATCAACCTGCCCTTTTTGACGGCGGACGCCAGCGGCCCGAAGCACTTGAGCATTAAGCTGACCCGTGCGCGCTTCGAACAGATGGTGGATGACATTCTGCAGCGTTCCGTTGGGCCTTGCAAACAGGCTTTGCAGGATGCCGGCGTGACTCCGCAGCAGATTGACGAAGTGGTTCTGGTCGGCGGTTCAACCCGTATTCCGAAGGTGCAGCAGATTGTGCGCGACCTCTTCGGCAAGGACCCGAACAAGAGCGTGAACCCGGACGAAGTCGTTGCGGTCGGCGCGGCGGTTCAGGGCGGCGTTCTGGGCGGCGAAGTCAAGGACGTGCTACTGCTCGACGTGACCCCGCTCTCGCTCGGTATTGAAACCCTGGGCGGCGTGTTCACGAAACTGATTGAGCGCAATACGACCATTCCGACCCGCAAGAGCGAAGTGTTCTCGACGGCGGCTGACAACCAAACCTCGGTGGAAATCAAGGTCTATCAGGGCGAGCGTTCGATGGCGCGTGATAACCGGTTGCTGGGCGTGTTCCAGTTAGTTGGTATTCCGCCGGCTCCTCGCGGCATCCCGCAAGTGGAAGTGACCTTTGACATCGACGCGAACGGCATTTTGAACGTGGTCGCGAAGGATCGCGCCACCAACAACGAGCAGAAGATCACCATTACTTCTTCTTCCGGCCTGAGCAAGGACGAAGTGGAAAAGATGGCGCGCGATGCGGAAATGAACTCGGCCGACGACCGCAAGAAGAAGGACGAGATCGAAGCCCGCAACCGTGCGGACGCCATGATCTACAACACCGAGAAGACGCTCAAGGAGCATCGTGACAAGATCTCCGAGGCGGAGGCCAAGCAAGTGGAGTCTGCTCTCGAAGAAGCGAAGCAAGCGATGAACGAAGGCGGACTCGAAAAGATCACGGCGGCGACCGATAAGCTCACCACGGCCAGCCATAAACTGGCTGAAGCGATGTACAAGTCGCAGAGCGGCGCTCCCAACGGTGCGGGACCGGGCGCTGGTTTCGACGGCGCGGGCGCGGCTGGACCTAACGGGGCCGGGGCTCAGCAGCCGAAAGATGATGTGGTCGATGCTGAGTTCGTGGACGTTGAAGACAAGAAGTAAGGGAAGCAGTACCCAACTGCTTTTGTGAAATGAAAAAACGGCGGCTTGGCTTGTTGAGTTGAGCCGCCGTTTTCCTAAATGGTGAATAGTTTATGCCTGCTGCAACTTCCAAAAACGATTACTATCAGACTCTCGGGGTGGGCCGGAGCGCGGATAACGAAGAAATTCGCAAGGCTTATCGCAAACTGGCGCGCAAATACCATCCCGACCTGAATCCCGGCGATAAAGCGGCGGAAGATCGCTTCAAGAAGGTTCAGGAGGCTTATGACATTCTAAGCGACGACAACAAGCGCAAAGTTTACGACCAATACGGTTTTTATTCCGAACACATTCCGCCCAACGGTGCAGGACCGGGCGCTAGCGGCAGCGCGGGTGGTCCTAATTTCAGCGGCTTTGACTTCAACGAGTTTCTGCGGCAGCAGCAAGCCGCTGGCGGCGGAGCTACTGGGGGCACCGATACCGGTGATGCGGGCGGCGGGTTCGGCTTCCGCAATATCTTCGATCAGTTCTTTAAAGGGTCAAGACAGGCCGCTCCGCAAGCCGAGCGCGGCGCGGATCTCGAATACGGCCTGCACGTGGATTTCTGGCAAGCGATCAAGGGAACGCAAGTTAAGCTGAACATCTCGCGCCAGGAAGTCTGCGATACCTGCCACGGCAGCGGCTCCGCCGGAAACCAGGTGGCGGTTTGCCCCGAGTGCGACGGCACCGGAACGGTCACGCAAATGGCGGGAGCCATGAAATTCAACCTACAATGTCAGCGCTGCGGCGGAACAGGCCGTTTGAAAAATGCCTGTCCCACCTGCCGTGGCGAGGGACGCATCTCGCGCCCGGACACGGTGGAAGTGCGTATCCCGGCTGGCGTCGCATCCGGCGCTCGGCTGCGTGTGCCGAATAAGGGCAACGCGGGCGCAAACGGCGGTCCCGCTGGTGATCTCTACATTACCGTTCGCGTGGATGAACACCCGTTCTTCAAGCGCAACGGCGACAACATTGAAATTCAGGTTCCGCTCTCGATCAGCGAGGCGGGACTCGGGGCCAAGATTGAAGTGCCGACCATTGACGGACGGGCGCTGCTGAAAATTCCGCAAGGAACGCAAAGCGGGCAGAAGTTCAGGCTCCGTGAAAAGGGCGTGCTCAACACACGGAAGAACACGCGGGGCGACGAGATCGTGGAAGTAGTCCTGCAATGTCCGGATGTCCATGACGAAAGGACCCGCGAACTGCTGCGAGAACTGGCGCAAGTGCAAACCCAGGACGTGCGCTCAGCCATTTGGAGCAAAGTACAGCAACCTGCGGCTTAAGAAAGAGCGGCTATGACAAGAAACAAAGGAAGAGCGGCCTACATGATCTCGGCGGTAGCCGAGCAGTACGAGATCCATCCGCAAACACTGCGCCTCTACGAACGCGAAGGATTGCTGACTCCTTCGCGCAGTGAAGGCAATACTCGGCTTTACACGGACGAAGATCTGGAGCGCCTCGAAGTCATCCTCAAGCTGACTCGCGAGCTAGGCGTCAATCTGGCGGGCGTCGAAATCATCCTGAACATGCGCGAAAAGATGGAAGCCATGCAGGACCAAATTGAAGGTTTCATCGACACGCTCAATCAGGAACTCTCCCAGCGCGCCGCCGCGGCCGGCAACCGCCCGGTGGACAACAACTCCCTCATGCCCGTCATTCAAATCAACTCGATGGCTATCCGAGCCGACAAAAAATCCAGCGCCGACAGCAAGCGCCGGGGGCGGTAAAGTTTTATACTGTTGGACGTGGAAGCGCATTGGCAAGAAGCTGTTATTGATGAAAAGCGAACGCTTGTGCTTAATAACCTGCCTTTCGAGCCCGGCAAGACCGTAGCAGTATTTATTGTCCCTCGACCCTCCTACTCCCGTACAAATCATTAGAGAACTCAGTTCTCGCCTATCACGATCTGTATGAGTCGAGTGCAAATTTGCCTTAGCCTCATCGGCATACTCGTTTTGCGCTACCCTAAAAACAAGGCGGTGTCCATGAAGTTGACCCACGGTACGCGTGCTCTTTTCCTTGCCTTTGGCTCCGCTCTGCTCCTATGCGGGCAGGATCAGCAGCCGAAGGGCCTCCATCCCAGGAGCAGGCCGGAAGATTACGCCGCGCATATGCAAAGCCATGGGCTGACGATTGCCGCCACGGTTTTGTCGCCTGATGAAGTCAAGCATTCCTTTGCCTTTAACATCAGCCGGGACTATGTGGTATTCGAAGTAGCCTGCTATCCCGAAAACAACGGACGCCTTCAGCTTCAGGCAGACGACTTCGTTGTGAAGACGAACGATAAAAGCGAACTGGCGCACCGGGCTGACCCTCAAACGATAGCCGCTAGAGTGCAGCAGAAAAACACTCCCAAGCCGTCCTCCTCACCGACGGTTTACACCGAAGCCAATGTCGGCTACGAATCGGGAACCGATCCTTATACAGGCCGCCGCGTGCATGGCGTCTATACGGGCGGCGGCGTTGGCGTTAGCACCTATCCCGATCCGCGATACCCTGCTCCGGGCGGCTACCCGCAAGATCGTGAAGTATTAGAAAATCAGCTTTGGAATAAGAGCCTGCCTGAAGGCACGTTTACCGCGCCCGTGGCCGGATATTTGTACTTCCCGGCCTCCTTGCTGAAAAAGAAATCCAATGGCGCCTACTTGCTTCAGTACCAGAGCGCGGATTCGTCATCGAGAATGGATTTGCCCGTTCCGCTCAAAACAGCTAAGCCTTAGGATGAGCGCGGTCGTAAACGGCCATGAGGTCCTGCAAAGAAACTTGCGTGTATTTTTGCGTTGTCGAAAGGCTGGCATGGCCGAGCAGTTCCTGAATGGCGCGCAGGTCCGCTCCGTCACTGAGCAGATGGGTAGCATAGGCGTGTCGAAAAGTATGCGGATGGACTGTCGAATCGCCGAGCACCAGCACTGAGTAGAACTTGACCAACCGCCGTACTTGCCGGTCACTAAGGCGTTTGCCTTTGCTGTTAAGGAATAACGCTTCCTGCTCAAGCGGGGCGTGGCGTATCCGGAGATAACGATTGACGGCTGCCACCGCCTGTGAGCCGATAGGAATCTGGCGCTCCTTATTACCCTTTCCGCGCACGCACAGCCAGCCGCCGAGAGGGTTGATGTCTTGGAGATTAATCCCAACCAACTCACTCACGCGGATGCCGCAGCCGTACAGTAGTTCGAGAAGGGCCAAGTCCCGTTCTTTCGAGGGCTTCTCCGCAGGCCGGCCTTCTCCGACGGAGTCGATCAGGTTGTTTGCCTTTTCCGCGCTGAGTATCTCCGGCAGACGCTCGCGGGTCTTGGGAGTTCGCAAGCGTACCGCAACGTTGGTTTCCAGCAGGCCTTCCGCTCGTAGAAACTTGAACAGGGCCCGGATCGCAGCCAGCTTGCGGCGGATGCTAAGAGGGTCCAGGCCGCGATCATACAAGCTCGCCAGCCATTCACGCAAGAGCGGGAGGTTTAATTGCTCAATGCACGGCGGAGCGTCTTCGCCGGGCGGTTGAAAGTATCGCTGAAACTGCTCCAGGTCCGAAGCGTAGTTTCGGAGCGTGTGCTTTGACGCTCCACGGCGTTCCAGTTCAGCAAGATACTTCGAAATGCATTCCGGCAGCGCAGCCACTCAGAAACTCCTCGAAAGCGGACTCGGCGCGGCGGCAGACTTCCGCATGACGCGCTTTCTTGTCGTGACGCAGTTTTTGTTTGATTGTTTCATCGAGCGAGGGCAACAGGTCAAAGGTGATGTTAGCTGGTTGGAAGTGTTTGGGATCGGCATTCGTGATGTAGTGGCATAAGCTGCCGAGAGCAGTAGCGCGCGGAAATACCTCCGGTCTATTATCCTTTGCGAGCAGGGCGGCATTTCGTCCGGCGAGCAGACCGGTGGCGATGGATTCGGCGTAACCTTCCACCCCGGAGATCTGGCCGGCGAAAAGGATTCGCCCATCATTTTTTAGTTGCAGCGTGGGCTGAAGCAGCGCGGGCGAGTTGATATAAGTGTTGCGGTGCATCTGACCGAAGCGCAAAAATTCGGCGTTCTCCAAGCCTGGAATCAGGCGGAATACCCGCGCCTGATCGCCGAAGCGCATATGATTCTGGAAGCCGACCAGGTTGTAGCTGTCGGCCCGCTGATTTTCCTGCCGGAGTTGCACAATCGCATAAGCCCAGCGCCCGGTGCGCGGGTCGTCCAGACCGGCGGGCTTCATGGGTCCGAAGCGCAAGGTGTCCACTCCGCGACGCGCAATCTCCTCGATTGGCAGACAGGCTTCAAAATATGGGGTTTTATCGTCCTCAATATGCGGCTCATAGGCTTCAGCTTCGAGCAGGGCCGTGATGAACCGTCCGTACTGATCTTTACTAAAGGGACAATTGATGTAATCGTCGGTGCCGTCCAGCGACTTGCCGTAACGCGACGCCCGGAAAGCAATCGTCATGTCAATCGAATCCGCCGCTACGATAGGGCTGATGCTGTCGTAAAAAAAGAGGCGATCCGTGCCGGTTAGCTGAGTGACTTGCTGGGCGAGCGCGTCGCTGGTGAGCGGTCCGGTGGCGATGACAACAATACCGTCGCGTGGAATTTCCGTCACTTCACCGCGCTTCACGACAATTCGGGGGTGAGACTCAATCGCCGCCGTGATTTCCCGCGAGAAAACTTCGCGGTCCACCGTGAGCGCATGCCCGCCCGGCACACGCGCCCTCTCCGCCGCCCGTAGCAGCAGGGAATGGAGCCGCCGCATTTCCTGCTTTAAGAGCCACGGGGCGGAATGCGCCTGTTCACTTTTCAACGAATTGCTGCAAACGAGTTCGCCGAAGCTGTCGGTTTTATGCGCGGGAGTGCGCCGGTGCGGGCGCATCTCATACAAGCTGACAGCAGCGCCTGCTTCGGCGGCCTGATAGGCAGCTTCACAACCGGCCAGGCCGCCGCCAAGAATGTGAATCGGGATCAATCTTTATTTTAGTTAGAAGGATTCCCGGTGCTCGCCGAACACTTGGCGGAGCGTGTCTGAAATTTCACCGACGGTCACAAAATTCCGGCAGCAGCTAAAGATATGAGGCAGCAGATTCTCCGTTCCACGCGCCGCGTTTTCTAATCCGTTGAGACCTTCACGGACACATTCAAAGGAACCCCCGGCGCGCACTTCGCGTACACGCTGAACTTGGCGCTTTTCGACTTCAGGATCTACACGAAACGGCTTCGGCGGCTGATGCTCGTCGGTCTGGAACTTGTTTACGCCGACGATAATTTGTCGGCCTTCCTCGACGGCGCGCTGGTGATCGTAAGCGGCGTTCTGGATCTCGCCTTGTATATAGCCGCGCTCAATCGCCGCTAATGCTCCGCCCAAGGCATCAATGCGTTCGATGTAGGAGCGCGCGCCAGCCTCGATTCGATCCGTCAGTTGCTCGATGTACTCGCTGCCGCCGAAGGGGTCAGGCACGGATGCGACGCCGCTTTCGTAGGCGATCACTTGCTGGGTGCGAAGAGCGATACGGGCGGAGTGTTCGGTCGGCAAGGATAGTGCTTCATCCTGCCCGTTGGTGTGCAAGGACTGCGTGCCGCCAAGAACCGCCGCCATGGCTTGCAGAGCGATCCGCACGACATTCACTTCAGGCTGCTGGGCGGTCAGGGTTGAGCCGCCGGTCTGCGTGTGAAAGCGCAGAGCGCAGGAACGGTCGGATTGGGTGCTGAAGCGTTCGCGCATGATGCGCGCATAAAGACGCCGGGCGGCGCGGTATTTAGCGATCTCTTCCAGGAAATCATTATGCGCGTTAAAGAAGAAGCTGAGGCGCGGCGCAAAGGAATCAACGGCGAGTCCGGCGGCTATCGCCGCTTCAATGTAAGCGATCGCGTTCGCCAGCGTGAAGGCGACTTCCTGGATGGCGGTGGAACCGGCTTCCCGGATATGATACCCGCTGATAGAAATGGTATTCCACTCGGGCACCTCTTCGCCGGCCCACCGAAAAAGGTCGGTAATGATGCGCATGGCGGGACGCGGCGGGTAGATGTAAGTGCCGCGGGCGATATATTCCTTCAGAATGTCATTCTGCACCGTGCCGGAAAGCTTTTTGCGGTCCGCGCCGCCTTCTTCCGCCACCAGCACATAGAGGCAGAGCAGGATGGCGGCGGTCGAGTTGATAGTCATCGAGGTGCTGACATCCTGGAGCTTGATGTTCTGAAACAACACGCGCATATCAGCGAGAGAGTCGATGGCAACGCCGACTTTCCCGACTTCGCCCGCCGCTAACGGGTGGTCGGAATCCATGCCCATCTGAGTAGGCAGATCAAAGGCGACCGACAGGCCCGTAATGCCTTGGGAGAGCAGATACCGGTAGCGCGCATTGCTTTCTTCCGCCGTGCCGAAGCCGGCGTATTGGCGCATGGTCCAAAGCCGCTGGCGATACATATCGGGATAAATCCCGCGCGTGAACGGAAATTGGCCGGGCTGCTCAGGCGTGGACAAGGAAGCTACCTGCGGGAAGCAATACGCCGCGCTTTCAAAAAAGAGGTCACGCCGAAAAAGGCCATCACGCAACCGAGAAGGATTCCAAACACCACTCCGGCCGGGTTGTCCCGGTGCATGACGGAGTAACTGAAGAAGGAGAACGCAAACAGAAGAAAAATGGCGCCGATAATCTGGTTCCAAATGACCCGCGCGGGCCGCACCACTTCGGGAACAACGGTTCTTGCGAAAGTTTGGGCGTGGTGGGGCCTCACGGAACGAACAAATTTGACGGCATCAACAAGCTTCGCCACGGTTTCATGCTAACAGGAAATTAAAATGCTACTTCCGCCGGCGCTGAATTTTCGCTGATATTGTTCTTCCCGTCCACGGCGCTGACGGCGTAACGATACATTTTGCCATGCTCCACCTTACGGTCGCTGAACGTCGGAATAGTGACGAGATCGCCTTGGCGCTCGAACGGGCCGCCATTCGTGGAGCGATACACGTAGTAGCCCTTCGTATCGGCTTCCGGACTGCGCGCCCAAGTCACTTCCACGGAGTCCGGCCCGGCCAGCGCCACGACGCTGGCCGGAACCGAAGGCGCAAAGGTATCGGGGTCATTCGCTTCCACCGAGTTCGAAGGCAAACTTTCCGCCGCGCCCTTTTTCGCAATGACCTGGTAAGTGTAGGACGTGTCCCATTGTGACGCGGTATCCACGTATTCCGGTTTTTCGGCTATTCCAATGGGTGTGGGGGTTTTCTCGCCAGGACCTTGCCGCAGAACATCGTACCGGATTCCCGCTGTTTCTTCAGGCCACGTGAGTTTATAGCCGTTACGCGTCGCTTCGCATTTTACTTGCGGCGGTGACAACGGCGGAATCACTTCCAAACTGACGCGGTTCGACCATTGCGAGAAGTGTTCACCCTTTCTGACGGAAGTGCGAACAGCCACATCAATCTTCTTGCCTTGCCATTCGGAAACAGGAAGGCTCTTGGCGACCGGCAGGGAGCGCGGCTCATCCGGGTCGTTCTCCTCGGAAAAAGGAATCTCATACTGCTTTGCCGAAGCGGCCCAGCGCTCGAAGTCAAATGGAATGACGCTCGGACCAACGCGCAAATCGATATCAGAGAACTGCCGGATCGGCAAAGCATCCGTGGTATGCGAAGGCGTGGTGAAGGTGATGATCAATTGGTTACCCCGTTCCACGACGGCAAGATTACTCACCGGATATGGAATCTGCGGCGAGGGAGGAACGACCGGCCCAACGTATCCGCAACTCAGGAGGAAGCATGGCAAAACAATCGCAGTGAAAAGGATGAAACGCACTACAGGATATACCTGCTGAGGTCTTGATCTTTGACAATTTCGGATAATTGTTTGCGCACATACGCGGAGTCGATTCTGACTGTTTTCTTTTTCAGGTCGGGACCTTCGAAAGAAATCTCTTCCAGCAGCTTCTCCATGATGGTGTGCAATCGCCGCGCGCCGATGTTTTCAGCCGATTGATTCACCTGCGCCGCAATCCGCGCGATCTCCGTCAAACAATCATCCGTAAAACTCAGCTTGATTCCCTCCGTTTCGAGCAGCGCTATATACTGCTTCACCAGCGCCGCTTTCGGCTCCTTCAGAATGCGGATGAAATCGGCCTCGCTCAATGATTTCAACTCGACGCGAATCGGAAAACGCCCTTGCAGTTCCGGAATCAGGTCGGCGGGTTTGGAGACGTGAAACGCGCCGGCGGCCACGAACAGAATGTGATCCGTCCGCACAAACCCATGCCGCGTGTTGACCGAAGTGCCTTCCACAATCGGCAGAATGTCGCGCTGCACGCCTTCGCGGCTCACATCCGGCCCATGCCCGCCCTCGCGACCGGCAATTTTGTCGATCTCGTCGAGAAACACAATGCCGTTGCGTTCCACTCGCTCCAGAGCAACCCGCGTCACCTGGTCCATGTCAACCAGCTTGCCCTCTTCCTCCTGGGTCAAGTACTCGAGCGCCTCCGAAACCCGCATATTGCGCTTTTTCGTGCGCGGGCCAAAGAGACCGGGGATGACATCTTTCAGATTGATGTCCATCTCTTCGACGTTGCCATTGGTGGCAATCTCAAAGGTGGGGCCGCGCTCTTTCACATCCACCTCCACCATGCGGTCGTCGAGCTTGCCGGCGCGCAATTTTTCGCGCAGCTTTTCGCGTGTGCGCTCGTTGCTTTCGGTCGGCTCAGGCTGCGGCGGCATTAACAGATCAAGCAAGCGGTCTTCCGCCTGCTGTTCGGCCCGGTCCGCCACCTGCTCCAGCCGTTCTTCGCGCACCATATCGATGGCGACATCCACCAGGTCACGAATGATCGATTCCACATCGCGCCCGACATAGCCGACCTCCGTAAACTTGCTCGCTTCCACCTTGAGAAACGGCGAGTTCGCCAGCTTGGCAAGGCGGCGCGCAATCTCGGTCTTGCCGACGCCCGTCGGCCCGATCATCAGGATGTTCTTCGGCATGACCTCCTCGGCCATGTCAGGCTCCAGCTTTTGCCGCCGCACGCGATTCCGAAGCGCAATCGCTACCGAACGCTTTGCGTCGGCCTGTCCAATCACGTACTTATCCAACTCCGCCACGATTTCACGCGGAGTTAATTCATCAAGCAGAGGAGCTTCATCATTGGATTGTTGGGGAAGATAGATGACCATTACGCCAGCTCCTCAAACTGTATGTTGCCGTTTGTATAGATACAAACCTCGCCCGCGATCCGCATGGCTTTCTCCACAATCTCGCGTGCGGGCAGTTCTGTGTTTTCGAGCAGCGCAATAGCGGCGCTTTTGGCAAACGCGCCGCCCGATCCAATCGCCGCAATCGGGCTATCCGGCTCAATCACATCGCCGGTGCCGCTGACAATATACATATCCTGCATATCCGCCACCAGCAGCAGAGCTTCCAGGTGACGCAGCATCCGGTCCGTGCGCCATTCCTTGGCAAGCTCCACGACGGAGCGCGGGAGATTGCCGCTATACTGTTCCAGTTTTGCTTCAAAGCGGGCAAACAGCGCAAAAGCGTCCGCCGTCGATCCGGCAAACCCGGAGATGATTTTACCGTTATACAGGCGGCGCAATTTGCGCGCTCCGCTCTTCAGAACTTCACTACCCATGGTGACCTGCCCATCACCCGCGAGAACCACTTGGCCGTTCCGGCGCACGCAAAGAATCGTCGTCGAACGGATTTTCTTACTCATGATCTGGAAACTTCCATTTCAGCACAGGGATCTGGGGTGTTCTGCACAAATAAAAAAGCCAGGGCAGTTAACAGCCCTGGCCAGAAGAAGATAAAGCGGAAATCGCTTAAAAAATAATCTTCGCGGCGATGTTCAGAATGCGGGCGTTGGTTTGCGTGCTGGTCACGCGGCCAAATTGAGTGGACCCGACGACAGAGTTTGGATTGCTGAAGATGGGATGGTTGAAGACGTTGTAAGCGTCTCCCCGCAACTGGAAGCCGATCTTCTCGCCGAACTTGAACGTTTTCATGAGCGACACGTCAAATTGGTTCTGGAACGGACCACGGATGTTGGGATTGCGTCCCATATTGCCGAAGGGCTGACCAGAGTTATTGGCCGCCGCTCCAACTCCGCCAATCGGGTAAGGCGTGTTGAACGCGCTGTAGCCCTGTTGATAGTATCCGGCAAGAACGCTGCCCGACGGCAGCGTCGGCACGGTGTTGACAATGCCGGAACGGAAAGCAGAGGTTCCCGGATCTGTGTAACCGCGCCAATTATTTCCGTTATAGATGTCTTGAATGTAGCCGTTGAGGTTTGGATAAAGGGTGCTTGTGATACCCGTGACATTCGTTGTGCCGCAAGCGCAAGTGAAGTTGACTGGTAGGCTGGATTGCAGCGTCGTATAGCCCGATACGTTCCATCCGCCGATCAGTGTTCTCAAGATGCCCTGCGACGGTCCCGGCAGATCGTACGAGTAAGTGGCGACAAAGCGATGGGGACGATCAAAGTCTGACAAGCCGCGCTCTAGCTGTGGAAGCGCCTGATTGCCGCCGGAACTTCCTAGATCCTGCGTGGTTGCTCCGGAGTTATTATCGATTGATTTGGAATAGGTATAAGAAAACTGGAGAAAAGCGCTATTCATCCGGCGGGACAGGGTGGAGACGAACGCGTTATAAGAGGAATGCCCATTCGCCGTGACAGTGTTCAAGCCGGTGGAGCTGAAGCCGACAATCGGAACGCGCGCCGAAACGTTGCGGGAAGAGTTGGCCGTGAGTCCCCGGATGGGAGCGCTCGAATTCGCCAGCAATGCCTGATTCAGTTGCAGGCTCTCCAGCAAGCGAACGCCTTGCGAACCGGCATAGCCAATTTCGCCCGTCCATTTGCCGGGAAGCTCACGTTGCACGGAAAAGTTGTACTGCTCCGCATAAGGAGTCCGCATATTCCGCTGGAACGGATTCAAAGCCAGCAGATTTCCGCCGGTAAATGTCGGGGATCCACTGGCGCTGAAGCCGGCAAATGTCGGGAAACTTGGAAAGATGGGGAATTGCGAAGGCAGCGGCAGATTCGGAAACGGGTTAGCATCCGTCGAGCCAATCGTGGTTCCCGGATTAACCACCGATGACTGCTGGAAGAAAGGCGCGGCGGTAATCAACTGAAGCAAGGTCTGGTTCGAAATGCGAACGTAGTAAATTCCATACCCCGCGCGGATGGAAGTTTTGCCGTCGCCGACCGGGTCCCAGGCCAAACCAATGCGCGGCGCAAAATTCTTATTATTGGCAATCGTGAACGTTGAGTCTGATACTCCGGGCGTTCCCTTGATCGCTCCAAAGTTTGCTCCGGCAGGCAAAATAAATCCATTGATTAATCCGGAACCGCCGGTAGCCAGAGTCTGCGCATCCAAGCGGCTGGGATCGAAATTGCCAAGCCGGTCCCGTTTATCCGTGGATGGGCTCAGATAGTCGTAACGAACGCCTAAATTCAACGTCAGGCGGGAACTGAGTTTGAAATCATCCTGCACAAAGCCGGAAAGATCATGAGCGCGGAAGTCACGATATGTCTGGCCGGTGCCGACAAACTCCTGCAGGATGTTGCCGGTCAGAAAATCAGTGAAGAAATTATAAGCGAGAAAGCCGCGGGAGGCGAAGTTGTTGAATAAATTGATCTGATAATTACGGCCCTCGAATCCGAAACGGATGGTATGCTTGCCCAAGCTCCATGCCAGCGTATCGGTATAGTTCAGGGTGTTGCTGTAACTGGCTTGGTCGTTATTGGTGGAAATACCGCCAAATGCCGGGCCAATGTCACTGGTGAAAAATAACGGAATACCGGAAAAAACAGAGGAGTTAAAACGCGTCATCCCGATGTCGGAAAGCTGCGCCGGATCGGGAGCAACCGCTGCTGTGTAGATGCGATTGAAACCGACGCGAGCTTCGTTCACCAGACTCGGACTGATGCTCCAGGTCACATTGGCGGAGGCGGTGTGGTTAATAATGGGACTGGTTTGGCCGCTGCCGAGACTGCCAGTTCCTTCGCCGCCCAGCGGATCAAAGGTAACGGCGTTGGCATGGAAGTAGCGCAGGCCAAGGCGAACAGTATTACCGAAATTGTGATCGCCGTTTAAGTTGTATTGATCTTCGCTGTATTTCAGCGGCTTGGAAACGCTCAACTGCCCAAATTGACCAGGCGCGGCGCCGACGCCGGAAGGAATCAGAAAACCATTAAACTGACCGGGAAGGTTGAGCAACCGCAAGGCGACCGGGTCCAAACTGCCGGGAGTAAGGCCAAATGCCTGCTCGATATTGGCCCGCGAGCGAACCGCCGGCAGAACCGGGAAAGCCGTGCTGATCGCGCTCGAAACGCCATTGGTCTGATAAGTGCCCTGATAAGAACCAAAGAAGAAGGTATCTTTCAGCAACGGAACCGGGCCGCCGAAATTGCCGCCAAATTGGTTCTGCCGCAACACCGGCTGCTTCTGCCCTGTTTTGTTGAAGAACCATTCATTCGCGTTCATGGCTTCATTGCGGAAATATTCGTATGCCTCGCCGTGAAACTGCGGGGTGCCGCCTTTGGTAAGAACGTTGATGTTTCCGCCGGAGGTTTTGCCCGCCGCTGCGTCATACAAACTTGTCTGCACACGAAATTCTTCAATCGTGTCAGGAGCCGGAATGGGCACGGAACTAAAGTTGTTACTGGCTAAATTATTGGCGTCGATGCCATTAATCACCAGATTGTTATTGGTGCCGCGCTGCCCGTTGACAAAAACCGTG
>CAXUBB010000045.1:0-1917 GCA_964249105.1 uncultured Bryobacteraceae bacterium | reverse complement strand
AACTTGTATTCGCATTCAACGCCAATAAGTTCGTAAAATTGCGCGTTGCCAAGGGCAGCGATTCCAAGGTGCTGCCGGGGAGCACATTGCCGAGCGTCGAATTGGTCGTGTTCACCTGGGTAGCCACGGCGTTTACTTCAACCGCCGAGGTGGTTTGCCCAATCTCCAGCGTGACGTTCACCTGCCGGACCACCGTTACGTCCACTTTGATCTCGTTCACAATGGCCTTGTTGAAGCCATTCGCCTCCACCGTCAGCGAGTAAGATCCCGGCGGCAACAGGGGAAAGGTATAAAGGCCATTATTTCCCGTCGTCTTTGTGCTTGCCGCGCCTAACTGCGAGGTTAGAACCACTGTGGCGTTCGGCACAGCCGCGCCGCTCTGGTCAGTAATGGTTCCAGTCACCGCGCCGGATTGATTGGTCGTCTGAGCCGATACAGTCGTCAAGGCAAAAACGGCGGCTAAAAGATAGGAAACTGCTTTAGTACGTAGCATCAACCCATACCCCCTTACCTGAAACAGGTTTTGTTTGAAAGCCTGCGCTGCACGCTAATGGCCAAGTACTAAACCTTAGTTTTTGGGGGCTATGGGTTAATCGGATGAACAGAAATTCTGGTTTTAGTATTAGGAAGCTACTGGGTTCTTAATTTCAGGATGGCAGAGAAGCGATTACTTGTGCAGAGAGGGTATGTCGGAAGCAATCAGCGCGGACCAAAGCTTACGTCTTTCTCTCATGTACTTGTCGTAAGCGCGCGTTTCTTTTCGAAAGTGTTCTAACAGGGCCGAACGTTGAATCGGGGAGGGCGAATCTAGCACTGAATTATTTAATAACTTGTGAGTTCGATTAATAGCGCGGGTGTACTGCGTAAGGGCTGTCGCGCTGCTTGTTTGAAGTTGTCGTAACATTTTTTGCGTTTCCTATTCTCCCTGAGCATCAGAAAAATAGTACTACAAGCTTATATCAATTTTAGTACTCTTTCGGAAATACTGGGACAAACCCCCGAAAACAAGGGGAAACGATAAACGTATGCTGGCAAACTAACCAGTGACAACCCCTCAGTTCTACAAATTCCCTTCAAAAAATTTGGTTGTTTCCTCCCATAGGTGCCGATGCGCTTTTCCGCTGACGCCATGGCTCTTTTGCGGGTAAACCAGCATAAAAAATGGTTTATTCGCCTCCTCCAGAATATTCGCCATCTGCATGGTGTTGGCGAAATGCACGTTATCGTCCTCAATGTTGTGTACGATCAGCAGCCTGGACTGTAGGTCGTCCGCCTTGGTCTGGGGCGATGTCGTCCGGTAAGCCTCCTCGTTGTCCTGCGGCAGTCCCATATAACGCTCGGTGTAGATGCTGTCGTAATTGCGCCAACTTGTCACGGGAGCGCCGGCGATGGCCGCTTTAATCAATCCCGGCGCATTCGTCACCGTATAAAGCGTCATGTAGCCTCCGTAACTCCAGCCGAACATGCCGAGGCGCTGCCCGTCCACAAAGCCCATCGAAATTAAATGCTGAATGCCGAGCTTCTGATCTTCCAGTTCATGCGCGCCCAGATTGCGGTAAATCACCGATTCAAATCGATGCCCGCGGTTGAACGAGCCGCGATTGTCCAACTGCCAGATGACAAAGCCTTTGTGCGCCAAAACCTGATCCCAGGAAACACCGGCCCACCGGTTCACAACCGATTGCGCGCCGGGACCGCCATAGACCATGACAATCGCCGGATACTTCTTCGCGGGATCAAAGTTCGCCGGTTTAATGAGTCGCGCATAAAGCGGCGTGCTGTCGGCGGCTTTCACGGTCACGATCTCCGTCGGCAAAATCTCATACTCGTTCGCATCGCTTTCGTCCGGCTTGCGGTAAACGCGCACTTCGGAGCCGTCGGCTTTATATAACGTCCCACGCGGCATCGTTGTGAGAC
>CAXUBB010000044.1:0-18129 GCA_964249105.1 uncultured Bryobacteraceae bacterium | reverse complement strand
CCATCAAATACTGGATGGGATCAGTTGGTTTGATGTCACTTTCGAAGGGTGCGAACTTGTCTCATCACTTGAAGATACGTTGCTGATTAATGTAACGTTTAAAGACTGCTTTGTGCAGGTGCCCCCATCGAAGACTTTCCCCATCGTAACCTCAGAACGTGTCAACGCTTCTGGAATCACTTACAGTTCAGAAGCACAATCTTTAGCTGATTATCGGCAGAATTAACACCGCCCACTCTCGCTAGGAGCAGAGCGTAAAATCTCTTCGGAGGCAAGCTGCGTCATTACCGCCGAATTCCGTGCGCTTTAGCTGTGGGCATACGTCAACTTTCTTTCTCAAACTGACCCACTACCACTCCAACCCACCATTTGACACCATTCCTTGCTATCCGGTACACTGAGGTGTTCGAGGTTTCGAACGAGAGAGAATTAGTCTGTCCATGCGTACCGAGTACCCGTCCAAGCATGAAATTCAGCGCGCTTGGCACGTAATTGACGCGAAAGATGCCGTTCTGGGAAGGGTGGCAAGCCGCGCCGCTATGCTCTTGATGGGCAAGCATAAGCCGACCTTTGCTCCTTCCATTGATACGGGCGATCATGTGGTGATTGTGAATGCTGCCCAAGTGCATTTGACCGGCCGGAAAGAGAACCAAAAGCTCTACCGGCGTCATACTGGCTATCCGGGCGGCTTGATTGAAACTGGCGCTCGCAAGATGCGCGAAACGCGTCCGGAACGGATGCTTGAACTGGCCATCGCCGGCATGCTGCCGAAGACCAAGCTGGGCAAGCAGATGTACCGCAAGCTGAACGTGTATGCGGGCGAGCATCATCCTCATCAGGCGCAAAAGCCTGTTGCGCTTGCACTTTAGGGATTTATTAAGCAAAGGATTTTGATATAGGAGCGACCGGCAATCTCCCCGCTTCTCAAGAAAGGTAATGCCAGCGAAGTTAGTTCAGCAGCTAGGAACCGGACGCCGCAAGACGGCTACCGCGCGTGTGTTTCTCCGCCCCGGTAAAGGCCAGATTACGGTGAATCACCGGCCATTTGAAAACTATTTTGTGAGTGAATCGGCGCGCGCTTATGTGCGGCAGCCGCTGCTTGCTGCCGAGATGGCGGATCGCTTTGATGTTCTGATCCTGGCCGACGGTGGCGGCGTGAGCGGACAGGCGGGCGCGGCCCGGCTGGGCATTGCTCGCGCTTTGCTTGAGTTCAACATCGAACTGCGTCCGAAACTGAAGCAGCTCGGATTGTTGACGCGGGATGCCCGCGCTCATGAGCGGAAGAAGTACGGGCAAAAGGGTGCCCGCAAGCGCTTCCAGTTCTCGAAACGCTAGTTTTTTCCCGTTTTGTTCTTTGTTGTCTATCCTGCGATTGTTTGTCCCCTGACAGATTATTGCGTAACCGGGCTGGGAAGTACCTGCACGCAAATTCCGCTTTGGGCCGCGTGTGACACGGTACTTCCTGCTCACCATTTCAAGCCTTAGGAGGCAGATTTGCCATCGATTTCGATGAAAGAACTGCTCGAAGCAGGCGTTCACTTCGGGCACCAGACCAAGCGCTGGAATCCAAAGATGAAAGAGTACATCTTTGGCGAACGCAATGGAATTTACATCGTTGATCTGCAGAAGACGCTGAAGCTCTTCAAAGACGCAATGCGTTATGTGGGAGAAATGGCCGCCCAGGGCAAGACGGTGCTGTTTGTCGGCACCAAGCGCCAGGCCCAGGAGGCGGTTGCGGAAGAGGCGGGCCGCGCCGGACAGTATTACGTTAATCAGCGCTGGCTCGGCGGCTTGCTGACGAATATTACAACGGTTCAGCGTTCCATCAAACGATTAAAAGAGCTGGATGCCATGGCGAACGACAACGCTTATGAGGGTCGCGCCAAGAAAGAGGTCGGGCGTCTGGAACGCGAGCGTAAGCACTTGCAGCAGAACCTTGCCGGTATTAGAGACATGAACGGCTTGCCGGATCTGCTGTTTGTGATCGACTCAAATAAAGAGGCGATTGCGGTCAAAGAAGCGCGCAAGTTGGGCATTCCGGTGGTGGCCGTGGTGGACACCAATTGTGATCCTGATGAAGTCGATTACGTAATTCCCGGCAATGATGATGCGCTACGCGCTATCCGGCTCTTCACCACAAAAATTGCCGATGCGGTGGTGGAAGGCCGAGCCCTGGCTACGGAACAGGAGTTCACCGCGGAAAAGATCGTCAGCGATGACGAAGCGGGCGAGCACACCACCACGGAAGACTACACTCAGTATTTAGATCCGAAGTATGCCGAGCAGTTGATGTCGGAAAGCTTGGCGACGACGAATGAGCCTGAGGCGACGCCGCGTAAAGGCCCCGGTAGCGAAACGGTAGAGGAAGCAGTTAGCACAACGGCTAGCGAACATTAATCATCCAGCTACAGGGGATTTGAGGGCGACCGAACCGAGTCTGGTTGGTCGCCCCACGTGTGTATAGGGACAAGGAATTTTATGGCAGAGATTAGCGCACAAATGGTAAAACAGCTCCGGGACCGGACCGGCGCGGGCATGATGGAGTGCAAAAAGGCACTGCAGGAAGCAAACGGCGATATGGAAGAAGCCGAAGTAATCTTGCGTAAACGCGGCATTGCGGCTGCCACCAAGAAGGAAACACGATCTACCAAACAGGGCTTAATTGCCGCTCATATGGATGGCGACGGAAAGCTAGGCGTGCTGGTTGAAGTTAATTGCGAATCGGACTTCGTGGCGCGCACAGAGGACTTTCAAACTCTGGTATCCGATGTGGCTGCGCATATCGCGGAGACGAAACCGAAGTATCTTCGCGTCGAGGAAGTGACCGAAGAGGAGCGAGCCAACTTCAAGGCTCATGAAGCGCTGTACGAGCAAAAGTTCACGCGGGACCAAAATACGACGGTGAGCGAACTGGTGAAAACAAAAATCGCCAAGCTGGGTGAAAATATCGCGGTTTCGCGGTTCGTTATCTACGAGCTATCGGGTAGCGGCGCGATTACCAATTACATCCATACAGGCGGTCAGATCGGCGTTCTGCTCGAAGTGCAGACGACTAAAAGCGAAACGGGCGGCAACGATGAGTTTAGAACACTGACGCGCGATGTGGCGATGCAGATCGCCGCGATTCCAAGCCAGTACATCAGCAAGGATAAAGTTCCCGCCCCGGTGCTGGAAAAAGAACGCAGAATTCAGCGGGAGCGCGTCATTGCCGAAGGCAAGCCCGAAAAAATGGCGGAGAAAATCGCGGAGGGTCGGATGGCTAAGTTCTATGAGGAAGTTTGCCTGCTGGAGCAGCCGTTTATCCGTGAAAACTCAATTTCCGTGGGCGACTTGATTCGGACAGCCAGCGAAAAGCTGGGCGATACTGTGCAAGTATCGCGTTTTGTGCGCTTCAAAGTCGGCGACTCGGGTGATGCGCCGAACGTGGCGGAGAGTCCGCTTCCGGTGACAGCTTAATTAAACCGGCTCCAACACTTCATACTGTTAGAAAGGGAACGCATGCGGCCCTATCGAAGAATTCTTCTGAAAATCAGCGGGGAAGCGTTGGCTGGTCCCCTTTCTTTTGGGCTTGACCCGGATCGTGTGACGGAGCTGGCCAAGGAAGTAGCGGAAGTGGCGCGGGCAGGCGTTCAGATTGGTCTCGTGCTGGGCGGCGGCAATATCTTTCGGGGTATTGCCGCCGCCGCGCATCATATGGACCGCGTGCAGGGCGATCACATGGGAATGCTTGCCACCGTGATTAACGCTTTGGCGTTCCAAGATGCGCTGGAGCGGCAAGGCGTTCCGACGCGGGTAATGACGGCGATTCAGATGCACCAAGTCGCCGAACCCTACATCCGGCGGCGGGCCATCCGGCATCTCGAAAAGGGGCGCGCCGTCATCTTCGCGGCAGGCACGTCCAATCCGTATTTTTCCACCGACACGGCCGCCACTCTTCGGGGTCTGGAAATTCACGCCGAGATCATTGCCAAGGCGACGAGCGTTGACGGCGTCTACGATAAGGACCCGAAGAAGTTTCCAGACGCGATCAAGTACCCGGAAGTCAGCTATACCGAAGTTCTTTCGAAAGCTTTACGAGTGATGGATGCCTCCGCCGTGGCGATGTGCCGCGATAACCATATGCCTATCATGGTTTTTGACCTCAAAGTCGCGGGCAATATAATGCGAATGGCGATGGGTGAGCCAATCGGCACCACCATTCGCGATTTGCCAGTCATTACCGAGTTCGAATATGAAACAAGACAATCAGACGGTCGCATCAGCCAGTAGCAGCCCATTCAAAAACGTCAAGGAGGTGGAAACCAACGCACGGTCGCGCATGGACAAAGTGTTGGCGGACCTCCAGAGTGAAATGGCGCAATTCCGGACGGGTCGCGCTTCCATCAACCTGTTGGATAGCGTTCGGGTTGATTACTACGGCTCGCCCGTTCCGCTCAATCAGGTGGCTCAATTGCATGTGCCGGAGCCTGCGCTGATTACCGTTCAGCCATGGGATACTTCCACCATCCGTGAAATTGAGAAAGCGATCCGCCAGGCTGATTTGGGTTTGAACCCGTCAAATGACGGCAAGATTGTGCGCGTGCCGATTCCGCCTCTGACCGAAGAGCGCCGACGCGATTTAGCAAAGAAGCTGAGTCATTTCGCGGAAGAACGCCGGGTTGGTTTGCGTAACATCCGCCGTGATGCGAACGATCACCTGAAAAAGCTGGCAAAGGATAAGTTGATTAGCGGGGACGAAGAGAAGCAAGCGCTCGAATCCGTCCAGAAATTGACCGACGGCCAGATTGCCAAGCTAGATCAAGTAGCCAAGGCAAAAGAGAAAGAAATACTCGAGTTTAAGTAATGAGTATTTTCCGCTTAACCGGTCTACTGCTCCTATCCTTGTTTTCCGTTGCCGTTGCCGTGGCCGTTGGGGCCTCAAAACCGGACTTTACCGGCGTCTGGGAGCTTGATGTTAAAAAATCGGATTTTGGCGGTTCGCCTAAACCGGCCCGGATGACCATTCAATCCACGATGCAGGGAGACGCCATGCGCTCCGTGCAGACGACCTATGCTGAACAGGAAAACCAGACGGCGGAATTCACCTGGTATCTCGACGGTAAGCGGCATTCCAGCGATAAACCAGTTCCTGGCTACTCGGTCACGCGCTGGGAGGACACCACATTAGTCAGCGAACGCCAGTCCCAGGACGGCGCTTATAAAGAGACCATCCGCATGTCTTTGTCAAAGGACGGGAAAACGGCGACGGAATCGGTCGAGACCAAAAATCCAAGCGGCAGCAACAAAGAAAAGCTGATCTGGCATCGAAAAACTCAGTAAACAATACATGCATCAGTCTTCATCCACGGCTGCATCTATAAGGTGCATCTATGTCGAAGACGAAAACAGACCCGAACGCCCACAAGCTGGCAACACAATCCGGCAGCTCTAACAGCGCTCCTAGTTCTACTCCGCTTACCGGCCAAAGAGGGAAAATTGTCCAGGAATATGGCACAGTTATCAGTCTGCCCACTGGACTCTCGAAAGAAACTTGTGAAGAGAGTGTCCGTAATTTGAACCAGGTTCTGGCTGACACTATCATGCTGCGAGACATGTATAAAAAACATCACTGGCAGATGTCAGGGCCTACTTTTTATCAATTGCACCTGCTCCTGGATGCGCATTATAAGGAACAGAAAAAGCTGGTTGACCTGATCGCGGAGCGTATTCAGGCCCTTGGCGGCATAGCGATTGCAATGCCGCACGATGTAGCGGAGCAAACCAGAGTAGAGCGTCCGCCCATTGACCGGGAAGAACCGCCCGTTCAACTTTCACGATTGCTGGAAGCGCACGAACTGATTCTGAAAGAATGTCACGAATTTGCCGATGACGCGGATAAAGCTGGTGATGACGGCACCAATGACCTGCTGGTTAGCGACGTAATTCGCACCAACGAACCAGAAGTATGGTTCCTTGCCGAACACTTGGTTGCCATGCCGGTTGTAAAGGCTGAATAAAAGCTACGGCTTTGCGGGAGAATTCACAGGCAGTTGCCCGAGAACGGAGTCCGCGTAAGTGACTCCGTTCTTCTCCAGCAAATTACCAATAGCCCGATCTAATGCAACTCGGGCTTTGATCCATACGCTACGCGCCGTTACTTCAGTGGCACGGGCTTGCGCCAAAAAACTTTGTTGCTGAATGACCAGGAAGTTGGTGGAAGCTCCCACAGAAAGCCGGTCTCTTTCGGCGTTCACCAGTTGTTCCTGGTAGGTACGACTTTGCGTAGCGGCCTCTAAAGCAGATCGTGCCGTTTGCAGCGCGATAACAGAATTCTCTACTTGTTCGCGTACTTGATTCGCCAATAATTGAGTTCGTGCCTGCGCCTGCCGTACCTGCACCAAATCGCGCGCGGCGTCAGCCTCGGCAACCCGGTTTTTAAGCGGCAGGTTCAACTGAATTCCCGCCTGATAAATCTTCGACAAACGCAGTCCCGCCACGCCCAGGTCAGTAGGCGCGGTGATCAGGCCAGTACCCGGTTGTCCCAAGGTAGTAAAGGGAACTTCCGTGCTTCCCCGCGTTTGAAAGTTACCGATAAGATCAACTTCGGGGCGTGCCGCGTTGATTGAGGCTTTCAGCGCCACTTCGCCGCTTTGCACTTGCAGAGACGCTTGCGCCAGGTCGGGCCGTAAAGATAGAGCTTCGGAAACCAGGGAGTCAATAGGACGCAAGTCGTCATTTTGAGGAATAACGATGGGGTCTGTTGGAACCACGTGCAGGCTCCCTATGATTGGATCGGCCGTTCCACGGCGCGCCAATTGCGTTTTGAGTATTATTTCCTGCTGGTGGACTAGCCCTTCTGCCTGAATCAGGTCCAATTGACTGGAGGTGAGAAGCGATTGCGCGCGGGTGAGTTCCAGCGGAGCAAGTGTTCCCTGCTCTACCTGCGCCCTATCGTCTTCGTATAGCTTTTGCGCCGCCGCCAGCGTTTCCCGCTTGACCTGCGCATTCTCATTGAGGCTGACCAGATCATAATACAGTCTTGATACGCCGTATACCGTGCTAATGAGTTGCTGATAAAACAGCAAACGCGAAATTTTCTGGTTTATGTTGGCGATGCGGAGATAGCGCAGGTTAATGTCCCGGCCCCGCCCTCTAAGAAGAGACTGCGTCACCGTGACGGAAGTATTGGGAGCCGAGAAAGGATTTAATTTGCTTTGATCGCCATAGAGCGCCTGAGCCGCATTGTTGACATCCACCTCCACTTGCGTGCCATAACTGAAGCCTTGCACCAGGGCGTAATTAGCCGTGACGAAGTTTAAAGCATTACTTGAGGGAACTGATGCCGTCGGATTTCCAGTTACGCTGCCGGTCAGAAGAGTGCTGTTCCGCCGATTGAAATACGTGCTCTGGCCAACCAGCGTGGGTTGAAATGTGGGAACAGTGGGTCCGGCGGCAAAACCGCTTGGACCTTGCACGGAAAGGTTGGTGGGGGTTCCACTGAGCACATTCAGCGAAGTAAGATCATTGACGGTCGGCGTGGTGGGCGTGACCGTGGATGCGGCGCTGTTAAGAAGCGGGCTTCCCGGTCCGCCGACTCCGGTGGGGCTTTCCTGAACCGAAAAATCAATGCCTCGCAAGTTTCCCCCGCCGGAAGCGCGCAGACTTTCCGTTCCCGCAATGGTCAAATCATAACGGCCTACTTCGACATCCAGATTATTTTCAACAGCCAAGGCGATGGCGTCATAGAGCGAAAGGTAGATTGCGCCATTACGCACCAGAGATCGAGCGCGGTCCGCCGGTCCAAGCGGCAGTGCGGGAGCATTGGGCGTTCCGTAGCGTGCGCCAAAGTGAGCGAGGGAATCCATGGATGGATAATCAACTCTCTCGTTCTTTGGATTAGCCTTGTTTTGCTGGACGCTTTGTAAAACCTGCGACGTGGGTGGCGGTTGTTGCCCGAAAGAAATAGGTCCAAAGGGGATGAGGATTGCAGCTAATACACGCTTCATTGTTTCCCGGAACTCGCGGCATTCGATCCCTTGCCGTTCTGCGCTCCACCAGAGTTTCCCTTTCCTTTTCCGCTCCCGCCGGCCTTTTGCGCGCTGTTGTCCAGCTTTTGATTCCCATACTGACCTTGCAATCCGGGATTTTTGTCGCTCTGGCCGCCTGCTGTTTCCTCCGTTTGATTGCGTGGGAATTGCGGATCAACCTCGACGCCCTCGCGAATGTCATCCGTTACATTTGCGGCAATGACATCGCCTGCTTTCAAACCGCCGGTAACTTCCGTTTGGTCGCCATAATCGCGTCCAATCACGATCGGCTGCATATGAACGGTTTGGTTTTGCACCACGGCAACAGTGTTCTTGCCGTTACGCACTACGATTGCGGCGCCGGGGATGATGAGCGGCGGCTCTCCTCCTTTGACGTCGATGAAATTAACCACAACATACATGCCCGGCACTAGCCTGTGATTGTTAACAACCTGCACTTCCACCAGTAGAGTGCGGGTGTTCTGATCAATGGAAGCGGACGTTCGCGTGACGCGGCCTTCGATTTTGTCATTGGGCCGCTCCTGGAAAAAGAGGGCCGCGCGCTCCCCGATGTGAATGACGGATGTATACGCTTCCGGCACGGATACCAGCACACGCAGCCGGTCCGTATTGGCGACAGCAAACATCTCGCCGCCGCCCGCTCCCCCCGTGGAGGGATTGACATTAGAAGAAAGATTCCCGGAAGCGCCTTGGTTGTTTCCTTCCGCAGCAGCGGTGGTCGGCCCAGGATTATTCGACGGCGTGCTTGATCCTAGGCCCGAGCCGCCCGCATTGATCAGCGCTCCGACATCGATATTACGGGCGGTAATCACTCCGTTGAAAGGCGCGGTAACGCGCTCGTATTCCTGCAAAACAAGCAAACGGTTTAGGTTTTCCTGATTCGCTTGAACGGTGTTTTGCGCGGCGCCAACATTAGCTTCCGCCACACGGTAGTTGGCCTCCTGCTGATCGCCTTCCTGACGTGAGAACACGCCTTTTGCTACCAGCACCTTCCAGCGGTCCCATGTCACCGATGCTAAATGCAGTTGAGCCTCCACCTGCGCGAGATTGGATCGGCTCTGGTCCAGGTTCGATCGCCCCTGCGCCACTTGTTTGTCAAGATCCGGCGCGTCAATCACGGCCAGCAACTGGCCCTGGCGGACATGGTCCCCAATATCGACCAAGCGCCTGCTCACATATCCAGAGGCTCGCGCATAAATGTAGGCTTCCGTGTAAGCGAGCGTGGTTCCCGGCACCATTAACTCGCTAGTTGCCGGAGCGCGCCGGACTTTTTGGACTTCAACGCGAGGGCGCTCGTCCTGGTGCTGTTGCGCTTCCTTGTTGATCTCCTGCTGGCGTTGATGCCGGGGCCGCCATCCGAAAAAAATGACTGCGGCCGCGGCAATCACCAGCACGGCAACAAATATCAACCAGTACCGAACGGAGTGGCCGGGCCTTTTCGGACCTTCACCGGAACCGTTCTGGTTCAGATCTTCCTCTTCTGCTTTCAAAGGCTCGTTAATCGTTGCCATCTTTATGCTTCCTGCGGACGCGCTCCGCTCCCCTGAACCGGCTTGCCTTCGGGAGTGATCTCACCCTTGTATTCCTTATCAATCCGCTCATCGTAGTTAATCGGCGCGGTCTTCCGAAGCAGCGAGTAAATGATGGGCACAATAAACAGCGTACCGACCGTTGCCACTAACAGGCCGCCGATGACGGCGCGACCCAAGGGCGCATTCTGTTCGCCGCCTTCGCCAAAAGCCAAAGCCATCGGCAGCATGCCGATAATCATGGCCAGGGCAGTCATGCAAACCGGCCGCAAACGAGTATAGCCGGCCGACAGCGCCGCTTCCAACTGATCCTTTCCCGTCCCGCGCTCATCGTTGGCGAAAACGACCAGCAGAATGGAGTTCGCCGTAGCAACGCCGATGGTCATGATGGAACCCATCAGGGATGGCACGCTGAACGTGGTCTGCGTCAGGTACAGCATCCAGAGAATACCGGAGAACGCGCCGGGAAGCGCCATCAGAATAATAAAAGGGTCCATCCAGCTTTGGAAGTTCACGGCCATGAGCAGATAGACAATAATCACCGCAAAGCCAATTCCGAGCAGCAGCCGGGAGAAAGACTGTTCCATCGTGGTCACTTCACCGCGCACATCAATAGTCGTTCCGCTTGGCAGGTTCTTTTCCGACTTAACAATTTTATGAATCTCATCAGCAACTCCGCCCAGGTCGCGACGGTCCACGTCGGCGTAAATGTCGATTGTGGGCTGAACATTGTAATGATCGACAACAATAGTAGAAACGTCGCGTTTCAGCGTGGCCAGGTTCGCCAGCAGTTGGCTGTTGTTTCCGGCCGTGGTTGTGACCGGGGTTCGTTTAAGCGCATCGAACGAATCCATGCGGTATAGCGGGCTCTGCACAACTACCTGGTAATTCACTCCATTTTGCGGATTGAGCCATTGGTTCGGAGCCGTTTGTCCGCTTCCGGAAAGCGAGATCAACATGCTGTTGGCGACGTCCCGCTGCTGCAAACCGATCTGTTCCGCCTTCAACCGGTCCACGTTGACTTGCACAGTCGGATAGGACACCTGTTGATGAATGTGAACATCGACAGCTCCCGGAATCGCGCTCACCTTGCGCATCAAGCGCTGCGCGATTTGATAATTCGCGTTCGGGTTCCGGCCTACGACTTGCAAATCAATCGGCGCGGGCAAGCCGAAATTCAGGATTTGGTTGGTGATGTTGGCGGGAGTAAAGAAGAATGTTTCCTGCGGGAACTTTTGCGCCAGCCGTGCCCGCAATAAGCGGGTCAATTCAAGCGTTTCTCGCTTGCCGGGTTTCAGAGCGATGAGAATATCGCCATCCGAGTTACTGATGCTCGCGTTATTTCCAAAAGCCAGATTGATGCCGCCGTTAGGCAGCCCGATGTTGTCGAGAATCATATCAATCCGGTTTTCTGAAATGATACTGCGGATTTCAGCTTCAATAGCGGCAAAAATCATCTCTGATTGCTCGATGCGCGTGCCTTCCGGCGGGAGCACGTGCAGCCTCATCTGGCCTGAATCGACATAGGGGAAGAAATCGCGGCCAATCGCTAACGTCAGCAGCGACGAGCCTGCGACAAAGATGCCGAAGATCACCAGCACAATGGCGCGATGGTGCAAGCTCCACTCCAGCGCGCCTTTATAGCGTTCGCGCCCCTTTTCGAACTGATGCTCGAACCGCTGATGAATGCGCCAGATCCAGTTTTTCGCCTCCTTCGGCTCTTCCTGACCTTCCTTGTGTTGATAAAGAGGCACCTCCGCGGGCAGCAGATAATGCATCATGGTGGGCACAAGCGTGCGAGACAAAAAATAAGAGGCCAGCATGGCAAACGCAACGGCCATGGCCAGCGGCGTAAACAGATATTTGGCCGCGCCGGTCAGCAGCACCACCGGCAGGAACACGATGCAAATGGAGAGCGTGGAAACCAGCGCGGGCGCGGCTACCTGACTGGCGCTGTCCAGAATAGCGTGCACGAGCGATTTATCGGGCGCTTCCAGATTGCGATGGGTGTTTTCAATTTCGACAGTCGCATCATCAACCAGAATACCGACAGCCAATGCCAGGCCGCCGAGGGTCATTACGTTAATCGTCTCGCCCAGGGCGGCCAGAATGCAGATTGATGTCAGAATCGACAACGGAATGGAGATGCAAACAATGAGGGTACTGCGCCAACTGCCAAGAAAAAGCAGAATCATCAATGCGGTCAGGAGGGCGGCAATACCGGCTTCGCGCAAAACCTCATTGATGGAAGCGCGGACAAAAATAGATTGGTCAAATAACGGCGTAATCTGAAGCGCGGGCGGCAGACCGGCTTTCACTCGCGGCAGCGCTTCCTTAACGGCATTCACAATATTGAGCGTTGAAGCCTTGCCGTTTTTGAGAACCGTTAACAGCGCCGACCGGGTGCCGTTCTCACGGACCACATTGGTTTGAACAGCGAATCCGTTGCGGATCTGGCCGATATCTTTCATGTAAACCAAAGCGCCGTTGGAGGCGCGGATCGGCAAATTGTTCATCTCAGCAATCGAGGTCGGGGCGCTGTTGGTCGTGACCAGATATTCGGTTTCTCCAATGCGGGCCGTACCGGCGGGCAAAATCAAATTTTGCCCATTGAGAGCGTTAGAAACATCAATTCCGGAAAGGTGTTTCGCATACAAGGCGTTCGGGTCGAGATCGACCATGATCTGGCGTGATTTGCCGCCCCAGGGCAGAGGAACAGACGCGCCCTGGACCGTGGCGAGACGAGTACGAATGAAATTCAGCCCAAGATCGTATAGGTCCTGTTCGGTTAAACCCTTGCCGGAAAGCCCAAGCTGCAGGATGGGAACGCTTGAAGCGTCATATTTCAAAATATTCGGCGGGAAAATGCCCGGCGGCAGCACACGCAAGATCGTTTGCACAATGGCGGTGATTTGCGAAAGCGCCAACTCCACCTTGGCGTTCGGTTGGAAATAGACCCTGATTACGGAAACGCCGGTGTACGACTCCGACTCCAAGTGTTCGATGTCATTGACAGTGGTGGTCATGGCCCGTTCGCACACCGTCACAACGCGTTTTTCCATGTCATCCGGCGTAAGACCGTTATAGGTCCAGACCACGCTCACAACGGGAATATTGATGGCGGGAAAGATGTCCTTAGGCGTGACAATCGACGCCAGAGCGCCGAATATCAACACCAGTACGGAAAACACCACAAAGGTATACGGACGGCGTAACGCGAGATGAACAATCCACATTTATAAAATCCTGGGCGAAACGAAAACAGACATGATTTAGGAGCGGCTGGACAAACCTGAGATTAAGCAACGCGGCTGAAAACAAGCTTAAATAATCATTTTAGCGTTTGCTGAGTAAGGCATCTTTAACACGCAGAGCAAATCAAGATCTTCAAAGTGATTCAGTAAGATGGCCGGAAGCGCACATTTCCCGTTGGGGTCACAACATTGAACCTTGCAAGCCAAACAGAGCTGATTTTCCTTCTTCTCATTTGTGTTGTTGGATTTGGCGCGCTGGCAAAACGTCTAGCGCTCCCGTATCCGATTGTTCTAGTGATAGCGGGGCTGCTTCTCAGTTTTATTCCAGGCATCCCTCGCGTGTCTCTCAACCCTGAATTCGTTTTTCTCATTGTTTTGCCTCCGCTGCTCTTTTCCGCCGCGTTTGCTACCTCGTGGCGCGATTTCCGCTATAACTTTGTCAGCATCGTTTTTCTCGCCTTCGGCCTGGTCGGGTTTACTGTTTTGGGCATCGGCGGCATGGCCCACATGCTTTTGCCGGAATTCGACTGGCGCTTGGGGCTGGTGCTCGGAGCGGTAGTCGCCACAA
The DNA here is from genome assembly GCA_964249105.1 of uncultured Bryobacteraceae bacterium. Classification (GTDB taxonomy): domain Bacteria; phylum Acidobacteriota; class Terriglobia; order Bryobacterales; family Bryobacteraceae; genus Bog-105. Next base: position 4,751 of record CAXUBB010000044.1, on the reverse strand, counting down.
CGGATGCCATCGCCGCTACCTCCATTGCCGAGCGCGTGGGCCTGCCTCGCCGTATCATCGACATTCTTGAAGGCGAAAGCCTGATTAACGATGCCAGTGGTCTACTTGCCCTGGAGTTTGCGACCGCTCTCGTTGTCAGCAATCACACGCCGAGCGCCGGTGAAGCGATCGGACGCCTACTCTGGCTGATTGTCGGCGGGAGCGCGGTTGGCCTGATCGTCGGCAAACTGGTTGGCTTGATCGAGAGGCACTTAGAAGACGCGCCGGTCGAAGTCACCTTCAGTCTGGTGATCCCATACGCCGCTTATCTCGCGGCTGAAGCGATTCGCTGCTCGGGCGTTCTGGCGGCTGTGGCGGCGGGTTTTTATTTAGGAAATAAAAGCTCTTACTTTTTTTCCTCAAACGTCAGAATTGCGGCAAATGGGTTCTGGGATACCTTTACTTTCATTCTGAACGGCATTGTTTTTCTGCTGATTGGATTACAACTGCCTTACATTCTTAGCCAAATCCGCACGGTGTCGCTCAATCAATTGTTTATCAACGCGGCCCAGTTTGTCGTCGCCGTGATTGCTCTCCGACTCATTTGGATCTTCCCAGGCGCATACGCCTCTTTTGTCATACGTCGCTATCTCTTGAAACAGCCGGAACCCTTCCCTCCCGTTCGGAGTATCTTCATGGTGGGCTGGACGGGTATGCGCGGCGTGGTCGCGCTGGCTGCCGCTATTTCCCTGCCCGAAAAGATGGCGAACGGGCAACCTTTTCCGCAACGGAATATGATCATCTTTCTTACATTTTGCGTGATTTTCACGACGCTGGTAGCGCAAGGCTTGACCTTACCTCCCCTCATCCGGGCGCTCGGCCTTTCCGTTCAGGAAGAAGACGGAGAAGAAAAAGGAGCGCGGCGCAAGATGATGCAAGCAGCCCTCGAACGGCTTCAAAGCCTGCGCAACAGCGATGCGCCAAACTATGCGGATGTGTACGACGACATCGCGCATCATTACCAGAATCGTTTGGCGGCGCTCGCTCAAGAGAGGGAGAATACCGATAATCCTCACTTTGAACACCAAGCGCACTACCGTTCTGTCAGCAAGGAATTGCGCAAAGTCGAACGGGAAACAGCTATTCAGCTTCGTAACCGGAAAGAGATTGGCGACAACATGCTCCACGCTTTGGAACGCGAATTGGATCTCCTGGATTCGCGTTACTCGCAGCTTTAATTATCAGCTTGCTCCGCAATTGCGTCAGTTTCCACCCGCACGGGCCACAGCGGTCTTGTCCGGTTCCTGTGCTTGCGCCTGCGCATCGCTGGATTCCGCCTCTTCGTTTACAGCGCCGCGCCGCCTAGCCAGGGACAGCAGTTTTCGTTTATAAGTAGGAGCCAACAAACCAACTCCGGCAAGCCACGATTCGAAACGAGCCTGTGAAACTGTGCTAGAGTCTACGACCCGCGGCAGCAGCAGCCGTTCGGATTGTCTCCCAACCAATCCAGGTTCGCAGGTAGTAGCGGACGCAACTCCGGCCTCTCTCAGCCAAACCGACAGCTCAGGACGGTAGCATCCATTCGGATAGCAAAAATGAGCAGCATGTTTGCCCGTGGCCTGTTTAATGAAAGCTTGATTACTATGGATTTCTTCCAGGAACAATTCCTTCTCCGCAGGAAGCCGGTGCCGGTGAGTGTGCAACTGGACATCTACGCCGTTTCTTGAAATCTCCGCTATCTCCGACATGGTCATCAGGTGCAGAAGGCGCGAGTCGAGCACCTGGTTCCAATCGATATGGAGGTGAGCAGCGAGCTTCGCCAGAATGTATTCTTTATGCTCGGCGCTTGCTCCTGAACAATTTTGCCGGTCCATAATGATATCTGTAGCGTAATGAATTGCCGCCGGCGTATCAAGCCTGAATGTTTCTCCAGTTCCGACAATTTCATCGTCCTTTAATGTCTGTCCTCTGCCCTTCCATAGCAAGTAAGAGCAAGCTGTGTCGAAGACTGGTTTTTGGTAGAGCGAGTAGTACGTTGTCTGATAGACAGTAGCAGGGAATCCAAAAGAGCGCAGTTCCGGCCACGCTTCCTGGTAGAAGTCATGCCAGCCATCGTCAAAGGTGAGTACGACTGTTGGCTCATTGAGGGTACCGGCATACAATCGTTGTAGGGCAAGAGAAAGCGGCAAAACCTGATAACCCAAGTCGTGCAGCGTGTGCAATCTTTGGCGAAATAGGCTCCTGGGCATATATAAGGCAGGTCGCCATAGATGCTCGTCTGATTTGCTGATGCCGTGATAACAAAGGATCAGCAAGATCCCTCTATTTCGCTGAAAGTATCTTCCCACCCGGAACAAACCAACCAATCGAGCAGCTTCGAAGTAAAGGCTCTTTGTATCAAGAGAGCCCTCGGCTTCCCCCCTCGTTATCACCCGTACACACTTACCTTTCTTCCGACGAAGAAGAGGCGGACGGAAATCCAAGTCCGATTTCCACCACCAATTTATCTAAGGCTTAAACCCAACCCGATAAGCCCAACGGAACATCTAGTGTCTTTTCAGGGTAACTTACGTGTACTCATTAGACAATCACGAATCTAATCATTCTCCTGGTGTTTTCGATACCTTAGTACTAGGTTTAATCGACACTAAATTTTTCAGTACTAGAGCGCCAGCATCAGTTTTGAACCTGAGTCCGTATCATTGCCGTTGATCGCACGCACATGCGCTAAAAGGCGTTAACGGGGTGAGCTGATCCAGCGTGTTGCAGATACCAATCATAGGTGGATCGGATACCATCCGCCAAAGTGATCTTATGCCGCCATCCTAGCGCATGGAGCCGAGTCACATCCAGCAATTTTCGCGGCGTGCCGTCCGGCTTCGCCGTGTCGAATGTTAAAACGCCCTTAAAACCAACTGCATCCGCAACAAGCCGGGCAAGGTCGGCAATTGTAATATCTTCGCCGGCGCCGACGTTGATAATGTCTCCTTCATCATAGTGCTGCATGAGAAATACCGCTGCTGAAGCTAAATCATCGGCATGCAAAAACTCGCGTCGCGGCTTTCCCGTTCCCCAAATCGTCGCTTCCGATTGCGATTCCGCTTTAGCCTCGTGAAATTTACGGATGAGCGCCGGAAGCACATGGGAATTCCGCAGGTCGAAGTTGTCGCCAGGACCATACAGATTGGTGGGCATCAGACTGATTGCATTAAAACCGTACTGTGCCCGGTACGCTTGACAGAGTTTAATGCCTGCAATTTTGGCGACGGCATACCACTCATTGGTTGGCTCTAAAGGCCCAGTCAGAAGATACTCTTCCTTGATGGGCTGCGGCGCCAGTTTTGGATATATGCAGGATGAGCCGAGGAACTCAAGCTTCTTTACGCCGTACCGCCAGGCGGCATCAATCACATTGAGTTGAATCGCCAAGTTGTCACGAATGAAATCGGCGGGATAGGTTGAATTTGCCAAAATCCCACCCACCTTGGCGGCGGCCAGAAACACAAACTCGGGCTGCTGCTCGGCAAATAACTTTTCTACCGCTTCGCGCGACGTCAGGTCTGTTTCTTCGCGTGAGCGGAGAATCAGATTTTCAAATCCCTCCCGGCGGAGAGAGCGCACAATGGCAGAGCCTACCAAGCCGCGATGCCCAGCCACAAAAATCCGGCTTTTTCGGTTCATATCAAGCTCTCGTCAGATCCGCCGTCACAAACTTATTTTCGTGAATGAGGCGTTCATCCTCTGCTAACCGGAGATCCGAATCCACCATCATCCGCACCAATTGCTTGAAATTTGTTTTTGGCTCCCAATGCAAAGCGGAGCGCGCTTTCGTCGAGTCGCCTAAAAGGTAATCCACTTCAGTCGGCCGGAAATAAGCAGGATCGATCTCCACATATTTCTCCCAATCGAGGTTCAGATGGGAGAAAGTTTCTTCCAAGAACTCCCTGACGGAGAATGCCTCGCCCGTAGCGATCACGAAATCTCCCGATTCCTGGTGCTGGAGCATGCGCCACATCGCTTCTACATAGTCGCCCGCAAAACCCCAATCACGCCGCGCGTCCAGATTACCTAAAAAGAGCTTTTTCTGTAATCCCATTTTGATGCGACTGGCAGCTCGCGTGATCTTACGGGTGACAAAGGTTTCACCACGGCGCGGAGATTCGTGATTGAACAAAATGCCGTTCGTAATAAACAGTCCATAAGCTTCCCGGTAGTTGATGCCGTACCAGTGGGCCGCGACCTTGGACACCGCATAAGGACTTCGGGGATAGAAGGGCGTTGCCTCGCTTTGCGGCGGCTTGGCTGCGCCGAACATCTCGGAAGAACCAGCCTGGTAAAAGCGGACCTGACGCCCCGTATGATGCACGTGATCCCGCATGCAATCCAGCAAGCGCAACGTTCCCATCGCGTCGGCATCCGCCGTATACTCGGGATTTTCAAACGATACTTTCACGTGCGATTGCGCGCCCAAGTTATAAATTTCATCGGGCAAAGCCGCTTCGACAACGCGCCGCAGCCCTGTGGAGTCGGAAAGATCCGCGTAATGCAGGATCAATCTCCGGCCCGCTTCATGGGGATCTTCATAGATGTGATTGATGCGAGCCGTATTAAAGCTCGAACTCCTTCGCACGATTCCATGCACCGTGTAACCCTTTGAGAGCAGAAGTTCACTTAAATAGGACCCATCCTGCCCCGTAATTCCTGTAATCAGCGCCGACTTTGGCAACTCGCCTCCAAATGCGTTATCGTTGTAAGCCGAGCCGTGAAAGCAT
>CAXUBB010000043.1:12340-18564 GCA_964249105.1 uncultured Bryobacteraceae bacterium | reverse complement strand
GTCGATCACCAGATTAGCGTGGTGAACCAAACGGTTGTTACCCGGACGGATCTCAGCGGCGCGGACATATCGCCGCTCCTTGAGATCAGGCCGGAAAATGAAATTCCAGAAAACATCGGGACCGGAAGCGCGAAGCGTAAACGACTGGGCTGCCTTTAACACTAGATCAGGAGCGCCAAGCTGCCAATTGCCAGCGTAGGTTGGCGGAGTCGGCGCTTCTCCCGGTGGTCCTTCCGGCGCGCCTGCCTCCACTCAGTCGGCAATCGTGCGAATCTGCGCGTCCGTTAACCGATGTTCGTCCTGAAAGACGCCGGGATCTCCTTGCGGCAACCAGGGCGGCATATAGCGGTTTTTCGTCACCGCCGCCATCTGGCGAGCATGCTTTTTTACGTCGGAGTAAGTCAACAGAGGGAACGGACCCGCCTTCATGATGGCAGGGAGCGCAATTGCTGTAAACAATCGGCGCGACATCCCGCGCAAACGTGGGCGTCACAACAGCAGCGAACAGAAGCAGGCTGATCACACTACTCGATATCCGCCAGAGAGCACCCAACTGCCCGCGTTTCCGAGGGCACCACCGGCCTGCCGTTCAGAGTGCTGATAATAGCTTCTTCCAGATCGTGCTTTTGTGGTCCGCCGGGCCGGGACTTGCCGATGTCCACATAGAGATCATCAATTCGCCCGTGGTAAGTAAGCCTGCCTGCCTGGTCAAATACCGCCGCTTCGGGCGCAACGGTCGCGTGCGCGCGGTTCACCAATTGATGCTTGGGATCGAAAAGGGCCGTACCGGGAAATTGGTACTGCCGGAGGTGGTTCTCGACCGACTGCGTCTTTTCCGTGGCGTCCGGGTACACCAGCCAGAAATCGGTCGGAGTGTACCTGAATCTAGCGGCAATTCTTTGCAGTTCGGGAGCGTAGCGGTTCGTAATCGGGCAATCGGTCCGCACGAACAGAAAAACGCGAGCGCGGGCGGTGGAGGAAAAGGGATCGACCAGCTTGCCGTGAAGATCGCGGAACGGTTGACCGGCTGGAGATCCAAAGACCGCCAGGACAAAAACCAGGGGCGTAAACCGGAGCATGAACTTCCGCTTAGAAAATAAAGTTCACTCCGCCTCGAAGCGCGCGCGGAGATTGCATCATGAGCAAATAGCGACCGCCGCCGGTATCAAACGGAAGATATCCTTGCGCCAGCAGATTGCGGAGATCAGCCGTGATCTCAAATCTGCCGGGAATACCGAAAAACGAAGGCACCGGCTGGCGAACATAGATATTAAAACCAGGGGCCATATAGGTGTCCTGCGTGGCAAATACATGGCGGGGAACAATTGTGCCGCTATCAGCCCATCCGTAATCCGTGGTAATCTGCGTTCCCAGGGCGGGAATCGTCGCCTTGATATTGACTGCCGCTACATTGCGATTCTTGCCGGTCAGAAAGCCTGTATCGCTTACTTTGGCGGCAAAACTCGCGGCGTCCGCCGTGAAACCTCCCAAACGACCGTAGGCCAGAGTGGAATGGAGGTGTTCGCTCCATTTTTGATTGACCGAAGCGAGATAGCCGGTCCGCCGGTAGCCGCCGATGTTGTAAGTCGAAGTTTTCGAAAGATTATCGGACAGAAGATCTTGCGTATCCAGCGCCGAAGTATCTCCGGCCACGTTGATTCGCCCGTTCGTCACATCTTCATAAAAGGCGCTTACGGCATAAGTGAACGTGCCGGAGACTTTGTTATAGCCGAGTTCCAGATTTTGCGTCCGCTGCAATTCCAACCGTCCGTTTCGGCTGGAAATCTGCGGCAATCTTGCCAGCGTATTAACCGCCGTCGCGAGGTCGCTATCCGAGGCGTCAACCTTCTCCGCTTCCGCCGTGCGCCTGTGCTTCGCCAACTCATCAGGCCGTCCGCCGTCGCTATAAGCGGCGATCCATTGCCCGGCTTTGCCGGTATCGACCGTTAACCGGGCAAAAGGACTGATGCGGCTTTTGTGCTGAATGTAATCAACTGAATCGCCCGTCACTCCGTATTCCAGATGAACCGCGTCGAGCGGGTCGGCTACTTCATACACGCTCAGCGACATGGCCCGCAGCGTGGCGGAGTTGACCGCAGCGTTCTGCGCGGTCGGCATTGGGGCTCCGACGCCGCCGACTTGGGCCAGGGTTAAAGTCACTTCCGGCGGGTGTCCGAGAAGACTATCATCATTGCGGCTATAGACTACGCCAAATGCGATCGCGGGCGGCCCTGCCGTGGCCGCGTTTTGACCCAGACTACCGCTCACCTGAAGCTGATTCTTGCCGAGAAAATTAGTGGACAGCGCAAAACCCGTACCCACATCGCCGGAAGGCGAATCAGCGTCGGCCAGTCCGCCATCGCCGCCTGATACCGACAAAAGCGCATGAGTTTCAGAGAAAATACGCGGACGAAGCGCGCCGTTGGGGTTCTGTCCTGACAGTTCCGCCGGGAGATACCGGTTAATGGGACGGGTGACGGATGAGGAGCGCAGGACCCATTTCCAATCGTCCGACATTGCTGCCGTGGGAAGCACATAACTGACTTCCACGCTGCTGAAAAGCGTCGCCAAGTGGATCTGGAGAACGCTGTCCAAACCGGCTTTGACCGCGATCCTTTCGCGTGAAACCGGGAGAAAGTTGGACAGGGAGGCATGCACGGAATACAGATCGACGGGCACCGATAAAAAAGCAAAGTGGCCTTCGGCATCACTCCTGGTTTTGGCAATCAGGTGCTGATATTTATTAAAGAGTTGAACGGTGGCGCCCATCTGGGGAACGCCGGCGGAATCGGCCACCGAGCCAAGCAAATTTCCCGCTACAGGAAGAGACAGATCTGCGCTGAAGCCCCGGCCCGCGCAAACCAGCAGGGCCGAGGCCAGTGTGATTCCACTAAGTAGATTGTTACCCGCGAAACTCGCTTTCAACATGCCCTTTCGCGTTCTCGACCATTCAATCGAGACTTCTACGATGTTACCGTAAACTGCGCCGAAGGAGTGAGACTCTGGTTTTTCAGCTTATCCATCACCTTCAGCTTTAAGGTATATTTGCCCGGCGCTAAGTCTTTTAAGGGAAGTTTCTTTTCCACGGTCACGAGGAAGGCGGAGGCATTTGGAATGGTGCTCAAATCCTCTGTTTGGCTCAGTACCGTCTGGTTGCTGGCATTCACAACGTCGTAAGTAATGGAACCTTCCGGCTTTTTCGTTTTGTCATCCATGCCGAAGTTATAGAACTCGGTGTAGATGCCCATCGTTTCGCCCTGCTTAAAGTTCTCACCGACGCGTGGCCTTACCTTGGAACTGCGGATCACAAATGGACCGCCGCCAATGCTCTTGGTCGGCACGCGCTCCAGTTGATCCGCCAGAATCACGCTGCTTGACCCGAGCTGTTCTTCATCATAATGAGGAACATTAATGGCCATTTCGAAGTTGTTCATCGTGTTGCCCACGACATCCTTTGCCACGATATTCAAGCGGTATGTGCCTGGGGCCAAGGGAATCGTTTTGGAATAAACCTGCGCGCCGCTCATTGCCTGTTGCAGCATTTCGGACGGGATCTCCGAAGTGACCGTATCTTCGAACCAGTTCACCGGACGCCGGGTCAAGGAAGTAACGCGGCCATACAGGTTGATGGTCGCCTTCGAAACCTTTTCCTTGGTTGAATAGTTCAGGTCGTTATTCTTGAAAAGCAGCGTCAGATTGGTTAGCACAGTGGAATCGGTGACGCGAATGTAGTCGGCGCGCACCTGCATCGGCAATGTGTTGTAGCGAATGGAAGAGCTGACCACCGCTTCCAGATCCTTAAACTTGATCGCGGGAGCTTTTTGCAGTTTGGCGAACTGCTCCAGACGGGTAAACTCATTCATGCTTTCCGGCAGCGGCTGAGTGCCTGTTCCCAGGTGCGTTCCGTCCGAGCGGGTGAAGCGCTGCGTTTTATCCGCTAGGCCCATCTGTTCCGACATGGTCAGGCCGGCGCCCGGCACATACAGCAGAGCGTCCTTTTCCGACGGGTCCATGGTCATGTGGTACTCGCCGCTCATGGTGGTGTCGACAAACTCAATGTTGACGTTTGTGCCGATGCCGTCGAGATAGCGATAACGCCAGTCCTCAAACGGATAGGTGGATGTTTCGCCGCCGCCTTCTTCGTAGGGCCGTTCGTAACTGCCGCCGGAGGGATGCGAATCAATCTCATCCGGCGGACCGTACTTAATATAGATCATGCCGCGATCGGTTTTCCAGCCGGGAATACCGGACGGGTAGTGATCGTTGGCATACGCGATCCGGCGGTAATGCTCTTCCTTGTATTCGTTTTCCTCGGTATCGGGTGTGGGGTCGCGCCGCTGCCAGAAGCTCTCCACGAAAGACTGGCGCTCTTCGTCCGTCCGAAGCCGTTTGAACGCGGTCTTTTCCTCGTCCGTGATGATGTAGACGACATCCTCGTTCATCCACTTCTTCCAGGGACCAGCCAATTCTTTCTCCAGCGCTTTCTGCTTGCGCGCCAGCTGCTTTTTTGTCAACGGCTTCGAGACCGTTTCATTCGCATGGTTATCGGAATTTGAACTCGTTTGCGCGGAAACGGCTGTTGCCAGAACAAGAGCCGCCGGGATGCCAACCAGGAAACGCAGGCGGAAGGCCGGGAAGTACTTCATAAAGAAACAATCACCTCTGTGGGCTGCGGGGTACAACATCTAGTCTAAGTGGGTTTACTTACAACGTCAACGCCCGTGACGAATGCCGTATCGATTGCGTTTCAAAATACACAGGTTTCCGCATTTGATACCGCAATTAATAAATAAGTTCCAGAAATGCAGAGGTGAGGAATAAAAATACTGAAAACGGGAGGCAGGAACCTAGGGTTTTCAATAAGATACCAAGCGCAACAGTATGGCTCCTAACGTGCTTTGCCTGTTTTCGGTAATCTGACACTGTGCTGTAGGATATTGGGAACCCAGGTAATTCGTGAGCGAACCAAGAAATCAATTCGCGGGCACTCTTCTGCTGATCGGAACGGTGGCAGCCTTCCTCTGCGCCGTACTGAGTTTTCAGCACCTGCGGAACTTCCGGCTCAAAGATGACGGCGTGACCTGGGTTGATCGAACGGGAAAAAACGGCCAAACACAGGTCGTTGCGACCCATATTATGTCCGGCAGCGCGGGCGATAACGCCCATATCCATGTGGGCGACCAACTCCTGAGAATTGGGCCGTACGAGATTCATTCCGAATTGGATGTGCCGCGTGCGCTCTGGCATGTTCCGCTGCTGCTGCCCACTCAGTACACCCTGCGCCGCGATGACATCGAATTTACTAAAAACAGCATCCTGATTCAGGAAGCGCCCCGCGACTCAGCGGTTTACTATCAGTATGGAGTCGGAGCGGCCTATCTGCTCATCGGCCTGTTTGTCTACTTCCGCCGCACCAGCGCCGCCAAATCCCTGCATTTCTATATTCTCTGTCTGCTTTCGTTCGCTGCCTCCACCTTCCATTATTCGGGCTACCTCAATACCTTTGACGAGGCCATATATTGGGGAAACCTGATCGCCAACCTTTTTGCTCCCGCCTGCTTCCTGCATTTCTGCCTGACTTTTCCCAGCGCCCCGGAACTGCTGCCGCGCACCCGCCGGACGAATTGGCTGCTCTACCTGCCTTCTGCTCTGATCCTGCTGCTCTTCGCGCTTCTCGCCGAAGGCACCTTGAAATTCGTCACGCCGCTGCTGGAGCTTCGCTGGCTGCTGGACCGCCTTTCGGTAGCTTACGCGCTGCTGCTATATTTCGGCGGCGCGCTGGTGCTCAGCTATGACTATTCGCGCTCGGAAGATCCGATTGTCCGGCGGCAGCTCAAGTATCTGCGCAATGGCGCGCTCGTCGGCTTATTGCCCTTTGCTTTGTTCTACGCGCTGCCCTATGTCTTCGGCGCGGCGCCGTCCCATGTGATGAACCTGAGCGTGTTGTCCATGGGCCTGATTCCGCTGACCTGGGCTTACGCGATCACCCGCTACCGCTTGATGGACGTGGATATCATTTTCCAGCAGGGATACGTTTACACCTTGGCGACCCTGGCCGTCATCGGGGCCTTTTACGGCGTCATGTTCGTGGTGTTCAACACCCAAACGGTTCCGCCTCCAGCCTTTGTGGTTCTCCTTGCCTTCGCTACTTTCATCTTCCAGCCCATCCGCCAATGGGTGCAGGAACAGTTGGACCGCTGGATCTTCTATCGCGACCGCTATGA
>CAXUBB010000043.1:0-12330 GCA_964249105.1 uncultured Bryobacteraceae bacterium | reverse complement strand
TCCGAAACTAACCAGGATGCGATGCTCGCGAAAGTATCGGACCGTTTGAAAAGAACGCTGTCGATTCAAAGGATCGGCTTCTTCCTGCGCGACGAAATAGCAGGGCAGTTCTTCCTCCATTCGGCCACGAAAAAAAACGGAAAATCGCTCGCGCCCACCCTGGACCTGACCTTTCTTCAGCACGCGCCCGAAGAGACTTATCTCTTCTTCGAGCGTCCCAAGCACCTGCACGATATCGTCTCCAGGCAGTGGCCGCGGACGGTGCGGGACACCATTGCCGAGTTGGATTTTACCTACTACGTAGCTTGCCGCTCTCGCGGCAAAACTCTTGCCTTTTTCGGGGTGAGCCGCACAACGGAAGGCGACTTTCTGTCGCGTGACGATCTCGATCTGATGGTGACTTTATCGAACTATGTTGCCATAGCGATTGAGAACTCACGGTTATACAGCTCGCTGCAACAGAAAGCGGATGAGTACGAGCGTTTGAAAGAGTTCAGCGAGAATATTGTGGAGTCGATCAACGTCGGCGTTCTCGCGGTGGATTTGAATGAACAGGTGGAGAGCTGGAATAATCAGATTGAAAACCTGACGGGCATTACGCGCCTGCAAGCATTAGGTAAACCGCTGAACGAATTGTTTTCACCCGAGCTGGCGCAGAAATTTGAAGAGGCTCGCGGACGGGAGGGCGTGCAGAATTTTTATAAAGTCTCCCTGCGTCCGCATGGAAACTTTTCGGGAGAGAAAACGGAGTCTCCGCGCAATGGTTACGGCGGGCTGGAACTGGCCAAGAGCGAGCGCCCTGCCCGCGAGTCGATTGTGAATATCGCTATCGCGCCGCTGGTCGCCAGGAACGCAAACCAAATTGGCCGGTTGATCATTTTCGACGATGTGACGGACCGGGATGATCTGGAGAGACGATTAATGCAAGCCGATAAACTGAGTTCCATCGGCCTGCTGGCCGCCGGGGTAGCGCATGAGGTAAATACTCCTCTGGCGGTGATCTCCACCTATGCGCAGATGCTCACAAAACAAGTTGCCGGCGATGATGGAAAAGCGAGGCTGCTCGAAAAGATAGCGAAGCAGACTTTCCGGGCGAGTGAAATTGTTAATTCGCTTCTGAATTTTTCGCGCACCTCCCCGACAGAATTTGTTGAGCTTGACTTAAACCGCGTGATCCGCGAAACCGCTAACCTGGTCGAACACCAGTTCCAAAAAGCGGGGGTAGCGACAAAGCTCGTTCTTGCTGAAAGCCTGCCCGCGATCCGGGGTAATTCCGGCAAGTTGCAGCAGGTCTTCCTCAACTTGTTTATCAACGCGCGGGACGCCATGACGGGCGGCGGAGCGTTGGATGTCCGAACCTGGGCGGAGGACAGTTTCGTGCATGTGGAAGTTGCTGACACCGGGCAGGGTATACCATCTGAATTGCTGTCCCGCATCTACGATCCTTTTTTCACCACCAAAGGGCCGAAGAAAGGAACGGGGCTCGGTCTCTCCATTACATACGGCATCGTACACGAACACAACGGCATTATCAAAGTGGTGGACAGCACGCCGGGAATCGGCACGCGCTTCCGGCTGGAGTTCCCCATCGCTGCGGTGCGGCCCCTGCGTCCGGCGGAAGGCAGGCGTGAAGCGCTGTCCGCGTGAGCGTGTCTGGTAAAACGGCTGTAGTGAGTTTCACGAGTTCTGTTTTACCGGCTGACCGCCTGGGTCCTCCGGCCCAACGCCGTATTCTTGTCATTGACGACGAAGACGACATCCGCGAAAGCCTGGAGCTTCTGCTAACGGGCGAGAACTACCAAGTGGAGATGGCGGAAAACGCCACGGTCGGTCTGCAGAAGTTCGAATCGGGCAATTACGATCTGGTCCTGCTCGATCTGATGATGCCGGACCGTTCCGGCCTTGACGTGCTGGCCGATGTGCGCCAGAAGGACACCGAGACGCCGATTTTTCTGTTAACAGCTTACGGTTCAGTGGAAGTGGCGGTGCGCGCTCTGAAATCCGGAGCGAACGATTACTTTGCGAAACCCTGGGACAATGAGAAGCTGCTGATCGAGATCGACCGCATGATCTCAAAAGGCAAGCTGGAGCGGGAAAATACCCAGCTCAAGCGAGCGCTGAAACAGCGTTATGCCTTCCCGAACATTGTCGGCAAGAGTGAACGCATGCTGCGGCTGCTCGACCAGGTCGCGCAAGTCGCCCCCAGCCGCGCCACGATTCTCATTACGGGCGAAACCGGCACGGGCAAGGAACTGATCGCCAAGGCTCTGCACGCCCACTCCACGCGCGCGGATCAGGTCTTTGTGCCGGTGAATAGCGGCTCCCTGCCGACCGAGCTGCTGGAATCGCTTTTGTTCGGCCATGTGAAAGGCTCCTTTACCAGCGCGAACACCAATCACAAAGGCTACTTCGAAACAGCCAATCGCGGAACGATTTTCTTTGACGAGATCGGCACGGTCGGCCCGGAAATTCAAGTTAAGCTGCTGCGCGTTCTGCAGGATCGCGAGTTCATGCCGCTCGGCTCCAATGAAACCGTGCGCGTGGACGTGCGAATCATCGCCGCGACGAATGCCGACCTACGAAAGCTGGTGGAAGAGGGCAAGTTCCGGGAAGATTTGTATTATCGGCTTAATGTGATTAATCTGAATCTGCCGCCTCTGCGCGAGCGCAAGGAAGATATACCGTTGCTGATCGACCATTTCTTCACGCGTTTTTGCCGGGAGAATGGGAAGTTCCTGAACAGCGATGGACGCTCCGTGCTGAGCTTCGAACCCGATGCAATGCAGATCCTCATGGAACACAACTGGCCCGGCAACATACGCGAGTTGGAGAACGCCGTGGAGCGGGCCGTTGTGTTGACCACTTCGGCCTCTGTGCCCGCGCATGTCCTCCCGGATCAACTTCAGCAGGCCAGCGGCATGAAGATTGCGCGTGATAATAACGGAATGCTTCCGCCGGATGCGTCGCTTTTCGAGATTGTTGCCGATTTCGAGCGTCGAAAAATCATCGACGCCTTGAAGGCGGCAAACTTCAGCCAAACCGAAGCGGCTGAAATGCTTCGCATCCCTTTGTCAACGCTCAATCAGAAGATCAAGCGCTTGAACATCGATCCCAAACGCCGGAGCGACCACGGAGAAATATGAATTCCCTATATTTGTTGGCGGCAACCGTGCCTGCACTCTTGCTGTCTGCTCCCCGGACGGATGGGCAGACTGTCACGGATTCATCGAAGCTGCAGGCGCAGTTGGCAAAGGACGAAAAAACTTTGCAGGACTGGGCCAATCTTAGTCGTTACCGGAACGACAACTCTCAGCTATCCATCCCGGACGCCGGGCAGGGTCGCGTTGTGTTCATGGGTGACTCCATTACGGACTTCTGGGGACGGGAACGGGGCACATTTTTCCCCGGCAAGCCGTACATCAATCGCGGCATCAGCGGCCAGACCACGCCGCAAATGCTAATTCGCTTCCGGCCCGATGTGATTGCCTTACAACCAAAAGTGGTTGTCATTCTGGCGGGGACTAACGACATCGCCGGAAACACAGGTCCGGAAACAGTGGAAGAGATCGAAGGCAACCTTCAATCCATGGCGCAACTGGCAATCGCCAATAACATCAAAGTTGTGCTCTCTGCCGTCATGCCGGTTTGCGATTACATCAAACCGCAAACGGGCCGCCGCCCGCCCGAAAAAATTGTCACTCTGAACGCCTGGATCAAAGAATACTGCACGCAAAATCACCTCATCTATCTCGACTACTACTCCGCGATGGTGGACGACCGTAACATGCTCAAAAAAGACTTGACCTTCGACGGCCTGCACCCGAACGCCGCCGGATACGCCGTGATGTCGCCCCTAGCCGCGCAAGCCATTGAAGCAGCGCTCAACAACCAGTAAGATCTGCGCTACAGTAGCCTTCAGTAAGTTGGGGAGGATAACTACGAATATGCGAACACTCTGGTGCTTGATAACGGGACTGCTGCTCGGAGCAGCACAACTGCCAGCCGATATTCTGTATAACGTCACGGACCTGGGCAACTTAGGAGGCTACGGTATCAATAACGCGGGGCAAGTCGTGGGCAGCTTGGAGACACCAGACTATGGTGGTCCACATGCTGCTCTCTATAACGACGGCCAAGTAATTAACCTAGGCACCTTGGGAGGACCCCATAGTGTCGGCCTCAGTATCAACGACGCCGGGCAGATTACAGGCGCCGCTGATATTTCTTATGACATTACTCATCCCTTTCTCTACACGAACGGCCAGATGCAGGACTTGGGCACCTTAGGAGAAGGCCCTAATAATGTCGGCAACAGCATCAACAACGCCGGGCAAATTACAGGCTACAGCAGTGGGCATGCCTTTCTTTACAGCAATGGCCAGATGAGCGATATTGGCTCTTTAGGAGGCGGCTTTAGCTACGGCGCTGGGATCAACGATGCAGGACAAGTAACCGGGACTTCCTCCACATCCACCGGCGCTGTTCGTGCCTTTCTCTACAGCAACGGCGTGATGACGGACTTAGGCACCTTGTACGGCGGTAGTTACGGCACCGGCATCAACAATGCGGGACAGGTGACCGGCTACTTTTATACCGCCACGGACGACAATCATGCTTTCCTTTACGCGAACGGGCAAATGACCGATTTAGGCACGTTGGGGGCCCGCCGCAGTCTCGGCGAGAGCATTAATAACGCGGGACAGGTGGTGGGATATGTCGAGCTTCCTCCTGCTGAAGTCTCTCCTAACCTACTCGTTGCTTTTCTCTACACCGATGGCCAAATGTATGATCTCAATAAATTGATTGATCCGGCACTGCACATCACACTATATGAGGCGACCGCCATTAACGACCACGGCCAAATTGTGGCTAATGGTGGAGGCCACGCCTACCTGCTCACCCCCGTCCCGGAACCGAGCACATGGGCCCTGCTCGGCGTGGCACTGCTCGGGTTAGGGATCTCAAAGCTTTTGCAATCATCGCATTCTTCTAAAAAGTCTCTGGCGACCTCCATAACGGCAACGGGCAGTAACACCGTTTCAAACAAAGAGGGAAGCAGATCGACACAGCTGATCAGGATCATATAATTGAGCGGCCCGGTATCCGCAACAATCAGCCGCAAGGTTCAGAATCCCACTTCTGTCAGGGCGCGGCGCTCTGCTTCGAAGTCTTCAAGAGTGTATTCGTCATAAACATTACGGCTTTTGAGAAAGAAAGGCCGAAAAATTTGAGGAAAAAGTCTATGCCGCGCACATCAAAAATCAAAATTACTGACGAAATCCGAAAAGCGTACGATGAGCGAGATCGCAACCTCGATAAAGATCTGGACGCGTCGGTACTTCCCCCCGAGATGTGGGAAAATGCCATTATTGGCAAGTACTACCGCCCTGTGAAAACCGCAATTTCGTTACGTATTGACGCCGATGTTCTCGCCTGGCTCAAATCGAAGGGTAAAGGACATATTAGCCGCATTAACGACATCTTGCGGCAAGCAATGCTGGCGGATCAGCGTGGCCGTTAGCTCGTCGCGCTCACTGAAAAGAGAACCATCCCACGATGGCCTGCACCCGAACGCCGCCGGCTATGCCGTGATGTCGCCACTGGCCGCGCAAGCCATCGAAGCTGCGCTCGACAGCCGATAGAAGTTAATTTTGGGAAGCAATCCTTACCGGCACCTTTACAGAGTCGAAGCGGTCGGAAAAGATGACAACAAACGTGAATCAAACGCGAAAGGGGTTTTCTCGACAATTATGATAGCAGCCGAAAGTGGATGCGATGGGTTAATCAGGAGGTTCCATTGTCTCGGAACAAGCACGGAAGGAACCCGTAAAAGTGGGGTTTTGTTGTCCGCTAGCCATTCGTTGCCGAGCTGGAAAAGCACATTCGGATCGGCGGGTACAGAGGGTATCTCTTCCAGGGGCAAAGTATCAGGAACTTCGATCCGTATTAGTAACAGGTTTGTTGGAGGCGTTTTGACATGAACTCTATACTCCAGCGCTGCAAGTGCCCCGCACGATGCGGCATAAACAACACCTCGGCCCGGAGAGTTCCATCGGCCGCCATATAGCTTTGCTCCCTCTCCGCTCAGATCTGCATGTGTTCGCTTAGTCACTCGCATGACGTGCATGTCAGGCGAGGTTGCCGTACTCAATTCGTTTCAGAAGCGTAAAAACGCGAGAGTAGCCCTCTGGAGAACCTAAAAGATTAATAGGAGGTTTATTATCGGTTGCGAGGTTAGGCTCTAAAAGCCACTCCTTTGCAAGAGCCTCATCTTCAAAAACATCTTTGGCGACTTCCATAATACGTTCAATTTGTTCAATCGGCAGATGGCTTGAAATCCAATGCGTCGAAAGTTCGCTCGTTTGATTCTTAGAAAGAAGGGTTCGGATGTCTTTGAAACTTTCTCGGAACTTTGGCGCTTCTAATGTCAACTGGTATGTCTGGCACATCAGTTGAAAAAAGGCGTTCATGGAGAGGAACAAGCGATTCTCAGACGAAAAAGGCGCGTCAAATGGCGCTTCGGATGATTGGACTTCCGCACTCATCAATCTATTAAGAAAATTAGCCGCTTCATCTTGCTTTTCGACGTCAGCCATTTATTCAGTATATTGCCTGACCTGTCCATGAAAAGTCCGTACGGTACGGCTAAATGAGCACTCTAAAAATAAGGCCGTTACGCAGCAGACCGGCTTTCTGCCTTTCCTACTTCGTGATGGTAGACGAGCGGAACATGCTCAAAAAAGACTTGACCTATGACGGCCTGCACCCGAACGCCGCCGGCTACGCCGTGATGTCGCCACTGGCCGCGCAAGCCATCGAAGCCGCGCTGAGTAGCCGATAAAACTTACGCTACAGTAGACTTCAGTTAAGTTGAGGAGGATAACTACGAATATGCGAACACGCTGGAGCTTGATAATGGTACTGCTGTTAGCAACAGCGCAACTACCAGCCGACATTCTCTACAACGTCACGGACCTGGGCACGTTGGGAGGCCCTTGGAGCTATGGCAATGGCCTCAACAACGCGGGACAAGTCACGGGTTTTTCCCTCACGTCTGCTGGTGCTGAGCATGCCTTTCTCTACAGCAACGGCCAGATAACGGACTTAACCCCAGGGAGCGGTTCCAATAGCTACGGCTTCGGCATCAATGATTCCGGGCAGGTGGCGGGGGTGGACACTGCCAATGGATATGCTTTTCTCTACAGCAATGGCCAGATGAGGTACTTAGGTGCCTCGGAGGGCGACGGCAGGAGTATCAACAACAATGGGCAGGTGACAGGCTACATCGACTCCGCTGGTTATAGACATGCTTTTGTCTACAGCAACGGGCAGATAACGGACTTGGGTACCTTGGGAGGAGACTTTAGTGAAGGCTTGGGGATCAATAATGCGGGACAGGTAACGGGCAACTCAACGGGCAACTCTGGGAGGCATGCCTTTCTCTATAGCAACGGCCAGATGACCGATCTGGGCACGCTAGGGGGCCCGATCAGCCTTGGCGAGGCCATCAACAACGCGGGACAGGTGGTAGGTGCTTCCGAATTCCACAGTGTTATTTTCGATGCCTTTCTCTATAGCAACGGCCAGATGTACGATCTCAACGATCTGATCGACCCGGCGTTGCATCTGACGCTTACGGACGCCGAGGGCATCAATGACCACGGCCAAATTGTGGCTGATGCCGGATTCCACGCTTACCTGCTCACCCCCATCCCGGAGCCGAGCACCTGGGCCCTATTCGGCGCGGCATTGCTCGGGTTGGGAATCTCAAAACTTTTGCAATCGTCGCATTCTTCTAAAAAGTCTCTGGCGACTTCTATAACGGCAACGGGCAGTAACACCGTTTCAAACAAAGAGGGAAGCAGATCGACACAGCCGATAAAGTTCAAAATCCCAATTCTTTCAGGGCGCGGCGATCTGCTTCGAAGTCTTCGAGAGTGTATTCGTCATAAACATGATGGCTTTTGAGAAAGCCATCCAACGCAAGGCGGCCCAGACCCAGCATTTTGCGCAGTTCCAGTTTCGTAAGGTGCCCGTGCTTATATTCTTCCAGCGCCAAACCCTCCAGAGCGCGGCGCGAAAGATCAGCGCCGCTTTGCGCGAGGCGGGCGGCAATGTCATCGGGGATATGAACAGTCACATCCATGAGTAAGTCCTGATCCAATAGTAGCGGGCAAAAGGGAAAAAACTCTATACCTCGATCACAGCGCTTGAAAATCTTTTTAATTGATACTCCCTTCAGCACTTACGCCGTTTTTGGCTGTTGTGATGCCCCGTCGCATGCCCTCCCTCCTGCTACTGTGTCCGTAGCACAATCCATGATGTCTGCCCTTTCCTCTTCTGCCCTGCCCAGCGAGCGCCGCCTCGCCGCCAATCGAGCCAATGCACAACTGAGCACCGGCCCGCGTACGCCTGAAGGCAAAGCCAAATCTGGGTTAAACGCCGTTAAAACCGGCCTGACTGGGCGCACCGTGCTCTTGCCGAGCGAAGATGCTGAAGCCTACGAAACACATCTGGAGAACTACCGCCGTGAGTTCCAACCCGTGGGTATCCGCGAAACTCAACTAGTCCAGAGCCTAGCCGATACCCAATGGCGCTTGGACCGCATCCCGAGCTTGGAAAACGGGATCTTCGCCCTGGGCCGCCTGCGCTATGCCGACCAGTTTGAAGATCGTCATCTGCTCGACTCTTACATTCTCATGCAGGAAGCCCGGCACTTCCAAAACCTGCACCGGCAGGAAAGCCGCCTGCACCGTCAATACCGGCAGGACGCCCAGGAACTGAAGGAACTTCAAGCGCAGAGGAAAAAGGAGCAGGAGGAACAGGAACAGGCAAAGGCAAAGAAGGCAACCGCGCCGAAAGCCCTGACCGCCTCCGTTGGCTTCGAATTACAAATTTTGCGGAACAACCCGGCGCGCTTCAGGGCCGTGAACAAAGCAACGGAGCCGGAAACGTAGTGACCGGGCTTTAAGACGTGTTAGAGGTGAAATTCCTCGCCGATCTCGCGCAAACAAACGCGCTCGGGCGTGGAACCCGCCGCAGTCAGTATCCGCTCGATGGGTTCGTAACGTGACTCCCGGCCTAATTTGAATGTCTGGTGATGGACGGGCAGCACATACTCAGCCCCGGCATGGTTGGCCATGGCCCACGCCTGCTCGGGATTGCAATGCACATGAATCCAGGGATCATAAGCGCCAATCGGCATGATCGCCAGATCAATCGATTTTGACGATTTCAACTTCTTAAAAGAATCCGTATAGGCCGTATCACCGCCAAAAACAATACGATGACGGCCCGCTTGGAGGAGATAGCCATTATAGCCGCGATACACGTCGCTACGGACACGCGCTCCCCAATGCGCTACTTCAAAAGCGGTGACTTTAACATGTTCCAGTTCGACTGATTTGTTCCAGCGAAGCTCGTGTACTTTGCCGTAGCGCCGCGCCTGAAGAAGGTCCGCCGTACGGTCCGCCGTGATAACCTGCGTGTGCTTGCTTTGGAGGCTGCGCAGGCTGGGCAGATCGAAATGATCCATGTGCGCATGAGAAAGCAGGATCAGGTCGATCCGCGGTAAGTCGGAAAGGGGCGCTGCGACTTCAATCAGACGCTTAATGCCGAGCGTCAACGGCCCGAAGTTCAAACCAATGCGGGCGCTGAAAACCGGATCAGTCAGAACCGTGAAGCCGTCCAGCTTCAGCAGCACCGTTGTGTGTCCCAGCCAAGCGGCGTGAAGACCTGTATCCGGCCATTCTTTGGGATGCGGATGCCGGGGAGCGGTCTGGCTCACGCGTCCGTAATCACGCGAGATTTCACGGATCAACGCAGGAGCCGCGCGGCGAACAAACCGCAGCATCTCCGGCGCTCGCGATAAGCGCGTGGACAGCGCTTGCTTGCGCCGGTATGAGCGGGATTCTTTTACGCCAGGAATGTAACGACCTCCAACGACACGGATGAAGGATGTTGTCCTTGGTTGCGGCACTTAGTTAGGGAATACCCCATTTACTTATTGTCGCGGTTCACCTGCCTGCCATTGTGAAAAATCATCGCAATTTTCTCCGTATTGCTGATGTCGGCGGAAGGATCTGCGTTGAGCACCAGGAGATCTGCTTGCTTGCCTGCCTGGATCGTCCCGGTTCTCTCCTCCAAATGGAGCATCTTTGCATTTGCTTGCGTCGCGCAATGTATGGCCTCTACCGGCGTGAGACCGGCCTGTACCAGCAGTTGCAGTTCACGATGCTCCGCCCAACCTGGAATACGATATGGATTCGCGCCGGAGTCGGTTCCAAAGCCGATGGGGGCCGTGGCATCGTGTACCTTTTTCAGATTGGCCATGGCGATCTGCATAGCCTTGTGATGGGCCTGTGTAGCGGGATCTTTCTCGATTTTGTTCTTGTAGGAGTTGGAGTCGATCTCTTTCTCCAGCGGCCCGCTCAGCGCGTTCTTGAAAAAAGGCGAGTTCATCCAATCGGGATGGTCCGCATAAATGTAAAATGACTCTTCCAGTTGCAAGGTCGGAATATAGTACACCTGCTTGCTCTTGAGCAGGCTGAGGGTGTCGGCATCCAGCTCCTGGTCGCGAACGCTGTGCGCCAGAATATCAATGCCGTCCTGGAGCAGGCGCTTGGCATCCTCTAGGTAAAAAACGTGCGCCGCGACCCGGAGATTCAACCGGTGCGCTTCATCGATAACCGCGCTATAGATAGCCGGATTCATCTTCGGCAATTTGCCCATACTGTCATCGACCCAGATCTTGATCAGATTCGGTGAGTGAGTCGCCATCTCGCGGACTGCCGCGCGTGCCTGCTCCGGTGTCGCGGGACGATACAATTGGTCAGAGCCGACCTTCACCGGCGGCATCCCGTTCGGAACGCCAATGCCGCGACCAGCCGTAAGGATCGTCGCGCCCGGCTCATTGCCCTTGCCCTGCTCCGATCGTATCTTATAAAGTAAGTCTTTGTTGATGCCAAGCGAAATAACGGTAGTGACGCCGTAATCTTCGTATTGGACTAATTGCCGCATGATGTTCAGGCCCGTGTAGTTTGAGGATGAAACGGAAATCCCCTGCACCAGCCCGAGATGGCCATGTCCATTAATCAGGCTGGGCATGACAGTTTTGCCGGAAAGATTGAGTACCTGAGCGCCTTCCGGTTTCGCGGCGCTGCGACCGTTCACAACCTGAGTGATCTTGCCGCCTCGAATGACAAGGGAAGCGTGATCAATAGGCGCACGGCCAGTCCCATCAATGAGACGAACATCCTGCAGAACGTAAGTGCCTGCCGGAGCGCTAGTTTGCCCGAAGGCGGCAGGCAGCAAAATCAAGATGACAACTGCGGGTAAGAAAAATCTCACGAGGAGTAAGACGCGGTAATCGCTAAATCTGAATCAAACCGATCGGGTCTCCTCGACCGCGCTGTGCAGCATTGCCGCATCACCCCACCGGCTGTGGCTTCGTCCATACAGGAAGTAAACGAGCAAGCCGAGAATCATCCACGCCAGAGCGGTTAACTGCGTGCGGATATCCAATGAAATAATCATCCCGCCGCAAACAACCATTCCCAAGATGGGAAAGACCGGAACCAGCGGAGTGCGGAAAGGACGCTTCAGCGAGGGATCGGAACGGCGCATGAGGATCACGCCCAGGCAGACCAGCACGAAAGCAAATAACGTTCCAATCGACGTTAGATCACCCGCCAGGGAACCGGGAATAAACCCCGCGAACATGCCCACAAACAGGAACAGAACAATATTGCACTTATAGGGAGTTCGAAATTTCGGGTGTACGTCTGAAAAAAGCTTCGGCAGCAAGCCATCGTTTGCCATCGAATAGAAAACGCGGCTCTGTCCCAGGAGCATGACAAGAATCACGGAAGAAAAGCCGGCCAGGATGGCCACCGAAATTCCTGTCCCAAGCCATTCGTATCCAGGCATGTGATGTTGCACGGCATACGCGACGGAAGCTTCCTTACCCGCTACTTTGAACTCCTTCCAATTGCAGACGCCCGTGAGCACGTATCCAAAAAGAATGTAAAGAACCGTGCAAAGCGCCAGCGAGCCGAGAATGCCCTTCGGCATGTCGCGTCCTGGATCTTTCGTCTCCTGCGCGGCGGTGGAAACCGCGTCGAAACCGATAAAGGCGAAGAAAACAATACCGGCTCCGCCAAGCACGCCGCCCCAACCATGTTTAAAGAAGGCTTCGTGGCCGGGCACGGTGGCGGGCACCGTATAGGGTTGCAGATTTGCGTGGTTGATAAACTGCCAGCCTACCGCGATAAAGGCAACCACAATCGACAGCTTGATAATCACGATAATCATATTCACGCTGGCCGATTC
>CAXUBB010000042.1:10644-18609 GCA_964249105.1 uncultured Bryobacteraceae bacterium | reverse complement strand
CTTTTCGCCTTCGGGCGGCGCTTCGCCGAAAAGTTTTTCAGCCGCCTTCGCGCCCAGCACCGCGACCCTTTCCTTTTGCATCTCATCCTCGGCGGAAAGCCAACGCCCCGAACTGACGGTCATGTTGCGAACTTTTTGATAATCCGGCGGCAGCACCCCGCGAATGGTCATGTTCTGCGAACGGTACCCATGCGTGACCGGGGTCCGGCGCATCAGCACTTCAGGCGAAATGGCGGCTACTGCTGGTACTGTGTCTCGAATTGCCTCTACATCGTCTCGATCCAGCCGGATTGTACGTCCGGACCGCATCCCGCCCGCCTGCGCGGAAGTCTGCCCGCCAAACATCAAAATTAAATCCTGCCCGACCGCTTTGAACGAGGTCGTCAGCGCCGTTCCAAACCCATCTCCGTAAGAATAAAGAATGACAAAACAAGTGACACCCCAGGCCAGGCTCAACATCGTCAGCAAACTCCGCTGACGGTTAAAAGTAAGAGCCGCCAACGCTTCTCTGACGATGGATTTCAGTCGCATACCGTTTACCTTTCGGAGCGAAGCGCTTCCACCGGCGTCAGCGCCGCTGCCCGCGATGCCGGTAAAAGAGAGGAAACAATCGCGATCAGTCCAAGCGCGCCAAAAGATAATAACGTCGTTGCCATCGTGACGGGCAAGCCAGGAAACATATCGGGCATCTTCACCAGCTTTAATAAGGAGGAAAGTCCGAACGCAATGGACCAACCGACGGAGCCGCTGACAACAGCAAGTAGGATTCCCTCTGCAAGAAAGTCCACCAAAATGCGCCGCCGCGTCGCCCCTAGCGCCTTCCGTAGTCCAATCTCGCGGGTCCGCTCACTGACTGTTACGAGCATGATATTCATGACGCCCACTCCTCCGAGACTCAACGTAACCAGCGCAATCGCGGCCAGAAACACAGTCATCGATTGAAAAATGGCGTCCACCTGCTGGGCATTTTCAACCGTATCCCAGATCCCCAGCGCTCCCGTATCGCGAGGATCAAACCGATGATTCCGGGCGATCACTCGTACCACCTGCCTTCTGGCCGCTTCAAACTCTTCCAGCGAGCGCGGCTTATAAATAATGTCGTCAAGCAGCCCGCTAAAATAGTAAGCTTCTTTGGGCGGAATATCGCGCACAATGGTTTGGTACGGAATGAAAATCTTAGACTCGTCCTGTCCGCTGTAGCTGGAGTCCTGGTTCTTATCGGCCAATAAGCCGATAATTTCAAAGGGTAGGGAATTGATGGCGAGATGCTGCCCGACGACGTCCTGACGGCTCCCGAAAAGCTGAACTTTCACTTTCTGTCCGATAACGGCAACCCGGCGGCCCTCGACATTATCCTCTTCGGAAATAAACCGTCCTGCCACGACCGGAACGGTCCGTAATTTGCTGAAGTCCGGTTCTACACCATCCGTATCAAAGGAGCCGCTGTTATAGGGACTGGTAGCGTGGTTCGTGCTCTCGATCTCGCCCACAACGTACTCCACTCGGTAACACTGTTCCCGAATCGCTCGGACATCCTCATAATTCAGGCGAATCCGCCGGCCCGCCCGTTGGCCGCCTGCTTGTTGTTCCGTTCTTCCGCCAAACAGAATGACGATGTTCTCGCCCAGGCTCTTCATATTGTTCCGCTGGCCTTCCTTGAATCCATCGCCCATGGCCACGATGATCACAATGGACGCAATGCCCCAGGCAATGCCGGCCATAGTCAGAAAGCTCCGCAGCTTATTTCGCAGCAAACTGGAGAACACCTGGCGGAAAAGCTCTTGTAAATACGGCATTACGGAAGAATGACTGGCTGGCCCTCTGCCAAGCCCTTAAGAACTTGCGTCCGCGCGCCGTTGCTGATCCCGGTCGTGATCGGAATGCGACGTTTTCCTGTCTCGCTGGCCGCATCGGGAATGTCCGCTTCGGTCGCCTTGTTCTTTGCATAAAGCACTGCGCCTTCCGGTATCGTCAGAACACCCTTACGCTCCTCCAGGATGATCTCGGCATTCGCGGTCATCAACGCCCGCAGCTTGTGCGACTCGTTCGAAATAGAGACACGCACCTCAAAGGTGGTGACGTTATCCTTTTCCACTCCCATGGGCGAAATCTTCGTCACTTTCCCGGCAAAATTCTGATCCTTAAACGACTCAACCGTGATGCGGGCTGGTTGTCCCAGATAGACCCGCCCAATATCGCTTTCGTCCACCTTGCCTTTTACATAAACCTCATCGAGATCGCCCAGCGTCATGATAAGCGTTCCGTTCGATCCCTGCGTCAGAATTGAACTGACCGCGCCGCCCACCTCGCTATCACGCGACAACACCACGCCGTCAATAGGCGAAGTAATCGTAGCGTTCCGCAAGTCCTCTTCCGCTCGCGCCACCACGGCATTCTGCTGATCGTATTGCGCCTGCGCTTTCGTAATAGCGGCTTTGGCGGTAGCCAGATTGGCCCCTGCCGAAGTTTTCTTGTTTAAGGCAACTTGGTAGTTCCTTTCCGCTTCATCACGCTTTTCACTGGCAATCAGCCCTTCGCTAAAAAGGTGCAAGGCCCGGTCGCGGTCGCGTTTCAGAAACTCCACGTCCGGCCCGGCGGCATCTACTTTATACCGTTCCAGGTCCGCCCGCGCGGATTCAATCTGCGCCTGATTCACGCTTAGGGCCGCCCTGGCCTCGTTCAAGCGAGGCAGAAGATCATTCCGGTCCAGTTCGCAAAGTACTTGCCCTTTATGAACATAATCACCAAAATTAACCGGCAGGCTTTGAATGATTCCGCTGGCTTTGGATTTGATTTCAACTTGCCGGACCGGTTGTATCTTTCCCGTCGCCACCACAGACCGCACCAAATCGATCCGTTCCGCCTTCGCTAACTTATCCGGGTCGATCTTGGCCGGCTTACTGCCGATTGCCTTTACCGAAAAGAAAGACACCGCACCCAGAACAGGGATCGCCAGGAGCCAGAACCATCGCCGCCGTTTTGCCCGCATTGCCATTCGTATGCCTAATACGTACGAACGGGCGGAAAGGTTCGCAAAAAAAAACGCTAGTACCCGGTTAACTCCTCCGGCTGCGCTTGCCTGGCGTCTCGCGGAGGCTGCTGGTACGCTGCCCTTCCTCCGGTGTTCGCGTCGGCCCTGTGTTAGCGGCCCAGTCATCCGGTCCAACTTTACCGTGATCCGTCAGCCCAAGCCTCGGGTCATTTTCACTGACTACATTTAGATCATCAATGCCGCTTGCATCGGCATCCGCAATTCCTTGTGTCTCGTCTAAGCTGAGGTAAGTTCTCCCCGGTCCCATGCCGCCGGCGCTGGCATCTCCCGTGGGTTGGCCCCCCGGCCCGTCATCAACGCCGCGCAAGCCGGACCCCCCGCGTGTGATGATTTCATCGCTCGTGAAGCGCTCCGGAGCGCGAGTATCGCTGTCGCCCAGGGCAACGCCCGTTACCTCGTCGGCGGTCGTCGGAGTATTATCAATGACCTCAAACTCCATCACCGTTTGCGAGTTTCGCATGGCATCCTCGAATTCCTGCGCGCGCTCATCCACTACCTCGTACTCCCAAACTTCCGCCGATGCCATCCCTAGAAAGGCATCATCCTCGTCGAGAACTTCCTGGCTGTGCTGGGCCGAAGGCTCAAACCGTTCCACCATTTCCTTTTCGGCCACTACGCCGTCAGGGAGGTAAACATCCAGTTCGGAGGACGGATCAATCACCGACTCCGTGCCGTCCGACTGAAATCTCTTCGCAAATGCCACTCGATATGTCATGCCCTGTAGACTCAAGAAAGGCGTATTCGCGTGCGAAATAAATTCGCGGGATGAATGCAAGATGGGAAAGCTACGGAGATCCTGCCGCTGCGGATTTTACGAGGCAATAGTTCATCGATGCCGCCGTCTAATAACCGGGCAGGTTGGACTCGTCAGCCCACATTCAATTTTTATAAAGGACATTATTGATGCGCCATAAGATTACAATCCTCGTGACTGCGCTCTGCTTAATAACCCTGCAAAGCTGTCATAACAACGGCTCAGGCCCGACAACGGCCCAGCAAGACAGCAAAGCGGGAGGCACAACCAGCACCGGTAGCGGTTCTAACTCCAGCGGCGATGGAACAGGAAACACGACCGGCGGCGTGACGGGCGTTACGGGCGCTTCCCCTAACCCTGACCAGAGAGGCTCATCAGCCGGAACCGCTGCCGGCTCAAACACAACAAACCAGCAGCACCAGACCAGCCGCACTCCTTAACGCCGGTTATCAACGGCACGCGCCTGTGTTATCTGGTCAGCCATTCTCCGTAAAGCTCATTGAGCTTGCTTTTGCGAGTGATCAAAGGCGCATTCAATAGCAGCCTGTAGTTGTAAAGGCGAGAAGGGTTTTGCCAGGCGGGTGCATCCCTCCTCTAAATCCAGAGAAGCCAGAACGGAAGCATAGGCCGTTACATAGATAATCGGAATGTCGACCGCTTTCCTGATCTGCCGTGCTGTTTCCACGCCATCCAGGGAGCCTTGCAGCCGGACATCCATGAGCACCAGATCCGGATACAGTTTACCGGCCTTCTGTATTGCTTCGATGCCGGAAGACGCAATGCCGACTACCTGGTAGCCCAGGCGCTGAAGGACGAGCCGCAGATCTTCCGCGATCAGGATCTCGTCTTCTACGATCAAAATCTTCTTGCTGGGCATGGAGGTTTACTGAGGAGGTTTCAACGGAAAGACGACGCGAAACTGTGTTTTGCCGTTCTGGTCAACCTGAAGCGTTCCCCGAAGTTGGCGAGTAAGAACTCTGACTAAATAGATGCCCATCGATTCCTGCTCCTGAACATCAAATCCCGTCGGAAGCCCCACTCCATCGTCTTCCACCGTCATAACCGCTGATCCTTCATCTAGTGTTCTATCCGGAGCAGGATCTTCTTTCAAATAACGCAAAGTGGCCCGGACGGCGCCGGTGCGGCCTGCTGGAAATGCATGCTTCAAAGCATTCGTGACCAGTTCATTCACAATCAGGCCAAGCGGGATCGCCTGAGTGACATCCAGCACGATATCGTCCGCCTCCACGATTAGATTGACGTCGTTGTTTTTTACGTTGTAAAACGAGAACAGCCCTCGAATCAACTGCTGCATGTATTCGCTGAAATTAATACTAGCCAGATCAGGCGAACTGTAAAGAGTCTCATGAATGCCGGCAATGGCCCGTACCCGGTTCTGCGTTTCGTTGAGAATGTCGATCACTTCACGATGGTTGATCCGATTTGCCTGAATACTCAGCAAACTAACCACAACCTGCAAGTTGTTCTTCACTCGATGGTGGATTTCTTGCAGGAGCACATCTTTCTCGAGTAGCGAAGCTCGTAAGCGCTCTTCCACCCGCTTACGCTCCGTTTCGTCCCGCATAATTTTGGCAAAGGCGCTCGGCTGCTGATTGGAATCCCGGATCACCGTCGTGACCCACCGCGCCCAGAATTTCCTTCCATCCTTGCGCACGAACCAGCGAACTTCCTCCGTGCTCCCAATTTGCAGCGTCCTGGCCAGTTCGTTCTGCAGGAATCCGTTGTCCACGTCCTCTTGGGAGCAAAGAATGGAAAGGTTCTTTCCGGCGATATCCTGTTCCGTGTACCCGGTGATACGTTGAGCGCCAGGGTTCCAGGCGGTGACACGCCCGTGTAAATCAACTTGAATCAAAGCGTAATCAGTCACATGCTCAATAAAGAGCCGTAACCTTGCCTCGCTACGCCGCGAAGCCTCTTCGGCTTGCCTTTGCTCAGTCAAATCCCGAAGTATTCTGATGAATCCTTCCAGTTGGCCTGCTCCATCATAGACGGCGCGCAACACGCCGCTGGCCCAAAATCGCGAGCCATCCTTGCGCATGTGCCATCGGTTGTCTTCCGCCCGTCCTTCCCGCCGTGCTTTGGTCAGTTCTTCTTCCGGTATCTCTTGCCCCTGGTCCTCAGGAACAAAAAATACGTTTCCATGTGCGCCGAGAATTTCTGACTCCGCATATCCGAAAATTCGCTCGGCTCCTAAATTCCAACTCCAAACATGATTGTCGGGACTGAGAAAGATAAAGGCGTAATCCGGTGTGTTGTCAACAACAACATGGAACAGTTGCTCCTCATGTTTGAGTCGAAAAAACTCATCGTTGAAGTGTACCGGCGCGCTCACTTGTACACCGCATCGTTTGCAAGTTGTTGCAAGAACATTCTTTTACTATTAGTTCGTATGAAATCAACCCGGAGCAATGGGGGATATCCATAGTTCCTGTTCCATATCGCTTTGGGATAAGGGGAGAAGCCAGTACCCGCAGGAAGAAGCGCCTTCCTCTCGCGGATTGCCTGCACGAACCTTTTAGCAATGTTCATCGCTTCACACCGTTTATGTGACGCAAAACTAAGTCCCATCTAGTGCTCGTAGTTTGCCTAGGACTTCAGGCGAAAAACTGGCGAGCGTGGCACTATTGCGTGGACTGTTTGACAGTTGAGCCGAGCCGAAAACAATAGACCCGTGAATCGTGGTCCACGGCGTACACCTCGCCGTTACTCACGGCAAGACCGCTAAAATGCACCCAACTCTTCATGGCGCTTCCGCTTTCATAGAGCACTTTACCCGTCTTCGCATCCAAAGCATAAAGCACTGCGGGTCGAGTTCCAGCAGCTCGTTCCGCTGTTGTCAGCAGATTCTTTTTCCATTCTTCGGTGCTCTTAAAATGTAGAACTCCGAGTTGTTTATCCTGTCGGGGATTTTCACCTGTTGCCAAGGCGAACAGCACTCCGTTAGCAAGGATAGGCGGATCAGGCAAATTGAAGTCCGGCGAAATCCAAGCCGGTTGCAACTGCGTTTCTCCCGTAGGCGTGTTGACTATCTTAAAGGCCAGAATGGACCCATGCGGAGCAGGTCCATTATTCATTGGAAAAGCCGAGGCATAGGAGGAAAGAGATCCCCACATCGTGACATAGATCCAGGACTGGCCGCTTTCATCGGTCCAGGCGGCTGGCGCGCCCCACATGCCCTTTTCTTCCAGTGCTCGCCCTTCGTTGGCAAGCACCGGAGTTGCAAACAGAGGCTTCTGATGATTTTCGCCGCCCAGCGATTTGGCATCGAGCAGATAAACGACGGATTCCTTGCCACCTCCAATGACATACTCACGATCTCCTACCGTGAACGCCAGATGTCCGCCGGACGGCAAGTCCAGATCAAGCTTGCTGACATCCTTCCAGTTCAACGGCGTGAAGTAGTCCGCTACATCCAAAACGCATGGCGTTGCTGCCAGAAAGCTGTTGCTGTAATCGCCGACAGTGGGATCAAAGGCCCCATCACCCGTGGCGACGTACAGCAATTTATCCCTCCCAATGACAGTGCCGCCCCTGCTCCACATCCCCCCTCCAAAACCCTTGCGAACCAGCAACTCGTGAGATTCAGTGTGCATTGGATTGTCAACGCGCATTGAGTAAATCCCGGACCGGTCGCCGCCGCATGCCTGGGAAGTAGTGGTATAAATCACTCCATCCTGGAGATTCAAGCTCCAGGTTTTAGAGGCGGCCGGCACAAACTGAAAAGGCCCGAACTTGACGTCTAACTATTTGGCATATATCAGCTTGTGGTCTTTATCAATGACAGGGGTTGCATTCAACGCGTTTGGGCAAAGGTAAAACGACTCTTCCTTCGCGGCAACATGGGTTCCGAAGGTCCGCGTCCAAAACACCGTGCCGTCCTGTGTGTCAATGGCAAACAAATGATTGGAGCTGCCGGCCACAAAAAGCAAGTTCTTCTTGCCCTTCGGTGTTTCTATATCCTGCGCCACCACCGGAGCCGTCAAGGCATTCAAAGCCAGCGGCGCATTATCCAACTGAACCGACCAACCTAACTGCAACTGACCGGCATTTGCCGGCGAAATCGTCGTCTCCTCCCGCGCCCACCCGGAGCGCTGCGGATCATGCCCAAACGTAAGCCAATCCGCCTGGATTTGCGGTG
>CAXUBB010000042.1:0-10634 GCA_964249105.1 uncultured Bryobacteraceae bacterium | reverse complement strand
AAACGTAATAGACCAACAATGAGCGGAAAGGTTGTAAATCCTACTCAATACTCTATCGCTTATTCATTAGCTACTCAAAAGCTGAAGCCGCTACAATTCATGGTAAGAGGTCTTAAATGGCAGCGCTGATTACAAAAAGGCAAATCCTGGAGGATGCAGGATATAGATACAACTTTGATCGCGAGGTTTACGTCAATCGGAAAGCAAAAAGGGTTTTCAGTGTCGACTTTATTGAGGATCATACTGAAAACCAGCTTGAGCAATACATTCGTGAAAGTACGCCAGAAACAGAATGGCGTTTTTTCTTTAACTCGCCTCCTTCGGACGCAGTAAGACAAGAACTTGCGACTTTATTAAGTGATGGCCGAGCGCACGGTTGAAGATCGGCTCCGGGAAGAATATTTTGATCTCCTGCCGACCATCCATCGAGTAACAGAGCATCTCGAAGCGGAAATCAAATATCGTATATTACCCATAACCCGTGGTTTAGATAAATTCGAACGTGTCGTTGTTAGGTCGCGGATCAAGGAATGTGAAAGCGCGGTCGAGTCTCTTCGTCGTCGACAAGAGGGAGCTGTTTTTGATCCTAGCCGTATTGGGGCATATACCCTGACGGGTTTGAAGGATTTAGCTGGTGTTCGCGTACTTGCATTCCCACAGAGTCGCTTAAGCGAGATCGATGAAGCACTACGCAAAGTGTTCCACTTATGGACGGCAGATCCAGTTAAAGGGAGCAGGGGCGAGAGCTTAGCCTTCAAATACTCGGGCTTCTGCTCAGGTAATGATAATGTGCGTGGTGAGTACCAGGTTGTCTCTATGCTGATCGGACTGTTCTGGGAAGTGGAACACGCCGCAATTTACAAGCCCACCCCCAGACTACGCGGCGTTGTTCGATCACTCGAAATGCAGGAGCGCTCACAAGAAGTCCTTCAAGCGCTCAGCGCTTTCGAAAAAGAGTTTGAGCGTTTAGTTCAGAGTGATACGTCATTTTGATTGCTCATCGCTTCCGCAATCCCACTACCGTCTCAAAATGAAAAGTCTGCGGAAACAAATCTGCCAGCGTCATCCGCTCAATCTTATAAATCTCCAGCAGACTCTTCAAATCCCGCGCTAATGTCGTCGGATCGCAACTGACCACCACAAGCTGCGGCGCTCGAATCCGCAACAGCTCCGCCGTCAACTCCTTGCCGAGACCCGTTCGCGGCGGATCGGCCACAATCACGTCCGGCGGCTCGTCTAACTTGCGAACATATTCCTCCGCCAGTCCCTTGACAGTCTGGATCTCCCGGCCGCTCTCCCGCGCATTCCACTCCAGATCACGATAGGCTGGCCCGCCGCGCTCAACCGCCTGCACGCTCGCAAATCGCTGCGCGAGCGGCAAGGTAAACAAACCCACGCCCGCGTGCAGATCTAATGCCCGCTCTCCCTGTAAGTCGCCCAGCGCGGTTTCGATCAGTTGATCAATCAAAAACCGGTTCACCTGAAAGAAGGATCCGCGGCTGATCCGGAATGTATGTCCCGCTGCCGGATACTCAATCGCGCCCGGCGCGAATTGGGGAAGAAAGCTCGCGCACCACTCAAAAAAGCGAGCTGCTACCGGACGCATTGAGTCCAGAATATTGAGCTGAACATCCCGCTCATTCGTAAATACCTCCAGCGAACGCAGAAACTTGGGCCATTCCGGACGTTTCGCCGCCTCGCGCATCTTACGAATCACCTCATTCAAAAGCGGTGACGAAATCGGGCAATGGTCAATCGGGCAGAGATCATGCGACCCCAGTTTGTGAAATCCTATGCTCCGTTCACCGAAATGCAATTGAACCCGATTCCGGTACTGCCAAGGCTCGCTGCTCACTACCGGAATCTCGCCCTCATAACGAATCCCGCCCAATCGCTGCAGCGTTTCCAACAGAATATTCCGCTTCTGCTCCAACTGCAGCGAGTACTCCGCATGCTGATACTGGCACCCGCCGCACTCTCCGAAATACTCGCATCCCGGTTGCGTCCGTCCCGAGTTTGCTTCGATGATTTCCGGCGTCCCCGCCCGCATGACCCCGTTCTTCATGCGCCCGGTCTGCATCCGCACCGTCTCGCCCGGCAGCACATACGGCATCAGAACGACCTGACCATCCATCCGCGCCAGTCCTTCGCCGCCGTATACCAGTTTTTCGACCGTGACCGTCGTGAGGGCATCAGCCCTTTGTGGGTTAACTTCTTGCTTCATCCCTTACCATAAATATTCGCGTTACAGCATGAAAGTACGAGTTTTTTCCGGCATTCAGCCGACTGGCAATCTCCATATTGGTAATTATCTCGGAGCGCTCAAAAATTGGGTCGAGATCCAATCCACCTACGAAAGCATCTTTTGCATTGTCGATCTCCACGCCGTCACCCTCTATCAAAAACCAGCGGAACTCTCCGGCAAAATCCGCGAGATCGCCGGTCTTTTCCTGGCCGCCGGCATCGATCCTAAGCACTCCTCCATCATCGTTCAATCGAGCGTCTCCGGTCACGCCGAACTAGCCTGGCTCCTCACCTGCGTCACGCCGCTCGGCTGGCTTTACCGCATGACGCAGTTCAAAGCCAAATCAGAGAAGCAGGAAATTATCAGTGACGGCATCCTGCAGTACCCTGTCCTGATGGCCGCCGATATTCTGCTATACCAAGCCGGAATCGTGCCCGTGGGCGAGGACCAAGCGCAGCATTTGGAACTCGCGCGCGACATCGCGGGCCGCTTCAATTCGCTCTATGGCGAAACTTTTGTTATGCCCGCTACCCATTTGCCTACGGTCGGCGCGCGCATTATGGGCCTCGATGACCCCACGCAGAAAATGAGCAAGTCTGCTGCCGGCTCCGGGCATGCCGTCAATATGCTTGACGAGCCGAAGACCATTCAAAAGAAGATCGCCCGCGCCACGACCGATTCACTGCCTGCGGTTGATCCCGAAAACATGAGCCCCGGCATCGCCAACCTGCTTGCCATGGGTCAAGCATGCGACCCGACGATCACAAAGGAGACCGTTGCGGGCCTGCGCTACGGCGATTTCAAAAAGCGCATCGCCGAAGCCGTGATCGCCCGTCTCGAACCGATTCAGGTTCGCTACCGGCAGGTCACCGCAGACCGCTCTTACCTCGACTCCATCCTGCGGGAAGGCCGCGACCGCGTGCTGCCGATCGCTGAAGACACAATTCGCAAAACGAAAGCCGCAATGGGCCTGTACGTTTGAAACTTCTTGCGCCCTCCCCTAACCGTACTGTAACGGAAGTGATGGGCCTTGTTCATGATTGAGCGCTATCATAGGGGTGCTTGAGCACGCAGATCGCGACGGTAGGCTCAGTTGGGAGCACCCGCAAACTCAGGTCGTGGGCCATTATTATCCTCACGAACCTGATCTCACTCATTTGCCTGATATGGGTGTTGAACGGAGCTAACTTCCCCCGCATATGGGGCGAGATCCAGCATATGAACGGGCGCTGGGTTCTCCTGGCCGTGCTCTCCGATGCCTGTGTGTATGTGCTCCATGGCCTGCGCTGGAAACTTCTCCTCAATCCTGTCGAGAGGGTTTCTTTCTGGAAATGCGTGCAGGCGATCTATGTCGGTCTTTTTGCCAATGAAACGCTGCCGCTGCGCGCCGGCGAGCTGATCCGCTGTTTTCTGCTTTCAAAGTCCAGCAGTATCCCCCTTTCCGTTGCCTTTGCTTCCGCCCTCATTGAACGCATCTTCGACGGCGTATGGCTGATGTGCTGTTTTTTCTTTTCTCTGCACATGGGACGCTTGCCGGGGGGGCTCGGCAAAGGCGGCTATATTCTCGGAGTCATGATCCTGCTCCTGGGCGTGCTCCTGGCTTACGCTATGTATGCCCGCAAGCAATCTCTGGATCTCTTTCTCGGAATGAGCTGGCCGCGCTGGCTCAACACTCTCATCGAAGACCTGCATCTGATCGGTCACTCCCGCTATCTTTATTTTTCTTTTCTGATCAGCGGTCTGTACATGCTCTCCCAAATGCTGCCCATCTACGCGACGGTTCGAGCCAGCAATCTCCCAATACCGTGGACCGCCGCCGCCTTCACCATGATGGTTTTGCTCCGTTTGAGCAGCATCGTCCCGCAAGCGCCCGGCAATCTCGGTTCGTTCCAGTGGGTTACAGCCCGGACGCTCATCATGTTTGGCCTGGCAAGCGCGCTTTCCCGGCGTTTTTCATTGATTCTCTGGGCCGTCCTGACTTTACCTCTCATTGCCATCGGTTTTATCGCTCTGGCTTTGGAAGGAGTCAGCCTGACCCACCTTCACCGCGAAGCCGCCGCGTCCGCCCGCAATCATCGCAAGCCCTAATTGCGGCTACACTGCCGCAAAGTTTTGGCGTTTGTGATCCTTTTTCCCGCAGGAATGCGCTTCCTCAATCAGCATGCTCATGCGCCTGAAAGGAATCCCAATGAAAACTTCATCTTTGCCGATCTTCGGTTTGAAGGTACGGCTATGAAATGGAGGGCGCTTCTGCCCGGTCTGGTGATAGGGGCGCTTCTCAGCGGCGGAAGGTTGTTAACGGCCTCGGATTCACCGCATAAGACCGCCAAGACTCAGGCGAAACAATTGCTCAATGAAGCGCGTGAAAAGGAGCGCGGAGGAGATCTGAAGGGGGCGATTGACTTATGTTTGAAGTCCCTCGCACTGGTGGAGTCGAAAGACTCGGAGGAGGAGCTTAAAAGGCTTCGGAAGGGGGCTGCCGCTCAAGCCCGGTCCCGCTTTGACCAGGCGCGAACCGAATACGCGGCAGGCAACTATGAAAGGGCGGCTCAGTCCCTGCTTGCCGCTCAGGAACTCGTTAGCCATAGCGAAGCGGTCGCGTTCGATCTCACCCTCGCCAATTACCGCCTGAAGCACATGGCTGAAGCTTCGGCTTGGCTGAACGTCGCCGCTCAACTCAGCGCTCCCCGGGATCGTGCCCGCATGGCGGCCCTTCAATCTTTCGTCATTGCTCCCGGTATTGCGTCACCGGCTGAAAAGACGGCAGTGCAGGCATGGAACGCGGATCTCGACAAGACTCAGCTCCAACTACGGGACGGCTCCGTTCCCCGTTCCGCTGCTTGTGACGCGCTGTTCAAATGGCAGGGGAACGAAAATTCACCTCCCACGGTGTTTTACGATCTGGCGCAGTGTGCGCAATTCGAAGGCGATTTCGGAGCGGCTGTGCATTATGGAGAAGAGTATTTGCGCTGCTCGCCGGATGCCGTTGATCTTTCGGCGGCAGAGCGTCAGATGGAGTTCTGGAGAAGACTGGCCATGTTGGAAGGGCCGAAAGCAGACGAAGTCCGGCGGGTCGTGGGATCAGCGCTCTTAAACCTACAGCAGCGCCGCTACCCGACGGCTTTTCATTTGTTGAAAACAGCCGATAACCTGCTTCCCGGCTGTCCTCCGCTGAAGGAGCGTTTGGTGGTGCTCGCCGAGTGGCGCGGCGATTTTGACAATGCGGCGTCCCTGTGGCGGGAGGCTGTCGAGACGGAAGGAGATCCCGAGGCCAAGGCGCGGCTGCGTGGCCTGAGCGATGGTCTGCCGTCACGCGAATTGCAGTTTAAACAACCACTCGGCAACGCGAAATCCTTGCTGGAAAGTTTATTAAGCCATTACGTCATTGACGGTGAACCGCCCTCGTACGCCTACGCCGGAGAGCGGCTTAACGAGGCGGATCGTTACTTAGGAGCCGCGGCAGCCGTGGCCCCGCTTTCTCCTGAGTTGCACCTGCTCTATTTGTTTTCCGTACTGCAACGGAACGACATGGAGAGCGCCGCGAAAAGCATTCAAATTCTGGATTCCGCGAATGTTCCCGTCAGCTTTTACGGCTTTGTTTATCAACGCCCGATACAGCAGGAAAAGGAAAAAGACCGCAAGCCGCGAGAGTTTGTGAAGATCGAACTCGACAATCGCCTGTTTCAGATGACGGACATTTCCTTCTGCAATCTCAAAAAACATAAAAGTTCGCTGCCGCCTAGCTCGCTTCTCGCCGGTAGCGACCGGCTTGCTGGTTTCGGCGCTGTCCGCGCGCTGGCGGGAACATCTTCCGGCATGAGCGTCGCCCGTGAACAAATCAAGAAAATTGAGACAAAAAACGAGTTTGTTTATTTGCAAGTCGATAATCCCGCCATTAAGCACAAAAAGCTGTTCATTGAGCCTGTTCAACTCGCCACCGATGTTCCCTTGAAAGGCCCCGGCGCTCGCCGGTATGCCAATCAATACACCGCGCTGTTGTCGCAGCGCCTCGATTTTGATAAAGCAAAGCTCGGCAAGGAAAGCATGACAGTCGGCGAAAAGTTCGAGATGGCGCAGAAGTTTATTGCTGTCGCCTTCGACGTTTACGGTGCTGTCGGCAATCCTTTGGGAGCCTATGCGGCGATCAAGGACGCCCGTCTTCTCACGCAGTACATGATGGTGATGCGCGCCCACGCCAAGACCGGTACCGTGGCCCAACTGGGAACAAGCCTGGATACCAGCCTGCGTCCCATTCCCACCGAAGCCCTGGGTCTCGCTTTCCGCGAGCCGGATGGAACCGACGCGCTCGCCGCCAGCCATTAACGGACGCGTAAGGACTCCCGGCTAAAATAGCCGGTATAGAGTGTTAATGCGTGTTTCGCCTGCTTTTATTTTTGCCCTTGCTATTCGCCGGCGGACAAGACAATCCGCAAATGGCCAGTTTGCAGTCCAGCGGTTTACAAGCTTTAGACCACGGTGATTACCCTGCCGCTGAGCAGATCTTCTCCAAACTTGTTGCCGCCGATCCAAAAGATTATTCCGCGCTCTTTAATCTGGCGCTCGCCGAAAGCGCCCAAAAAAAGGATGCCGCCGCTATCGGGCATTACAAGCAAACACTCACGGAGAAACCCCATCTTTACGAAGCTGAACTCAACCTCGGCATCCTCTATCTCCGCAATCATCAGGCGGCTGATGCTCTTCCGCTTCTGAAGGACGCCGGACAACAAAAGCCGAAAGAACCGCGCCCGAAGCGCTACCTTGCTGACAGCCTTCTCGCCGCTGGAGAGTTTGACGCTGCTGCCGGTACCTACCGTGAAGCTCTCGCGCTCGACCCCAAGCTGGCGGTCGCCGAACTCGGTCTCGGCCAAAGTCTCCTGCATCAAGATAAAATCGACGAAGCGCTGCCGCATTACCGCCAAGCCGCGCAACTAGATCCCCAATTGAAATCCTTTCTCCTCGAAATAGCGACGGCTTTTTCGAAAGCGAACCGTCAAAATGAAGCCATTACGCTGTTGAAGGAGTTCCCGGAAAATGTCGGCGCTCGTGAAGAACTCGGTCGCTTGTACCTTGCCGGCAATCAACCCGCTGCCGCCGTTGAGCAGTTCCAGGCTGCTGCCGGCATGTCCCCGACGGAAGCCAACCGCCTGGCGCTTGCTACTGCCTATCTCAAAAACAACCAGCCCAAGCTGGCCGCGCCCATTCTCGAGCAGGCTTTGGCCGCCAACCCTAATGATTACGACCTCCGCATGACGGTTGGCCGTCTTCAGCGGGACGGGCACGATTATCGAGCCGCCGCTACACAATTTTTGGCAGCCGCCAACAGTAAGCCCGACTCTGTTGAAGCCTGGAACGAAGCGGCGGTAGCCTTCGTCCTGTCCGAACAATACGGGCAGGCATTGGCGGCCTTGGACCGAATCCATAATCTGAATGCTGATAAACCGGGCAATTTTTATTTCCGGGCGGTGGTTCTGGACAAACTTCACCAGGTAAAGCCCGCTCTCGCCAGTTATCAGAAATTTTTGCAGATCAGCGAAGGGAAGTTTCCGGACCAGGAATTTATCGCCCGTCAGCGCAGCAGGCTGCTTGAAAGGGAGGCTAACCGGTGAGTGTCCGTCCCCTTTTTTCCCTGGCTCTGGCCCTTTCACTCTATTCGCAGTCGCCTATTACCGAACTGAAAACGGAGCATGATCCGGCAAAACGCGCCGAAAAAGCCGTCGTTGTGGCTGAGATGGCCTTTGACAACGCCCGCGCTTTCTATGACAAGGGAGAAGTCGAGAAGGGCGATGCGCAACTGGAAGATATGATAAACGCGCTGAACGAATGTGTCGCTTCGCTCGATGCGGCCCACAAAGCCAAATTTTACAAAAAGCCCGAGATGAAGGTGGCTTACCTGCAACGCCGCATGTCCGGCCTGCTGGACGATCTCGGCATACAGGTGCGTGGCTGGGCCGAGTATACGCAGCGAAAGCTCGATGAGGTTCACGATAAGCTTTTGGAAGGAGCCATGAGGAAATGAAGTGCCTGCTACTCCTTCCGATTGCCTGTATTGTTGCGGGCCTGTCGCCGGCGCAGGACCGGGACTTTCTTACCTCCAACGAGGTGGAACAGATCCGGCAGGCGCAGGAGCCAAACGAACGCCTGCTGATTTACATTCACCTTGCCAAGCAACGCATGGATCTAGTCCAGAACTATCTAGCTAAGAACAAGCCGGGCCGCAGTATTTTTATACACAACAGCCTGGAAGACTATAACAAGATCATTGAAGCGATTGACTCGGTGTCGGACGATGCCTTAAAGCACAATCGTCCTATTGATAAAGGCATGCTGGCGGTCCTGAATGCGGAAAAGGAATTTCTCGATCAACTGAATAAAATTCAGGATTCCGAGCCGCACGACCTGGAGCGTTACAAGTTTGTTCTGGAACAAGCCATTGACACAACGCGCGATAGCCGCGAGCTTTCACTGGAAGATTCCCGTAAACGCAGTACGGATCTGGCGTCCGAGGATGCCAAGGAAAAGAAAGATCGCGAGGCCATGATGCCCGCCAAGGAAGCGAAGGAGCGTCAGAAAGCGGCGCAAGCCGAAGGCGAGGAAAAGGAAAAAAAGAAAGTTCCTTCTCTCTACCGCCCCGGCGAAAAACCGCAAACCCCGCCTCAATAACAGTGTTTACTCTTCAGGTCCAGGCGTTACTGGCAACTCAATCGTAATCGGCAATGGCGCTACCGGAACAGACATCATCTCTTCCATAGCAAGTTCTACCGCCGTGGCATCCTCTCGGGCTGCTGTTTCATGCTGCGGTTTTACATCAACAATGACGCGGACCACCGTGGCCGATTGCTTCGACCTGGGCCCGCTATCTTCTAGAACATGCCGGATGCCAACTACGAGGTAAAGTCCGCCGCCATACTCCACGTCCGCCCGCAACTCAATCTGCTCGCCCACGCGGGGCGGAAACCAGACAGCCGAGAAAGGAACCGAGCGCAACTCCGCCCGGGCATCGACATCGAAAAAGGATAGAGAGCGCGCCAACAGTTTCTCCTGAGTGCCACAGTATCATTTTTCTTCCCCTTCCTCCATTGCAAACTCATAAAATAGATTTTTGAATAAGATGATTTTCTTTTCTTGCGGTTTGCGAGCGGGCGCATGGTGTTTGGCCGCGCTGCTTGGAATATCGTCCTTTGCCGCCGCGCAGAGCGTTAAACCCTCTATCCAGACCCCCAGCGTCACCCGGCAGCCTTCGAAAACAGCAACACCCCAAATCTATCCGCCAGCCTTGGTCAAAAGCGGAGAAGCGGTTTACCAGGGTAACTGCACCTTCTGCCATGGCCGTGATGCGGGAGGCGGTGAAACCGGCCCGGACCTGACCCACTCCCAATTAGTGGCCGATGACGTCAAAGGAGACAAAATTGGTGATGTGGTCCGGAACGGGCGTGTGGAAAAGGGCATGCCGCGTTTCAACTTTTCGGATACGGAAATGGCCGGACTTGTGGCTTTCATTCATGAGCAGAAAGCAAAGGCTTCCTCGCAGGTGGGAGGGCGCCGCGGCGTTGACGTCGGAGATCTGCAAACCGGCAACGTGGAAGCGGGCAGAAATTATTTCAACAGCGCTGGGACATGCTCTCAGTGCCACTCTCCCAGCGGAGATCTGGCGGACGTTGCCTCGCGTTATCAGGGATTGAAGCTGATGGAGCGTCTCCTTTATCCGAGGAATTCTTCCGCCAAAATTACCGTTACGCTCCCATCCGGCAAAACAGTGTCCGGCGTTTTGGCTTATCAAGATGAGTTTACCGTCGGTTTGCGTGACGTCTCCGGCTGGTATCAATCCTGGCCCGTGGCGCAAGTCAAGTACAAAATTGACGCGCCCGCCGAAGTTCATGCCGACCTGCTCGCCAAATACACCGATGACGATATCCATAATTTGATGGCTTATCTGCAAACACTGCGCGGAAGCAATACCAAAAAGGATTCCCAGTAGAACCATGACGCTCAAGAAGACCCTCGCCTTTACTTCTTTATCGCTCGTCTGCTCCAGTTTGCTATGGAGCCAGGAGTTGACCTCTGCTACCCTGCAAAACCCGCCGACCGATACCTGGCCCGGATATCATGGCGACTATTCCGGGAAACGGCATAGTAAACTCACCGGCATTACTCCGCAGAACGTCGGGGAATTGGGGCTGTCCTGGGCTTTTCAAACGAACCAGACGGCTGAAATCAAGTCCTCCCCGCTACTGGTGAACGGCGTGTTGTACTTTACCGTGCCCGACAATCTTTGGGCCGTTGATGCCCGCTCCGGCCACCAGGTCTGGCACTATACATATCCGCCGAACAAGGGCCTGCACATCGGCCATCGCGGGGTGGCCATGTATAAGGATTGGCTCTTCTTTGTTAC
>CAXUBB010000041.1:0-18668 GCA_964249105.1 uncultured Bryobacteraceae bacterium | reverse complement strand
AGTTTCTCCTTCGAGTCTTGAGGAAAACCGTTTACACAATCCTTTTTATACCCTCCCGCTCTGGTGGCCTACACCTGGCAGGAGCGCAGACCTTCACTTCACCCCAGAAGAGCAAGCCCTGTTGGCGGGAGCTTTCTGATTCTTATACCGAACTGACGTTATCTAAGGTGAGATCAGCGACCACGCGTTTCAGCTGGGTGTTTTCGTCCTCTAAGGGCCGCCGCTTCTGCGCATCGCTGACTTGCAGGTCGCCGGATTTGGTCTTCCACTTATAAAAGGTCGCCTCGCCCATTCCCTGCTGCCGATACAACTCCACCGTTTTGGCCCCGGGCTCGGCTTTTTAGATGATGTCACTGATTTGCTCTTCCGTGAATCGATTTGCTTTCATCTGTGTTCCCGTTCTTCATACAAAAGAAACTCTCGCTCACGCTGGACTAATTTCCGGGGGGTAATGCCAACTATTTCTTAGAGGAAGTGGGAAGCATTGGGTAGTGGGACTGGAACGCCTATAAGAGAGAAGAGTTTTGACACAGTTGCAGGAAAATTCCTGGAAAAGAAGGTGTGCATTTTGACACAGTAACAAAATAAAATCCCATACAAAAACTTGTAAGTCATTCGTAATGAATGGTCGGGGCGGTGTGATTTGAACACACGACCCCCTGCGCCCAAGGCAGGTGCGCTACCAGGCTGCGCTACGCCCCGATACTCCAGCAACTTACGTTGTGCTGAACAGACGCATTACGGTGTAATAATAGAGCGCCTGTTCCAGCCGATTTAATGCTAGCACAGAAAAGTCACAAAGAATATGGACGCGCACGGCAAACACCGCCTATACTGACGGCGTTTGCTGTGCTGTCAACCGAATCTATCGGGATGTGCTGGTGGATGTCGAACTGCCAGTGCTGCTTCCAGTGCTGGTGTTCCCGCTACCCTTGTGCCTTCTGTGTGACTTTCCGCTTCCCATATTTCCTGATGTACCGGAACCCATTGTGCCCGATTGATCCATCGTGCTTGACGAGCCAGAACCTGATTGCCCAGAAGTACCCGAACCGGACTGGCTAGAACCTGATTGTCCTGACGAGCCCGAGCCTGACTGCCCTGACGAGCCGGATGAACCCGACTGTCCGCTTGATTGTGCGCTGCCGCCCGAACTAGATTGTGGTAACGGCAGCCCAGTCGCAATTAACGGAATTGAAACCGCGCTCAAAATAAGCGAATATGCTAATTTTTTCATAAACTGCACTCCTTAGTGCTGTGTAAGTCTGACGTCATTGTATAAAGGGTATTACCTAGGCCTATTACGGGGGTACCTCTTTATTTAGTACGGAATGCCCCTAGCTGTTTGCTGGTTAGTAGTCTATAAAGTAATACAGCACAGCAAAAACTGATATAACGCAAGATTCGCGCTCCTAAGATATTTTCGGCTCGTGAAGCACAACTTAGTCGTATTCAATGGCAAATATGTTACAAAGTTGCAGTCTGACCCGCCGCGACTCGGTTCCGTTAAATATGCCCGTCCCGCTTTTCGCCTTGGATGCGGATGACGAGCACCTGCCTGCTCATATTCAAACGGTGAGCGGCGCAATCATCCAGTTCCGGATCAAGACGCATCTGAGTTCCGGACGGCGCTTGGTCATGCAGTATGAAGGATGCCGTACGGAACTGGAGGTGATGACCTGTCAAGAGGAAAAGGCCGGAACCTACTATGCCGATTGTAAAGTGACGTCCTCAAGCGAGGGCGCAGTGAGGGACGACTGGCGAATGGCTGTTAATTGGCCGGCTCGAGTGGAAGTTCCCGGCTCAAAAGGGACGCACAAGGGGCGCGTCCGGGACATCT
The DNA here is from genome assembly GCA_964249105.1 of uncultured Bryobacteraceae bacterium. Classification (GTDB taxonomy): domain Bacteria; phylum Acidobacteriota; class Terriglobia; order Bryobacterales; family Bryobacteraceae; genus Bog-105. The sequence goes on along the minus strand of CAXUBB010000041.1, from coordinate 16,831 downwards.
CCGTTTTCGGGCTTGGCATTCAGCTTGCCTTTAAACCGGAACTTGACTCGCTCCTCATCGTACACATGAAAAGCGGTGTGGGCTTGGGCAGAGTGAAACACTGCCGAAATGCCGCTCACAATCGCTACTTGGTAGGGCTTTACTTGGAAGAGTTTCGTTCGGAAGAGCAAAATTCCCAAAACTCCGGCAGCATGGAAGAAAAAGTTTTACAAAGTCTCAGCCGTTTGCTGCGCCGAACTGTCCGTTCCCTTGCCGGCACGGTTGACCGCTCTTAAGACAAAAATTTAAAAGGCCAATAACCGTTCCCCTTCGCGCACTAAGTGATCGACCTGCGGCAAAATCTGATCCTCCAATTGAGGGTTATAGGCCACCCAAGTATCCAGCGCCGCTACTCTTCCGACGGGCGCATCCAGTTCCGTAAACAACTCGTCCGCAATGCGCGCCGCGATCTCTGCTCCGTATCCCCAGGAAAGCGTATCTTCATGGGCAATGATGACGCGGTTCGTTTTCTTGATGGAAGAACTGATTGCCTCCCAATCGTACGGAGCTAGTGAACGCAGGTCGATGACCTCCACCGATGCGCCGCGCACCCGCCCTTCCAATTGAGCTGCCGCCTGCAAGGATTTCTGCACCAGCGCTCCATAGGTGATAATCGTCAGACTGCCTCCAGCCTTCACGACTTTGGCTTTGCCGAAAGGAATGGTGAAATCCAGGCCGGGGTGCGGCGCGCGATTGTAAGGCTCGCGATACAGCTTCTTGTGTTCCAGAAACAAGACGGGATCATCGCAGCGGATCGCTGTTCTCAGCAGACCGCAAGCGTCGGACGCGTTCGAGGGAAATACGACGCGCAGACCTGGAATATGAGTAAAGGCCACTTCACCGCACTGACTGTGATAGATGGAACCGCCCGTCAGATATCCCCCAATGGGCACACGCACCACCATCGGGCAACTCCATCCATTATGGGAACGCCAGCGAAGGGTGGCTACTTCATCGCGCAGTTGCATCATCGCCGGCCAGATATAGTCGAAAAACTGAATCTCCGGTACCGGCTTCAGACCACCCACTGCCATGCCGACAGCTCGGCCGATAATGCCGGCCTCCGCAATAGGCGTGTTGAAACACCGGCGGCTGCCAAGCTGCCTTTGCAGCCCGGCTGTTGCCTTAAATACGCCGCCCTTGCCCTTTACTTCCGAAAGAAATTCTTCGCGGCTGCAATCGGCGACATCCTCGCCAAACACCAAAACCCGTTCGTCGCGTCGCATCTCTTCGAGAAGAGTCCCATTGATCGAATCAATCATGGTGCGCGGCTCGCCGCGAAACTCCGGCTCCTTCTCAAAGCTGCTGGATTGCGGATCGATTTTGTCCGAATATAGAAAGCGGTAAATCGAATCCGCCGCCGGAGCCGCTTCCCGCAGGACGCGCTGGGAAATCTCGGCCACTTCGGCGTCAATTTCGCGGGTCATCCGCTCCAGCGTGCTCCGGTCCAAATATCCTTCCCGGACCAGAAACTCAGGAAATGTGGTCAGCGGATCGCGCAAGGCTTCGGCATCGCGTTCTGATTGCGGTTTATACAGCCGCTCGTCATCCGACAGTGAATGCGAATACGGGCGAATTACCGAGGCATGCACTAAAGCTGGACCATGTCCGCTCCGGCAATACTCCGCCGCTTGCGTGAGCGCGCGATAAGAATCAATCAGGCTGGTGCCGTCCGCTTCCAGCCGCAGCAGCCCAGGAAACCCCTCCAGGAGTTGCGCAATGTTCCCGCCCGGAGTTTGCCGCTCGACTGGAACCGAAATCGCATACCCGTTATCCTCGATCAATATCACCAAAGGCAGACGCTCCAGGCAAGCGGCATTCATCGCCTCCCAGAACTCGCCTTCGCTGGTCGCGCCTTCGCCCGAGGTCACGAGAGTAATTTCATCGGAAGGCACTGCCTTCAAGCTGTTGACCTGCGCGCAGCCGGCCGCGTGCAGAAGCTGCGTGCCGGTCGGCGAAGACCCAGTCACAATACGAAGCGCCGGCGAGGACCAGTGTGAGGGCATCTGCCGCCCGCCCGAGCTGGGGTCGCGCGCGGCTCCCACAGCCTGCAGCAGCATATCTTCCGCCGTCATTCCCAGCGTCAGCGCTAAAGCGCGATCGCGGTAGTATGGAAACGCCCAATCTTTCCCCGCTCGCAAAACCAGTCCCGCCGCTACTTGGACCGCCTCATGACCCGCCGCGCTGATCTGGAAAAATATTTTGTTCTGCCGCTTCAGCATTACTTCGCGGTCGTCCAGGCTCCGCGACATATACATCAGCCGGAAAGACCGAATCAAGGTTTCCCGGTCTAGTCCGTACGGAAGGCTGGCAGCCATCCGAATGCTGTTTGATAAGATTTGGGTCTCCATTGCCACCTTGTTCATTATCCTGCGCCCGCCCGTGCGCGCCGCAAACTCGCTCGGAATGGACCAATCCCTTCCTAATTCATTACACAGTAACTCTTATCGGCTCATACTGATACATTTGGGGAAATCTATGGGGAAATTTTATCTTTTACTTGGCCTATACCTTTCCGGCTCGTGGGCCTGGGCGCAATTTGAAACCGCTGAAGTGTTAGGCGCCGTACGCGATAACTCGGGCGCGATCATCCCGAAAGCAACAATCACTCTCACCAACGAAGAAACCGGCATTACAGCAAGGACAACTTCAGACGAGAGCGGCCAGTATGACTTCTTTAACGTCCAAGTGGGCCGTTACACTATTACTGCTGAGCAAACCGGCTTCACAAAGTTCACCACAAAGGGAGTCACGGTCAATGTGAACGCCCGCCAGCGTGTTGACATTGACATGCAGGTCGGCAGCGTGGGCCAGGTGGTCAATGTGGAGGATGCCGCCGCCGTTCTGGAAACCGATTCCAGCGAAAAAGGCCAGGTGATTCACACGCAGCAGATCGTGGAACTGCCGCTCAATGGCCGCAATTTCTCCGACCTTGCCCTGTTAGCCACAAACGTACATCGTTCTCCCTTAGCCGCCGGTCTGCAATCCACGTCCCGCGAAGGCGCTTTCAACGCCAACGGCCTGCGCAGCACTTACAATAATTTTCTCCTGGACGGTTTAGATAACAATGCCTACTCCACCAGCAATCAGGGATTTTCGAATCAAGTGGCGCAGCCCTCGCCCGACGCCATTGCCGAGTTCAAAGTGATTACCAGTAATTTCAGCGCTGAATACGGGCGCGTCGGCGGCGCGGTGGTCAACTCAGTGATGCGCTCGGGAACGAACGCACTCCACGGAACGGCCTACGATTTCTTGCGCAACACTGAGTTGAACGCGATTGGCTACATTTTCGGCCAGCGCGCCGCCACTTTCCAGAAACCCACGCTCCAACGCAACCAATTCGGCGCGACGGTGGGCGGTCCCATCATCAAGAACCGGCTTTTTTTCTTTACTGATTACGAGGGCTACCGTTCTCTGCAAAGAACACTTAACTATGACTCCCTGCCTACCTTGAATGATCGCGCCGGAATCCTGCCTTCAACTGTTGTCAATCCGGTCACCGGAGCCCGCTACCCGGCGGGCACGCCGATTCCCATTACCGCCATCACGCCGTTCGCGCAACAGGTTCTCAATGCCCTGCCTGCTCCGAACTTGGGTTCCGGGCGCTCCAACAACTATGCGGCACTGCTGCTCACTCGCGATTACTATGACAAGTACGACGCCAAAATCGACGGCCAGATCAATAGCCGCATGACAGGCTTTCTCCGCTGGAGCCAGCGCAAGGATAATCAGTTCTATCAGCCCGATATCCCCGGCCCGTCGGGCGGTAACGGGAACGGTTATGTCCGCATTCTCGATCAGGCTGCGGCAGCGGGTTACACCTGGACCGTTACATCCACATCGCTGCTCGAAGCGCGTTTGGGCTTCACCCATATCCTGGGCGGCAAATTTCCCGTTTACTACGGAGGAGCCAGCATGCAAGAGCTGTTCGGCATCCCCGGCGTCCCATCCTCGCCGGATGTCGTGGGCGGCTTGAACACGCAAAGCGTGAGCGGTTTTTCGCAATTTGGACGGCAAGCGACGAATCCGCAATTCCAAAATCCGACCACCTGGAATCCGAAAGTAAACTACTCGAAAATTGTCGGGCGGCACGCGCTGAAAACAGGTTTCGAGTTCACCACCATTCGCACCGAAGTGATGGATATCAATCCCGTTTACGGACTGAACGCCTACGCCGGACAGTTTAGTAAGCCTACCGGCGGGCCGAATGATCCCGCTACCTACAACTTGGCTGATTTTCTTTTCGGTTTGCCCAGTCAGGTGCAATTGGCGAACTACCTGATTACCAACTATCGCCAGCATCAGTACTTCTTGTACGTGCAGGATGACTACCGGGTCAACTCCAAGCTCACTCTGAACCTGGGTCTGCGTTGGGAGTTCGCGACGCCGCGTTGGGAGCGCGACAACGTTTTAACCAACTTTGATCCCGCCACGAATACTCTGCTTAAAGCCAAGAACGGCGACCTCTATGACCGCACGCTGGTTCATCCCGACTACAAAGACTTTGCTCCTCGCGTCGGCTTTGCTTACAGCCCTTCTAATAAAACAGTGCTTCGCGGCGGCTACGGCATCAGCTACGTCCACTTAAACCGATTGGGCAGCGCCGACGAATTAGGAATTAACGGCCCGCAGGTCAACATTGCCACGGTGAACCAGTCAGCCGTGATTAACGGTCAGCCGAATCCCGCCTTTCTTACCTCGCAAGCTGGTTTTCCGCCGGGATTCAGCAGTCCGTCGAACTTCAATCCCGTCAATGCCAATATCAGCTATATTCCCGCTGATACACGCTGGCCTTATGTGCAGACCTGGTATTTCGGCATACAGCAGCAACTCACCAGAAGCACGATCTTTGAAGTTGCTTACAACGGCAATCACAGCTCACGCCTGCCGATTGTCGCCGATTACAACCAGGCTTATCCCAATCTTCCCGGTCAGTCGCTCGGCATCCAGGCGCGCCGTCCCATCGGGAGTTTCGGCGCTGTTACCTGGGTCGATCCCGCCGGCATCAGCGTCTATCACGGGTTTTCCGCCCGCCTGGAGCACCGTTTCTCGGCCGGCCTCTATTTCCTGAACTCATTCACCTGGTCGAAGGCTCTCGGCGACTCCGAGCAGGCTCTGGAAACGCCGCCCGGCCAGGCGTTGGCAAATCCGCAGAACATCCGTAACTTAGCCGCCGAGCGCGGGCCTACCAGCTTTGACGTGAAGTATGTCAACACCACCAGCCTTGTCTATCAACTGCCATTTGGTAAAGGCCGTCAATTCGGCGCGCACTGGAACGGGCTTGTTGATTCGGTCCTGGGCGGCTGGGAATTGAACTCGATCAATGCTTACAACACGGGCCTGCCAATCAACGTCATTTACAGTCCCACGGGTTCGTACGATGTCACGGGCCGTATTCCCGATTACCGCGGTGAAGCGGTGATGCGCCCTAATCTGATCGGCGACCCAACCGGCTCCAGCGGCCCGGCCAGTCTCGACAACTACTTCAACAAAAACGCCTTCCAAATTCCCTTGAGCGCCGCGTCACCCTTCGGCAATCTCAGCCGCAATGCCTTTCGCACGCCCGACTTCCTGCAATGGGACCTGGGCGTCAACAAAAACTTCGTCCTTCCGTTCCGTGAAGGCATGGCCCTGCAATTCCGTTCGGAATTTTTCAACGTCCTGAACCATACCAACTTCGGCTATCCCACCGCCGATATCACCAACACAGCATTCGGAACCATTCGCTCGACTTACCCGCCGCGCCAGATTCAATTTGCTCTCAAGCTGCTGTTTTGATCATGCCAATTATTCTGAACCAGTTCTGATGGATTTACCTGAAACAATTATCTGTCAAAATAAGGCGACATCTTCGTGACCAAGAACGGAAATTGATCAGTCACATCCACCCGTGTAAAAAACTTTTCAACAACATCAGTCGTGCGATTACGGAAAGAAAACACCACTTCCACAACATTTCGTGCGCCGCTCAGCGCTGACGTTTGCACATCAATGGATTCAAGCGAGGCGTTTCTTGCGAAGGCAGCCGCCGCAGTTGAATAAAGAGCCGGATAGCGAACCGCCAGATAGTTAAGTGCGCGATGCTCATTGGTCGCCCCGGCGTTGTCGGCCATTTGCATGATGCGCTCAAAGAGTTCTGAAGCCGCCGGAGCAAATTCTTCAGCGGAGAGTTTTTCCGGCTTCGGGATCGCCCGCACGAGGGTTTCCCGATCGAGCGAATAAACCTGATCGAAAGCAAGAATTGGAATCTGCATTCCATTGCACAGATCCGGCGGAGCAATTGGTCCCTTGCTGCCGATGACGATGTCAAGATCGGTCGGGGAAGGACTGGCGCGAACTGCTTCCACCAGGAGCGAGAGGTCCGCTGAGTCACGAGGATAAAGTAGATAGGTCTCAAGCCCCTCGATGGTCATAACCCAACAAACTCTTCGCGCTAAGTAACGATTTTCCGGTTTTGACAGCGCCGCGTGCATTGCCTGTTTATCGGTGAGGCCGCTCGTCTCGCCGCGCCCCAAAGCCTGTGCGTACTCCTTCTCGATTGAGAGGTTCGGAAACCGTGCTTCGATCTTGCCGATGGCATAGATCCAAGATGGCTGAGTCGCCGCCGCATTAGCCGCCGCGCAACTTGGGCATGACTGCTGGGGAGTGACTCGGTTGACCGGATCTATCTGTCTCGCCTCCAGCAGAACAGCTTCCGGCCGCGCGTTCGTCGTTTCTTCAACTTGTCGTTCCATAAATCTCCTCTCTTGACGGATCTTGAATTTACTTATTCACTATCGTTTTGGACCGAACCTCATCCACCGGTTCAGTGCATGGGCGCGTTGTTCACACCCGCCACAGGGCTTGATACCAACGGAATACGTAACTTGCTTCACCAGATCTCCCAGTCCGATCGTCTCTTCGGTGATAAATCCGGGCAGTCGGACATTGTGACGCGCGGGGCTGGCGCTGGCTGACTCACTCTTTTGTTCAGACTCATCCATGTCGTTTTTTCGCGATTTGCGCTCCTAACTTTTGAAAGGCTCCCCAGGCATCCATTACTGGAGGCACAATGCTTCGCAGCCTGTTTCCTCCGGCGAGAGCTTCCTTGATCCGAGCAGCCGACATGTTTGGATACTCAGACCAGAGAAGGGCAGCGGCTCCGCTGACCAAAGGGCAAGCCGCGCTGGTCCCTGAAAAGCGAGTGGGCCGGCCGCTGGAACTGAGGCTGACGACATCTTGGCCGGGAGCCGCCAGCCCACGTTGGCCTATGGACGCGCTCAAGTTGGATTCGTGCGTGGGGCGTCCACTATGGTCTATCGATACCACGGGAATAACCCAAGGATTCATCGTGATGCATGATCCCCCAACCCTTGCTTGATTGCCGGCGGCAGCCACAATGATGACTCCCTTCCGCGCCGCAAAATCGAGCGCCGACCGAAGGCTGCTTTCTCCGCGCCCGGAACAGCGCGAAATGCCGCAGCTTAGGTTTACAATTCTGGCTCCTGCCTTAACCGCCTCAATGATCGCCTTGGCGAGAACCTCCGGGCTGGCGCTCGGCGCATTGTAAGCGTCGGCCTCTGAGTGGCCGAAGATCGGTCGCAGCAGCAATGTGCATGCCGGACAGATGGCCGGAGCCGCCGAATCCCGGCTGCTAACCAAAACTCCCGCCACGAGTGTTCCGTGCTCGCAGGCGGAGGTGTCTGGCCGGTCGCATTTACCCTTGCCATCCGCTGAGATGTCCCTGATCGTGGAGCGCTCAAAATTCGCCAGGGCTATATTCACCGGACCATCAATCAGAGCGATAGCAATCTCCGGGCATCCTTGCGTAAGCGACATCAAAGGCGGCAAATTGACAAGATCTAGCGCCTCCATCTTCAAAGGTGCGGTCAGTCGCGAGCCAGCTAAGGATACGACTGCTTCGGACCTAAGCACGTGCCGCCTACGCACTGTAGCTTCCCATTTACTGTCTGGCATGTGCCGCCGCACTTGCAGGTGGTGCCCAGCGGGCAACAGGGCGGGACGCCTCCCCCACCGGTGCTGCCGCCGCCGTTGTTTCCAATGATCGCTCGTATCCAACCGGGAAGGCAATCCTTACAGAAGCCGTACGCAGCCCCAAGCACTCCCACGACGCAGCCGTAACAAGGAATACCTCCGAGCGGGCCTGCCGCTGCGCCGGCCAAGCATGAGGCGGCACACACAACGCCAACCGTTCCAACCGCCGCGGCGCACAGAGTTCCTGATAGAACCCCGCAGCTTTGTGGAGTGATTGTTGGACTCACATTGCCTGGGAGGCTCGCGCTGAGCGACGAAAAGTAAATATTAGTTGATCTGTAAAGCGATGCATCCGCGTTAAAGTTTGGTAAGTTCACGTGTTCCGTTCCTTGAGACTAAGCTGTTAAATAATTGGGTCATTAGTTTGAAGGGCCAGCCGGTGTATAAACAGTTGTGCTGCCGGGAATGTCATCTATTCCGGCTCCCGGACATGACCATTGAAGGCAAACAGGTATTTCGTGACAATTTCCGCCCTGGCAAACGATTCTAGTGTCAGGCTCATCGCACCAGCATTGCCCTTTTCTCATTACTTGGAGTGTTTGAGGCTGAACGGAATCAAATTCACCGGAGCCTCCGGCCATCTGAGCGCGGTATCGTCCCCGAGAAGCGCGAAGCGATCCTTCCGCGGTAAATCCAGGCAAACTTACGTTTTTCATTTTTTCCTCATTTCTCAATGAGACTCGCTCGCGGCGAAGCCAATCAGGTACTGAGAAATATAAACAAAACGTTGCCGCTCGACAATGACCTAAAAGATAGCTGCGCTTAACGGTTTTGTTGGGGCGTGTTGGGCTGTGATCAAAGTCAATAATTTTTCTGCCGCATTGCTGACACATGCACCACTGCGCTCATTGCTCACCGGTTCAATGGCCTAGACTCGCTTGCTGCGATCGCAATCGATGGGTATCGCTCCACGCATAGGGCCGAAGTTCCTCCGGGTGTGCCCGGACGTATGCCAGCACCACATGACGTATTTGAGGGCCGCGTTCGCCCGCGCTGCTCTCAACTCCCACGAGGTCCGGCATGATTTCGGCCAACCGTGAATAGACTGAGCGCCACCTCGCTTTCACTGCCGAAAGGCTTATGTTCAAGCTAACGGCGAGTTCCGAATCGATGGCTCCCGTAAGGGCCGCGAGAAGGAGCTGCTGGTCCGATTCCCGAAGCCGCAACAAGGGTTCCTTGTAGCTGAAGATTACGTTGGCTAACGATCCCGGCACTAAGCTCGCAGACTCGCTGGTCATGAGGTGGATGACCCGTCCTTCCTGAGGAAACTCTGCTATCGGCGTAAAAACAATCGAGTTGTCGACAAACTTTTTTTCCGGTTCATCAACCGATTCGTATAAGATTTGCCGAATACGATAGCCGCTTAGGCATTCCGCAAAACTAGATGGCAGAAGAATTTGTACTTCCCGACGCTGGGTAATGCTCAAAATAGAGTCTTTCCAAAAGCCCCCAATTACCACAACGTTCAGTCCCTCGCCTGCGTTCCCATTGGCTATGTCATCGCGAGTCGCGAGGACAGGGTTCCCGAATGCAACAGCCGCCATGATTCTCGAATTTATATCGGGCCGTGGATCCCTGAGTTCGCGATTGACGAAAGCATCGGCTACAAAAACTGCCGCTCCGAGTCCGATGAGCCGGTGTCCCCGTATGGGTGGATCGCTTTGTATGAGAGCCGAATTGAAGAATTGGTCACCGGCAATGAGCCGCCATGCCGCCTTCGGACCAACTGAGGCGGCTCCCAGCTTTCTCGGCTGGATCAGGAGACTCTCCTCGATATCCGGCCAAAGTGCTGGTAGCCAAGTCATGGGCATGAAAGATTCCCGGAAATATAGCAAATGATTCTATCAAGCTATCTTTTAGGGTATTGCGGGCACGAAATCGCTGCCTTATCGTGTTCCATGTTTGCTGATGGTAACCACGGCAATCGGTGGCATCGCCTCCGCCGTCAACCTTCTATACGGCATTAGTCTCCACAGTGAATCTCTTGAGGCATATCAATTCACCATTTCAATAGCGAATCCAGAATTTTTCGTAGCGAGTAAAGAAAAGTCTTATGTCGAACCCTAATTCATCTCTTCATTGGTCGGCGACAATCAAAAACGATAAGTTGACGGTCATCGGCCAAATCACCTTTGCAACGACCGGCTACAACGTTTCATTGGAAAAAAGGAGCCGCAAGGTATCAACCCTCTGATATTACTCCTTGAAAAGACCATCACTCCTCCGAAAGGGATTGTCGCGGAGCATGTTTCGACGATCACGGCGACGTTTGAAGAGAGAACCACAACTCCTTACATAAAAGTGCAGATTCTTTTACATAAAAGTGCAGATTCTTCCGGATAACATACAAATTCCAATCGCCGAATCGGAATAGGACGGCAAATAGCAACGCAGTAAGTCCAGGGTTCCTTGGACTATTCCTACAGGTGCATTTGTTCGGTAGACTTGAAAATTATCAAGCTGTTTAGGGAAGGGCAGCAGCCAAACCTACGCCTGCATCCGCTCAACACTGAATCTCTGCTTGCTACCATAGCCGTTGCAATATGTCTGCTTCGTTATCCGAACTCGCTCAGATCTCTGAAGTCGTAACCCGCCACATCCGTGTCGAGGTGATGTCAAGGCATTCCCTCGATTACTCCCGTCCGGGTCAATGGGTATTTGAGTACACAGTCCGCTTGACCAATTTGGGACGCGAGACGGTACAGTTGCTCAGCCGACATTGGTTCATCACTGATGCTCTGGAACGGAGCAAAGAGGTCAAAGGCCCGGGAGTGGTCGGAAAACAGCCGGTCCTAGCGCCGGGTGAATCCTTTCAATACTCGTCGTGGTGCCCTCTTCCGACTCCCATGGGTATGATGCGAGGCACTTATCAGATGGCCGAGGCTGGCGGAAACCAGTTCGATATCGAGATTGCGCCATTCGCGCTGAAAGCTCCGTACACTGTACATTAACTTAGTAGCAACCGCTTATCGCCCAGAGCAGGCAAGTGTTATGGGAGTTCATCACTAACGGGCGGAGATGTTTTAAGACCAGCACATTTGAGGCTTTGTTCCGCACGCCCAACTGTCATTACTACTTGAGCAGAGCGCGCACGTCTTTGAGCAGGATCAGCATGTGATAGGGGTCGGATGCTGAAGGAACGAAATCAAAGCGCTCATAAAAGCTGCGCGCTTCGTCATCCTTGGCATGCGCCGCGAAGGCGCGCAGACCGGCAATTTCGGCCGCTTGCAGGGTCCGCTGCATGGCGTCCTTCAACAATCCCGATCCCAGCTTTTTGCCTTGCCAAGGAATCGAAACCGCGAGGCGTGCCAGTAGCATCAGCGGGACGGGATGGTGCGCTAATCCTTTAGTCAGGCGGGCCGGGGCGTCGTTGTATTCGATCTGACCATAAACCAGAGTGTAGAAGCCAACCACCTCCTCATTCGTCAGAGCGACGTAGGTCTGTGATGCCTCGGACTGCTGGCTTTGCAGCGCATGACGAATCAGAAAGCGATTCAGCGTATCCTTCCCACAATCGAAAGAATCGACGTGATGAGCACGCTGGAGCTTTTCAATGCGGGGCCGAATCGTCAAAATCCGCGGTCAAAAACGCTCGGCTCATTCAAAAGGTTAGCTAAGCGGGGTAGAGGGCGCGGCGGAGCGTCCAGCGCTGCGTGGAACTGCTCCCATTGTTCGGCATTCAGGCCAAAACGCTGACGATCCGGCAAGGCTTCCTCCGCACGTGAGAGCGCGCTCCTCAGGACAAATTCGCTCACTGAGCAATGCACCGCTGCGGCGGCGGCCTGTAAAACACGCTTGGCTGAGGCAGTCAGGCGGAGGTCGAGTTTCTCGGTGCGGGTCTCCGTAATTGTCGCCATAATTGGGATCTCTCCCGAGTCCTACCTTACTTTATCGCATTTGTCGGACAAGGTCATGACAAAACTTATAAGTTGCTGACTTCTAATTAGTTGTTGGAACTTCGCTTCGTCCAAAACAATTGATTTCACATCGCGGGTTCTCCCAATGCAACTAAGGGGCTGGCCATTGGCGCTCACAACGCATCGCAGACTGCTTCCGTTACTTGACTGGTTGTAGCGCTGCCGCCGAGGTCCGGTGTGAGCGCGGAACGAGAGCCGGTAACCTGTTCTATGGCAGCCATCAAACGGCTGGCCGCTTCCTGCTCTCCCAAATGTTCCAGCATCAGAACCGCCGTCCAAAAACTTCCAATCGGATTGGCAATGCCCTTTCCCATAATGTCGAAAGCTGATCCATGGATCGGCTCGAACATGGAAGGAAAACGGCGCTCGGGATTAAGATTCGCCGTCGGAGCGATGCCCAAGCTGCCGGCGAGGGCCGCCGCGAGATCACTCAAAATATCGGCGTGGAGGTTAGTGGCTACGGTGACATCAAGAGTTTGCGGTTGGCGGACCATCCGGGTTGTCACGGCATCCACCAGCATTTTGTCGGTCGCTATGTCCGGATAATCGCGACCGACCTCCGCCGCGATCTCATCCCATAGAACCATGCCGTTCCGCTGCGCATTGGATTTGGTGACAACCGTCAGCCGTTTACGCGGACGGGAGCGCGCCAGATCGTAAGCAAAGCGCATGATGCGCAGGATGCCCGCGCGTGTAAAGACCGCTGTTTCCGTTCCTACTTCTTCCGGCAAACCTTTATGAACTCGCCCGCCATGTCCAGCATATTCGCCTTCGCTATTTTCCCGAACGATTACCCAGTCCAGATCGGGTGCGCTGACATGGCGAAGAGGACTCGTAATGCCCAGCAGAATACGAGTGGGCCGTACATTTGCATACTGATCGAATCCCTGGCAAATCGCAAGGCGCAAACCCCAGAGCGTGATGTGGTCCGGGATGTGCGGATCGCCGACAGCGCCAAAATAGATGGCGTCGAAACTCTTCAAAATAGCCAAGCCGTCGTTAGGCATCATGCAAGCTGTTGCGCGGTAGTAGTCAGAACCCCAGGGGAAAGCCTCGACCCGGAGCCTGAAATCGCCGTATTTGTTCTGTAGCGCATTCAGAACGGTGATCCCGGCGGGAATGACTTCTTTGCCGATGCCGTCGCCCGGAATGGATGCAATGTTGTATTCACGCATATTTATTGTGGAGGCTCCTTCTATCATTCATGAGTGAAAATGGCTTTGTGGATGCTCAAGGACGCATACGAGTACTGATTACAGGCGGCACCTTTGATAAAGAGTACGACGAGATCAACGGGCAGCTCTTCTTTAAAGATTCTCATCTTCCGGAAATGCTCGCTCTCGGGCGCTGTAAACTGAACCTTGAAATTCGCACGTTGATGATGGTGGACAGTTTGGAAATGACGGAGGCTGATCGCGGCCTGATCGTCGAACAATGCCGCGGCACGCCGGGTTCGCGTATTGTGATCACCCACGGCACGGACACCATGGATTTAACAGCGCGCACGCTGGCGACGAACATCGAAGGAAAAACCATTGTGTTAACCGGCGCCATGATTCCCTACAAGTTTGGCAGCTCTGACGGCCTCTTTAACCTGGGAAGCGCATTGGCTTTCGTGCAGACTTTGCCGCCAGGCGTGTACGTCGCCATGAATGGATGTTATTTTCATGCCGACCGTGTACGAAAGAATCGCGAGACGGGCATCTTTGAAGAAGCGGAAGCAGTCCGAAAGTAGTCTGTGGAGCCGCAAACAACCGAAGTCTTGATTATTGGCGCGGGCGTAGCGGGTTTGGCTGCGCTGGAGGGACTCTCGCGAGCAGGTTCCGACGTGCTCTGCGTGGAAGCGCGGGACCGAATCGGAGGCCGCATCCTGACTTTGCATGATTCGCTTTCGCCGCTGCCGATCGAATTAGGGCCGGAATTCATACATGGCCGTCCGCCGGAAACTTGGAATATCGTCCGCGAGGCGAATCTGCTCGTTTACGATTGCGCCGAAGATGCCGTGCATATTGATGCAGGCCAGATCGAGGATGCAGCCGACGCCTGGGAGCAGGTAGACGAAATTACGCAAGACATGAAGCGCGTGGCGGAACGAGGAGAAGATCCAACTTTTTTTGATTTTATCGAGCAATCAAATTATTCCGAAAAAGCCAAGCGCTGGGCTACCGGTTATGTGGAAGGCTTCAACGCCGCGCACAAGGAAGTTGTCGGTGTGGCTTCCCTGGCCCTGGATGCGCAAGCAGCGGACGCTATCGAGGGAGAGCGGAATTTTCGGATTGCCAGCGGTTACCAATCGATTCCCCATTACCTCCTCGCTGCGGTGAAAAATGGAAGAGCGCAGGTGCAGTTAAGCACTGTTGTTGAAGCGATCGACTGGAAGCCGGGCTCGGCAATCGTTCACGTCCGGTCGGCGCTCACGGGCGAAACGAACACCATACAAGCACGCTGCCTGGTCATCACGCTCCCTCTCGGAGTACTGCGGCAAATGCCGTTCCAGCCTGAGCCTGCCGACGTGCTTGCGGCGGCTCGCGCCCTTCGCTTCGGGCAGGTTATGCGCGTTGTCCTCCGCTTCGACCATTCCTGGTGGGAAGAACGCGAAGATCTGGCTGACGCCGGCTTTTGGTTATCGCAAGAGCGCTATTTCCCAACCTGGTGGACCACTCTGCCCGTACGCGCCCCTCTCCTGACCGGCTGGAGCGCCGGTCCCCATGCCGACAAACTGCTCGGACTGCCCCGACCGGAAATTATCAAGCGATCTCTCGAAGACTTGTCCCGATTAACTGGCCATGCCCTTCCTGATCTGGAGGCGGCCCTTCAAGCGGCGCACTTCCACAACTGGCACGACGATCCATTTGCCAAGGGAGCTTACAGCTACGTTCCGGCAGGCGCGATGCATCATCGTAAGACGCTGGCGCGGTCCGTGGAAAACACTTTGTTTTTTGCGGGTGAAGCGACGGAGCTAAACGGCCATAGCGCCACCGTGCATGGAGCAATAGCAACCGGATACAGAGCAGCGCAACAGGTGCTCAAAGTCCTGCGATGAAACGGCTAAGCCGCGGGTTTGGCTTTCGCGACAGGACCTTTGAAACCGTTGCGCGTAAACGACAGAATGCGGCGCGGCTGCGTGTCGGTGATCGGCTTCACGCGCAACGGACGCTCCTGCAATAGTAAGTCACTTGCCTGAACCAGCGGCTCCGCATGAAACCAGCGTTGAAACGGAGTATCATAAAGCACATTGCAAATGGCCGCGAGACTCATGCCCTGATGGTGCGCCATCCAGCAGCGCACCAGAACATGCTTTCGTGAAGAGAACGGCCGGTTGGCGGAACCTGAAAAGTCGATCGATTCGAAAAAACCGTAATCGCTTAGCCATTTGCGCCGCGCCATTCCCGTCAGGTTTTCCACTGCCGTCGCGGGATCAACCAGCAACGCTAAGCAACTGGAGTAGGGCGAGATCACCAGCGCGTTGTCGCGCGCCACGCTCAAAGCCAAACCGGGAACTCCGAACGCGTGGTATTGGTAATTTCCTTCCGCGTCGGTTTTGCTGTAAGCCGCTTCTGAAATTCCCCATGGCACACGACGCGCCCTTGCATACTTCTGTTGAGCGCGAACCGCCGCCCTGGCTGCCCGGTCCAGGAGCGTGTTGGGATGAGAGCGCTCCCAGATTACCGGCATCAGGTATTCGAACATGGTGCCGGTCCAGGAAATCAGAACGCTTTCTCCCTCGCAAAGCGTGTGTTGCCGCCCGAGACGGAACCAGCTTTCCTGAACCGTTTCGCCCTTGGCGGCGGCAATAAACGTAGCGGTGCGCGATTCGGAAGCCAGCAGGTCATAACATGATTTGTTCAGCTCCTGCTTCGTCACGTCATACCCAATCGAGAGCAAACGGCGGTCTACATCGACCAGCATTTCGAAGTTCATTTCACGCGCCAGGCGGTCGCACTCATCCGCCAGACTTTGCAACCGCAGTGCCAACATGCTTAGCCGCTCGTGGCAGGCTCGCAGTTCCTCCCGCAGCTGGCTAACGGCTGGAGTAGCTTCGGACGTCCCGAGCTTGCGGTCAAGTTCCTCATAGAAAGACTCGGCCTTACCAGGAATGAGAGAGTCCAAAGGCAGTTCAGAAAAATGGAGCTTGCGCAACGGCTCAAATTCAGGTTGGAGCCAAGGGGCAAAGTCGCTGACCTGTTGCCGCAGAGCCAGAATCCGGTTACGAAGTTCGGCGGACCACCAAGCCTGCCGATCAGAACCTTCTCCCTTCGGGAAGAGTGAATCTCCAAATAACAAGGGCAGCCAAGCGGCGGGATCACGACCGGCGGAGAGACGGTGGAACTCAGCCAAAGCGCTCTTGCTGCCCACAATGGTGTAGTAATCGCTTAATCCGGAGAGCGCATTTTGTCGAAACAAGGGTTCACGAAGCAGTTCCAGGCATCCTTGCTTCAGGCTCCAGAGAGAAGCAACCAAATTGCCGCTATCAACGCTGGAAATAAAGAGCGGCGCAATCGGCTGGCGGGTGATGTTATCATACCAATTCAGAAAATGTCCATGGTAGCGCGGCAACTTTAAGCAGGATTGCAGCGTATTTTCGGTTTGCGCGGCAAACTCGGAAACAGTAAGGTAGCCGAACTCGACGGCGGCCTGCCGGGCATTGAAGAGAAATCCTAAGTTCGTAGGTGACAGGCGCTCTGCTCGACGGTACGGTTCTTCCTGCACATTGTCCGGGATGAGCCAGTTGTTCTTTTCATCGCTGAATTCAGCGAAATATCGCCAGGTGCGAAGCGCCACCGTCCGTAAAAATCGATGCTCGCCGGAACGAAGCTCGGAGTCCTCCGCATGAGGAGAAC
>CAXUBB010000040.1:0-18754 GCA_964249105.1 uncultured Bryobacteraceae bacterium | reverse complement strand
GCTTGTTGATAGGATGCCCGAAGCCTTCATAGAGAATCAGCTTGCAGGGAACTCCACGGTCTCGAAGGGCCTGATACAGCTCAAAGGCGTTGGGCGGCGGAACCCGTTTGTCCTGGTCGCCATGCTGGATCAGCGTCGGCGTTTTCGCGTTTTTTACATAAGTAATCGGCGATGTTTTACGATAAACTTCCGGGTCGTCCCAGGGAGTGGCTTTCAGATACTGCCGGGTAAAGGGATGAATGTCGGTGTTGACGTAGTAGGTCATCCAGTCTGAAATGCCCGCGCCTACAGAAACGGCCTTAAAGCGATCGCTGTAAGTCGTAATAAAGGCCGAAATATAACCGCCTTGGCTCCAGCCCATCGCGCCGACTCGATCCTTATCCACTAATCCTTTCGCAATCAGCAAGTCAACTCCGGTAATCACGTCAGCATAATCTCCCAAACCTAAATTTCTGACGTTAAGCGAGCGAAAATTCTCGCCATACCCGGCCGAGCCGCGATAATTCGGCTTCAGAATCAACGCGCCCTTCGCCGCGAACTCTTCGACCGGATAGGTCCGGTCCGCTGTTCTGGCAGGCGTATCCACGCCCGTGGGACCGCCATGGATCACGACAAGAAGCGGATACTTGCGGGTTGCATCATAATCCGCTGCTTTAACCAGAATGCCTTCAATCGTCGTGCCATCCGATGATTTCCATTGAATGACCTCGCGGGTCGCCAAACGGAATGGCTTCCATTGGGATTGAAAGTCCGTCAACTGTCGCGGGGTGAAATGATCGACGGAAGCAAGATAAACCTCGGAAAAACGATTCGGAGCCGCTGCGTTGAGGGCGACTGTGCGGCAGTCTTTGGTAAAAGCAACCGCGTTGATCTGCGTATGCTCCGGCCCGCTGATACGCTCAATGTTAGCTGTTTCGGCATTGAGGCGGAACAGGTGAGCATCGGTCTTCTGGCGAGCCGTGAAGTAAATGCCTTCACTGCCCCACGCAAGCAGATCAGGATCTTCATCGAAGTTTCCAGTCATGATACGCGGCTTGCCGCCTTCTGCCGGAACAATCGCAATACGGGCATCCGTGTAATAGAAGAACTCTTGCGCGTTGGACGTCGTGAAAGCAATCCGCTGCCCGTCAGGCGACCAAACGGGATGCCGGTCCGGACCCTTGGTGCTGATCAGGGGCTTTACCAGCTTGTCCGCCACGCTGACCACATAAATATCCGTGGTGTCCTGAGACCCCAGATCAGGATCACGGGCCGCGCTGAATGCGATTCGCCTGGAATCAGGCGACCATGCAAAATCGCCAATTGTAAACTGGTTGCCGCTTGTCAGCGCTTCCGCTTTGGGACGCGCTTTCGGATCGCTGGGGATCGTTTCCGGAGCTGCAACGAGGAAAAGGTGCTGCATCGTGTAATCACTGCCAATCACTTCGTAATCTCCGTACTTCTCTTTCCGGTCCTTTATAGCTTTGGGATCGGCGGGCTTCGCCAGGAAAGCAATACTCCTGCCGTCGGGAGACCAGTCGAAATCTTCAATGCCGTTTTCTTCCGAAGTCAATTGGGCCGCTTCACTACCCCGCACGGAGATCACGTAAATTTGGGGCTTTCCGTCGCGGTCGGAAGTGAAGGCAAGGCGTTTCGAGTCAGGCGCCCAACGCGGATTGCCGCTCGATTTTTTACCGCTAGTGAGCTGGTAGCAATCACCTGATGCGGTATCCGCCATCCAAATCTGTGTATCAAAAGCATTTTCGTCCCAATTCGCTTGTTGCACAACGTAGGATACGTAGTGTCCGTCCGGCGAAATACGGAGAGCAACTGGTTGTTTCATGCTCAGAGATTGCTGAAGGGTCGGTGTTTGAGCCCAAAGCAGTTGTGTGCTAAGCAAAAAAAAGACGGTACAGGCCGGGCGCGGCATGGCGACATTATAGCGGTACCAGCAAAACCTTGCTGATACCGTTAGGTAGTAACACTCGTGAGGGGCAAATGATTATTTCCATGAAACTTCACTCGACAAAGGCGGAAGTGGACGCCGTTTGCGAGCGTATTCACGAATTTGGCTACAAGGTTCATTCCATTCAGGGCGAAGAGCGCGTCGTGATTGCCGCCATTGGGGTGGGCGACGTCACCGCCTGTTTGGAATCGCTGGAATCGATGCCGCAGGTCGAAAAGGCGGTCCGTATTTCCGCTCCCTATAAATTTGTCAGCCGGGAATTTCGCTCGACAAAATCCCAAATACGGGCGAACGGAATCGAGATTGGCGGTGATGAGTTTGTGGTGATGGCGGGTCCGTGCTCGGTGGAAAGCGAAAAGCAGATCATCGAAACAGCGCACTCCGTTGCCAAGCACGGAGCCAAATTCCTGCGCGGCGGCGCTTTTAAGCCGCGCACCTCGCCTTATGATTTTCAAGGCATGGAGGAGGACGGCCTCAAATTGCTGCGGAAAGCGAAAAAAGAAACCGGTCTCGGCATTGTCACCGAAGTCATGAGTGACCGCGATGTGGAAATGGTCGCCGCCTATGCTGACATCCTGCAGATCGGCGCTCGCAATATGCAGAACTTCGCTTTGCTCAAAGCGTTAGGGAAGACAAACAGGCCTGTGATGCTGAAACGCGGTTTGAGTTCCACTATTAAGGAACTACTCATGTCGGCGGAGTATGTTGTGGCGCACGGAAATCCCAACGTCATCCTTTGTGAGCGCGGCATTCGGACGTTTGAAACCGCGACGCGGAACACTTGTGACATTACCGCCATTCCGGTGCTTAACGAACTGTCGCATTTGCCCGTTATCCTTGATCCCAGCCATGCCACAGGCAAGCGCAGCTTAGTGCCGGCTCTGGCGCGCGCAGGGGTCGCTATTGGAGCGGACGGTCTAATTGTTGAAGCGCATCCCCAGCCGGAAAAGGCCATGAGCGACGGCGCTCAATCTTTGAATCTCAACCAGTTCGCGGACATGATGGAAAACTTAAAGCCTTACGTCGCGCTCTGGAAAGTATCACGAGTGGCTGAAATGGCGACGGCGTAAAGGCTTTTCTCTGAGCAACCGATTCAAAACGCTGCTGATTGGAATGGCACTTCTGCTTTTGATAGCAGCCGTTATTCCTGGTATCTATTACTACCGGCACCGTTTTGTGCGCGCCAGCGAGGATTTATTCGCCTTACTGCCACAAGGCGACCAGACGAGATTCTTTGCGGATGTGAAGCTGCTGAGAAGGGCGGGAATGCTGAAGTTGCTGGACGGCTCTAAGATCCAGCATGACCCGGACTATGAAAATTTTGTCCGGGAAACCGGGTTCGATTACGCCAACGATCTGGACGTCCTGGCAGGCGCAGCGCAGAATCAGCAGCTATTTTTTCTGCTGCAGGGCCGGTTTCGCTGGGACCAGTTACGCCAGTATGCTTCTAACCACGGCGGTACGTGCGCTAGCGACTTTTGTAAATTTCCTAATGCTAAAACCGGTCGCTGGGCCGGATTCCTTCCCATTCAACCCGACGTGCTGGCCTTGGCCATCGGGACCAGCCCGAATGGAGCCAACCAGCTAAAACCGTCCGGCCGCAAGCTCAACACGCCATTGCCGCCCCAGCCCGTATGGGTCAGCCTGTCGGAAAGTTTGCTGAGAGACCCAGTTGATCTCCCTCTGCCCTTGCGGATCTTTGCCATCAGCCTGCAATCCTCGCACCCTGTTGTGCTCTCACTAGACGCCGCCGCCGAAGGGACCGGCGCAGCGTTCAAGTTGCAACTGGATGCGGCTTGCGAAACGGGAGCCGCCGCCGAAACCATTCGCAGCCAGTGGGAAATCCAGACCAAAATGCTGAAACTGGAGTTGACCAGGGAACATCACCAGCCCAGCCCGGCAGATCTGACGGGATTACTGACAGCAGGCAACTTTCAAGTAGCAAACCGCCATTTTATCGGCATCTGGCCGGTCCGCACGGAGTTATTGCAGGCATTGCAGTAGCTTTGGTCACCGATGCCCTTCACCTTCGCCGTATTCGAGAAGTGCCTCGACGCTATCATGATTCAAATCCGCACGGTACCCCATGTGGGTAGGTTCAATCTTGAGCGTACGGCGACGGGGTTTCTGCTCCAACTGCAGCAAGGCCACCCGTAGCAGATCATTGAATGTGTCTCGGAATGACCCCCCCCGAGAGCGGCTTTCACGCTTAACCCGCTCTAGAACATCGTCATCTAGTGTGATGGTTGTTCTGATGCTCATGATGCTTCCAATGTAGTATCATGCGAGCCAGTCCAACAAGCATGTAAATGTCGCAAGAACTTTGATAGTTTTAGCTAAAATTTTTAGCTAAAATAATAATATGAAGTGCGATGTCCATCATGCAAAAACGAATCTTTCCAAGCTCATCAGGCAAGCGGAAGACGGGGAGGAAGTGATCATCACACGGCGCGGCGAGGACATTGTGAAGTTAACTTGCCTTGCTCCGAAAACACCGCAATTCGGGACACTGCGAGGAAAAATCAAGCCCATTGATGAATCATTGCTTTTTGCGATGAGCGACAAAGAGGCTGATGATTTTCTGGAAGGAAAGTGGTGATGACCATCTCAGGCATTCTGGCGGATTCAATACTGTTGGATAGTCATATCGTGATCTGGCTGGCGATTGATCCGGATCGGGTCTTGCGAAAGATCAGGAACCGGATATTGAGCGCCGAGCGGCGTTTCGTTAGTTCGATCACCTACTCGGAAATCATTCTGAAACACCGCAAGTTCCCGGAACAATTTCCGTTTACTGCGGCTCACCTCGATGAGGCCATGAAAAGCCAGGCTAATTTGGAGCTTCCTTTTACGACTGCTCACGCCAGGATGTTGTCTCGAATCCCTGCTCTTCACAAGGACCCTTTCGATCATATGTTGCTAGCGCAAGCTGTAAGCGAAGGTCTTGCATTGGGGACCATGGATCGCGACCTCCTTCCGTATGGCCGGAATCTAAAGGGATTGCAATTGATCTAATAAGTAGTAAGCCCAGTCTTCATGTCTACGAGCGTCTTAGAGCTGCCCGCCGAGGTCGAATATCAGTACCGCACCTTAGAGGACAAAGTGCGCGCGCTCCGGCCAAAGGAAGATCTGACCGCGCTGGAACGCGCCTACCGCTTCGCGGCGGAACACCATAAGGCTCAGAAGCGCAAGTCGGGCGAACCCTATATCATCCATCCCATTGCGGTAGCCCATATTCTGGCGGACATGCAGATGGATTTGGTCTGCCTGCAAACCGGACTGCTGCATGACACCCTTGAAGACACTAATGCGAAACCGGAGGAGTTGGCCGAAATCTTCGGCGAGGATGTCGCGCATTGCGTTAACGGCGTAACCAAGCTGAGCCGGATCAGCCTGGCCAACCGCGAAGACCGGCAAGCGGAAAGCCTGCGCAAGATGCTGCTGGCGATGACCGGCGATATCCGGGTGATCATCGTCAAACTCGCCGACCGGCTTCATAATATGCGCACCATCCGTTCCCTTTCATCCGAACGGCAGGAAGCCATCGCGCAGGAAACCATCGACATCTACGCGCCCATTGCTCACCGTTTGGGCATGGGAAAAGTGCGCGGCGAGCTGGAAGAGCTTTCCTTCGAGGTTCTGCACCCCGACGCCGCCGTTGAATTAAATCGTGAAATTCAATCGAAGCAGCATGAGCATGAACAATGGCTGTCGGAGATTCAGGCGCACATCGAAGGGAAACTGGCCGCCGAGGATGTTCCGGCGCGAGTGCAGGGTCGGGTCAAGCGCGCCTATTCCGTTTATCAGAAGTTGAAACGCCAGCGCATCACCCTCGACCAGGTGTATGACGTCCTGGCGGTGCGTATTATCACGGACTCCGTCAAGAACTGCTATGCCGCTCTGGGCGTGATCCACAACGAGTGGCATCCCGTTCCCGGACGCATCAAAGACTTCATCGCGATGCCGCGGCCCAATCTGTACCAATCGCTTCATACCTCCGTCATCGGACCGGGCGGAACTGCTTTTGAGGTGCAGATTCGCACGGAGGAAATGCACAAGATCGCGGAAGAGGGCATTGCTGCGCACTGGAAATATAAGGAAGGCGGCAAAACTCCGCGCGCGGATGACCAACGGGTTGCTTGGCTGCGGCAACTCGTCGAATGGCAGCGCGAGATGAACGACTCCGCCGACTTTATGTCCACCCTGAAGGTGGATTTGTACTCGGAAGAGGTTTACACGTTTACTCCACGAGGCCGCGTCATTGTGCTGCCCCGCGAAGCCACGCCCATTGACTTTGCTTATGCCGTTCATAGCGATGTGGGACACACCTGCGTGGGCGCTCGCATTAACGGGTCCATTAAGCCTCTGAAATCGACGCTGCGTAACGGCGATGTCGTGGAAATTATGACGCAGCCGGGACACCAGCCGAGCCGCGATTGGCTGGCCGTGGTCAAAACCTCCCGTGCGCGAAACCGCATTAAGCACGTGATTAACGCGGCGGAGCGCGTCAAGGCGGTGGAGATCGGGCAAAAGTCGCTCGAAAAGGAAGCGCGCCGCTTAGGAGTCAGCCTGGGGCGGATCTCGCCGGATGATCTCGCATCCGCCGCCTCGGATTATGGCGTGAGCAAGACAGAAGATCTTTACGCGGCTCTGGGATTCGGCAAGTTCTCGGCCCGTCAATTGCTGCAAAAGATAGCGCCGGACGAGGTTCAGGAGGAACCGGCGGTAGAACCGTCTCCGCCGCGAACCGAGCCGACACATCCTTCATCGCCGCTGGTTTATGGAGACCTGACTATTCATGTCAAAGGAGCTAACGATGTTTTGGTTTACCGGGCAAAATGCTGCAATCCCATTCGCGGCGAACGCATCGTCGGCTATATCACTCGCGGCAAAGGGGTCGCGGTGCATTCCCAGCTTTGCCCAAATGTGCAAAGCCTGATGTACGAATCGGAGCGGAAGGTCGATGTCGAATGGGCGCGGAGCGGCAGCGATCCGCTGCCTGTCAAAGTGGTGATTTACACCGATGACCGGCCGGGGATTTTGCATCAGCTTACTTCCATCCTGAGCGCTGAATCGAGCAACATACGCACGCTCGAAGCGCGCGGTGATCATAGCCGCACGGATGAAAGCGCCATTGTGGACATCCTGATGGATGTGAAAGACAAAAAGCAGTTAGAGCGCGTCATTAACGCGTTCCGACGCGTGCCTGGTGTCCGTGACATTGAACGAGTACTAACAAATTAAGAAATATGCAAAGAGAAACGGATACTCTCGCTATCTCCGAACCGGAGCACATTGCGATTTCAAAATCGACCGGCATTAAAATCGACTGGCGCGACGGGCATCACAGCGATTACCCGCTTGCGTATTTAAGGGACGAATGCCCCTGCGCAACGTGTACGGGAGCGCACGGCACGGAGCCGCAGAAATCAAATTACTCGAATCCTAGTCCATTTCCCATGTTCAAACCAGCATTGCGAATGGAATCAGTTGAAGCAGTCGGCAGCTATGCCGTACGGATTTTCTGGAATGACGGGCACAGCTCGGGCATTTACTCATTTGACCATCTACGGAGAATTTGCCCGTGTGGGGAATGCACAGCGAAACGAGCAAGCTAAAGAGAAAGGGCGCAATCGCGCCCCTTACAGTAATCGGAAAGTCACTTCCACGGTGGCCTGTGTAGCAACATTCTGCCCACCCTTCCTACCAGGGCGGAATCGCCATTTCATCACAGCTTCAATTGCTTTCTCGTCTAAACCGAGACCAAGCTGACGGACTACGTGAATGTCACGTGGGGTTCCGTTCGCATCAACAACCAGCGACAGTAAAACAGCACCGGAAAACTTGGCTTTGCGCGCTTCTTCGGAATACTCCGGTTCCACCTTGGACACCAAAACTGGCGCTGAAACATCGCCGCCCACGCGAAAAACGCCGCCGCCTGTTCCACCACCGGAACCAGGTCCAAAACCATTACCGTTACCGCTACCAAGGCCACCGCCTTTGCCGCTGCCAAGCCCTTGCGAACCTTGGCCGCCGGAAAGGTCGGAAAGCTTGCTCAAGGGGTCTCCATAGTTATCGGCGGTAATTTGCGGCGCTTGCGCGCTGATTTCAGGAATTACCGGCAGCTTAGGCTTGGGAACAGCCAGAGCAGGCGGAATAAAAGGTTTCAGAGCAGGCTTGGGCGGTGCGCCCTTGCTAACGGGGGTAGGCATCTTCTGCCCACCACCACCGCCGCCGCCCGCTTTTTGCGCGGCAGGCGGCAGCTTCGGTTTGTAATCCGCTACGTAAATGATTTTATCGTCCGATAACTTTGCCTTAGGGGTGAAAACTGTCTTCCTGAATATCACCAGCAGCAAAGTGATAACCGCAACGTGAATCACCAGCGAGACTGCGCCCGATTTGGTTTCTCCGCCTCCGTAAGCGCCCCAGATGGTGCCGACTTCCACCGGCTTGGAGGTGACTTCCAAGGGCGGCAGTTTGGGCGGATTGATGAGATCTCTGATATTGGCGGAGAACGATTTGAACCAGGACTGTTCCACTTTATTCAAATCGCCAAAATCCGCGCCCTCAATGGGACGCGAGGTTAATTCCAGCGGCGGTAGCTTCGCAGGGTTCACCAACTCGCGGATGCCACGAACAACTGACTTAAACCAAGGTTCGTCCAGATCGGACTTGATGAGAAGCCGGTCTAAATGGGTATCGGGCTGGTCCACTAAAAATGCCCCCTAACTTCCTGTACAACTTTGTTTGTCACGAAAGACTTTGCCATGTAATAAACTTTGCGCGACGATTGTCAACGTGCTATTAAGACGCTTGACAAAAAACCATAGTTGCATGATTCCAAAATTTGTAAATTGCCAAGCACCTTCAGTTTAGCATCGATTTTCGAGATCGCTCCCGAACAAAAAAGGTTTTATCTTCTGCCAGATAGGGTCGAGAGCATCCGTCAATTCATGTCCTGAGTTGATACGAATCAACTCCGCGTTTGGATGAGTTCGCGCGAACTCGACAGAAAAATCGACGGGTACGGTCTGGTCCTGGTTACCATGGAAAATCAGGGCGGGTTGCGGAAAATCCGGAAAGGGGCTGTACTGCCGCGCATCTTCCATAAGTTGGTAGCCAATGGGCCGTTCGCGCCCATCCGCATAGTGGAATACGGACAGACTGCCCTCGGTTTGCCAGCGCTCCATGCCTTCAGCGCCTAATTGCTCCCTCCAAAGATGGTAAAAGCGAAATGCGGGAGCAAGCAGCACTAGTTTAACTACCTGCCGGTGCTTGGCGGCGCTAAGAGCCGCCAGGTATCCGCCCAGGCTGGAGCCGATCAGAATGACTGGTTGGTCGTCAAGTTTGCGCTCAATGACTCTGAGTTGGCCCGTAATCGTCAAGCTCTCAAAGCGACCTTCCGAAAGGTCCGGTACTTCTATCGGCACATGGAGCCGGGAAAGCTGGTGGACGAAGAAGGAAGCTTTGCGGGATTGGCGTCCCGAGGCAAAGCCATGCAGATAGAGGACACGGAAAGAAGCAGGCAATATCTACAGGTTATGTCACGGAGCAATGATTTTCGAAGGCTCATTTGCTACCAATAGTAAGGATCGTTCCAAATTTTCTTTGGACTTAAAAACAGCGCCGCCCCGCTCCTTGGCTTTCGAGATCCTCAATGAGGTAGCTTAGAGTGATTGGACTGAAAAGTTCACCAAAAGCGGCAGGTGCGTTTGCAAACACAGGAGAAGAATAAATGCCGATAGCAGAGAGAGTAAAGCAAATCATCGTTGAGCAATTGGGAGTCGATGAGAACCAAGTGGAGCCCAGCGCATCGTTTGTTGATGACTTGGGGGCGGATTCATTGGATATCGTCGAGCTGGTGATGGCTTTTGAGGAAGCCTTCGATCTGGACATTCCAGATGATGACGCGGAAAAGATCAAGACTGTGAAGGACGCTATCGACTATATCGAAGCGAAGAAGAAGTAGTTGGCGCTCCAGACTGTTTCCCATTACAGGCAGGTAAAACGAAAGGGGAGGGAACAGCCGTGAGGCGCAGGGTAGTTATTACTGGTGTTGGGCTGCTTACCTCCGTGGGGGTAGGAACAGAGCAAACTTGGTCCGCTATCAAGGAAGGCAAGAACGGCATCGGCCCCATTACGCAATTCGATGCTTCGGAGTTTTCGGCGCGCATTGCCGGCGAAGTAAAGGGCTTTGACCCGCTGAACTACGTCGATAAGAAAGACGTCAAGAAAATGGGCCGGTTCATTCAATTCGCCATGGCGGCTTCCGAGTTTGCGGTCCAATCGGCGCAACTGCAAGTCCCGCCCGAAGAGGCCGAAAGTTTTGGCGTTTACATTGGCAGCGGAATTGGCGGATTCGAAGTCATTGAGCGTGAGCATAAGACTTTGCTGGAACGTGGGCCAAGCCGGCTCTCTCCCTTTTTCATTCCTTCCTGCATTGTCAATCTGGCGAGCGGCTACGTGTCCATTCGCTACGGCGCGGAAGGGCCGAACTCGGCGACCGCCACGGCCTGCACGACCAGCGCCCATTCGATTGGCGATTCCTTCCGGCTTATCCAGCATGGATACGCTGATGTGATGATCTGCGGAGGAAGCGAAGCATGCGTCACTCCGCTAGGCATTGGAGGATTCGCGGCCATGCGCGCCCTTTCCACGCGGAATGAGGAGCCGCATCGGGCCTCGCGTCCCTGGGATAAGGAACGCGACGGTTTTATTGTGGGAGAGGGCGCCGGCATCCTTATTTTGGAAGAACTGGAACGGGCGCAAAAGCGGAACGCTCCGATTCTGGCTGAAATTGTCGGGTACGGCATGAGCGCCGATGCTCACCACATTACCTCGCCGCCGGACAACGGGGACGGCGCTTACCGGGTCATGCGCAATGCGTTGAAAGATGCCGGGATCGAGCCGTCGCAGGTGCAATACGTTAATGCGCACGGCACTTCCACGGGACAGGGGGACAAGGCTGAGACCTGCGCCATGAAGCGCGCCTTTGGCGAACATGCCAAACACATGGCCGTCAGCTCAACCAAGTCGATGACCGGCCATTTGCTGGGGGGAGCAGGCGGACTCGAAGCAGGAATTACCGTGCTTGCCATCCGCGACGGGATCGCTCCGCCTACCATCAATTACGAATTTCCGGACCCTGACTGCGATTTGGACTATGTTCCAAATCATGCCCGGCCTCTTGCGATTGAATACGCCGCCTCCAACAGCTTCGGGTTTGGCGGCACGAACGGCTGCCTGATCTTCAAGCGTTATACGCTTTGAAGGAAAATGCCTTCCCTACAGAATGTCGTAGGATAAAAGTTCTGTTTTCAGCCGAAGCAAAGTCGCGCTGGCACGGAGGTTCGGCATGGAGCATTCTGGGCTCCGCATAAAATGCAAAACCCCGTGAATCAGACGGGGTTTGCAAATCGCTGGAGCAGAAAGTAGGCTCCAGCTTATGAGCCTCTTAGTGGTCGTAGCTATCGTAGCAATTTTGTTGTTACGCAGGCGGCGAACTCGGCTAAAGATCGAACTTGATCTCTAAACCTAGTTCGTGGGGCTGGCAGTTCGCGCTGCCAGCCCCTACGATCACTGTATCAAAAATTCACAGAGAGTAAAGCAGCCGCGTTTCGGGTTTCCCCACAGCACTTCGGCATACTGGAAGTAACACCGAAATCAGCCGCCTGAGATGCGGCCCAAAAGCGCCACATGAAAATTGTAGTTTCTGTCAAGCAGGTTCCCGCGCGTGACGCAGCGTTGCGGGCGGATAGCAGCGGCAAACGCCTGGACCAATCCGATCTGACCTATGAAATGAATGAGCCGGACGCCTATGCCCTGGAAGAAGCCCTGCAATTAAAGGAAAAGCTCGGCGGGGAAGTGATCGTTCTCTGCGCCGGTCCTGATCGCGTCACGCAAACCATTCGAGAGGCTTTAGCCAAGGGTGCGGATCGAGCAGTCCACGTCGGGCTGGAAGAGAACGAAATGCCGGATGCTCTCGCCACGGCGCACTTGCTGGCAAAAGCGATACAGCCGGAATCTCCGGACTTTATCCTGACGGGTCTGCAATCGGACGACCTTGGTTATGGGCAAACCGGTGTTATGCTTGCCGAACTGTTGGGCTATGCCCACGCCACCATCGTGATGGAAGTGGAGCCGCAAGGCGGGATGGTGAGAGTCAAACGCGAGTTGGAGGACGGCTGGTATCAGTACGTCACCTTGCCTTTGCCCGCAGTGTTAACTATTCAGTCCGGCATCAAAAAACTCCGGTACGCCACTCTCATGGGCATCAAGAAAGCAAAAACCAAGGAAATCCGAACGATCTCCGCCGCTGACTTGGGCGCAGATCTCAGCTCGGAAGCCGCTACCGGCCAGATTTACCTGCCGTCGAAAAACAAAGGCATTCAAATGTTTTCCGGCGAACCCCGCGTCATTGCGCAACAACTGGTGGAAAAACTGAAGTTCGAGGCTCGGGTCCTATGAGCGTTCTGGTTATTTTGGAACAGCGCGGCGGCAAGTGGAATCGGCTGTCGTTTGAAGCGTTGGCGGCGGGCCGAAAGATCGGCGAGATCAGGAATCTTCCGGTCAATGTCGCCGTGCTGGGCAGCGAAATCGAACCGCTCGCCCAGGAGGCCGCCAGCTATGGCGTCGCCAAGGTACTTGCGTTGGATCATCCGCTTTTGAATCAATATACGCCCGAAGGCTATACGCTTGCCCTACAGCAATTGATTACCGCACAGGCTCCGGAGGTGGTCATTTTCCCCCATACCTACCAAGTGCGCGACTATGCTCCGAAGCTCGCGGCCCGTTTAGGAAAGCCGCTGATTAGCGATGTCGTGGACGTGAAGACTGACGGCGGAGCGGTTGTCCTGGTGCGGCAACTGTTTCAGGGCAAGCTGAACTCTGATATTCATCCGCAAGGAAACCCTGCGTTCCTATCGATCCAGGCCAGCGCGTTCCGGGCCGCGGAACCTGTGGGTCAAACCGGCGCTGTGGAACTGTTTCCCTTACAGATCGACCCATCGCAAATTCAAAGCCGGCCGGAAGCGCCTTACCAGGAAACCACCCGCTCCGTGGATCTTGGCGCAGCCGACGTGATCGTGTCAGTGGGGCGGGGCATTAAGGAAAAGGACAATCTGTCCGTGGTTGAGGCTTTGGCCGAAGCGCTCGGCGCTGAGCTGGCCGCGTCCCGGCCCATTTGCGATAACGGTTGGTTGCCGATGGAGCGACAGGTCGGCAGCTCTGGTCAGACAGTCTCTCCGAAGATTTATTTCGCCATTGGAATTTCAGGCGCGATCCAGCACTTGGTCGGCATGAAAGGATCAAAGACGGTGGTGGCCATCAACAAGGATGAAGACGCGCCTATTTTCGAAGCTGCGGACTACGGAGTTGTCGGAGACCTCTTTGAAATCGTTCCCGCCCTGGTGGATGAAATCAGAAAGACCAAAGGATAGCCGGCATTGATGAGTATCGCTTCGAAACATGGCGACACGCTCACAGCGGCGGGCCTGCTTTTTTGCGCGGCGTTTGCCTTCCTGTCGGCGGGCTGTAACAAGCCTGTGTCAAAGGACGTTGCTGCGACCGTGAATGGACGTCCCGTCACCTATGCGGAACTGGATCGCGCCATGACCGCTCAAGCTCTTAACGCGCCGACGAAGACCAGCGCTGATGCCATGGTGCAGTTGCGGTTGGAAGTGTTGCGCGCCTTAATCGACAACCAGATCATGCTCCAACGGGCGGAACGAGCGGGTTTGCTTGCTTCGGACGCGGATGTGGATGCCCGGTTCAATGAATTGAAAGTCGCTTACACGCAGGAGCAGTTTGCAAAACTTTTGCAGCAGCGCCAAATGACGCAGGCCGAATTCAAAACGCAGATTCGTCGTGAACTCAGCGTTCAAAAGCTCTTTAATAAGGAGATCGGCTCTCATATTTCCATCTCTGACGCGGACGTCACCGCCTTCTACAATGCCAACAAGGACAGTTTTAATCTGGCGGAAAATAAAGTTCACCTGGCGCAAATTCTGGTGGCTCCGACCGCCGATTCCGCCATCAGCAATCTAAAAAACGATAAAGCGCAAAACGATACGCAGGCGCGCACTAAAATTCAGGGCATCGAGTTGCGCTTGCGCCAGGGTGAGGATTTCGCCACGCTGGCGCAAAATTATTCCGAAGATCCAGGGTCGGCTCCGAATGGCGGAGACTTTGGTTTCATCCCCGAATCCTCGCTTGATAAAGCCAATCCGGAACTCCGTAAGCTCATTTTGAGCATGACGCCCGGTCAGATATCGCCCGTCATCCACACGCCCGAAGGCTATCGCATTATCAAGCTCATCTCAAAGGAGCCGGCCGGTCAGCGCCAGTTGAGTGATCCCCGGGTACAGGAAGAAATCAGGCAAGGCCTGTTCCAGGTGAGGGAACAAGCCCTGCGTTCCGCTTTTTACGAAGTGGCGCGGAGCGAAGCCAAAGTGGTGAATTACTACGCCCAATCGGTGCTGGAAAGCCGCGATAAACATTGATCTGTTCGCCCTGAAATCAGGCGATTTAACGGCATCTCGCCTAAGGAACCACACTTTTCATAAATTCCAAAAACACGTTGAGCTTTGGCGTCATGCTGAGCCGTGTGGGATATACGACGTAGAGTTCGATAGAGTCCGGTACCCATTCTGGGAGCACACGTACCGGCCGTTGTTGCTGGGCATCATGTTGTAGCAACCAGTCAGGCAGGATGGCAACTCCGGCTCCATCCAGGCAGAGCCGGTGATGAATCACCGGATCGCCGACCGACACCCTGCCGCGCAAGCGAACTTCTTGAGCTTTACCGCCTTTGTAAAGCTTCCAGCTTGTTCCCTCGCGGGCCGATGCAAGAGTGAGACAGGAGTGCTGAAGCAAATCCTGCGGCCCGCGAAGCGGAGGAGATGCGGCTAAGTACTGCCGGCTCGCGTAAATGCCGAGTCGCACGACAACCATTCGCTTCTGGATGAGCTGTGAATCGGTTTCGGGCCGGGCCGTTTGGAAAACAACATCGACGCGTTGAGCAATCGGGTCGATTTGTCCGCCTTTCAAGGTGATGTCAAGCCTGAGCTCAGGATAGGTCTGGAGAAAGCGGCTGAGTCGAGGCGCAACGGAGGATTGCGCCAGAGTCACGGGCATGGCAACGCGCAGCGTTCCACGGGGCTGGTCAGCGAGCCTGGACACAGCGGCTTCTCCACTTTCAGCCTCCTCCATGGCGCGTTTGGCGTAGGTCAAATAAATCTCGCCCGCCTCGGTGAGCCTTAAGCGTCGGGTGGTGCGCTCAAAAAGACGCGTCGTCAATCGACTTTCTAAACTGGCGACGGCCTTGCTGGTCGCAGCTTTCGAGATTTCTAGGGCCATTGCTGCCCGCGTAAAGCTCATCTCCTGGACGACTGTCGTGAAGATCTGCAGCTCATTTAAGTCCTTCATTGTTTCATCTTAGAAACAAACCGTTTCTGAAGCGCTATTGTTCCCAACCTTTTACACGAGTACATTCGGATTAGGAGAGGATCAAGATGAAAATTTTAGTGACAGGAAGCACTGGTAAAGTGGGCTCGCACGTGGTGAAAGAGCTTCGCAAGCGCGGCATCACGGTGCGTGCTCTGGTGCGCAAAAAAGAGGGTGTGATTCCTGCGCCTGAAGGCGTTGAGATCGTTGAAGGTGATTTGCTGGACCCGGTTTCGCTGGAAAAGGCGCTCCAGGGTATGGATAAGCTGTATCTCTTGAACGCTGTCGTTCCTGATGAACTCACGCAGGGCCTGATTGCCTATGACCTAGCAAAGAAGTTGAAGCTCAAACACATCGTGTACCACTCGGTTTTCAAGGCGGACCACTTCAAGGACGTTCCTCACTTTGCCTCGAAGCTCGCCATCGAGAATGCATTGCGAGAGTTTGATCTGCCTTTCACCATCATTCGCCCGAACTATTTTTTCCAGAATGATGAAACGCTGAAAGATCCGCTGACAAAGGCCGGTGTATACCCGATGCCTTTGGGCGAACAGGGGATCTCAGCTGTGGACGTGCGGGACATCGCTGAGGCAACAGCAATCGCGTTAACAAGCGACGGCCATCAGGGAAAGACCTACAATTTGAATGGACCGGATGTGCTGAGCGGACCCAAGATGGCTTCGATTTGGAGCGGCTTGCTCGGAAAGGAGATCCATTATGCCGGAAACAATATGGATGCGTTCGAGCAGCAGATGCGGCAAAGGACTCCCTCCTGGTCAGCATTCGATATACGCATGATGTTCCAGGGATACCTCGAACGAGGCTTTGTCGCAAGCGAAAATGATATTGAGATCTTGACGAAGTTGCTGGGGCGTCCGCCGCGCCGTTATGAGGATTTCGCGCGGGAAACGGCCCAAGCCTGGCAAGAGCAAGTGAAGTAGGGGAGCATAGTTTATGAACAGCATTCCACTTGATAATCCTCAGCGTCATTTCACCATTGCGGAGTCTGATATGCCAGAACAACCGCATATCGGGTTAGTGGGAGACACTTACACAATTCTTCTGGCGGGAAAAGATACGGCTGGCCGCTACTGCCTGATCGATATGCATGTTCCGCCCGGAGGTGGGCCAGTTCCCCATCGGCACGATTTTGAGGAGTCGTTTACGGTACTCGAAGGCGAGATTGAGGCAACGTTTCGCGGCGTAAGCTCAATCGTTCGCGCCGGGCAAGTGATTAACATTCCGGCGAATGCGCCTCATCAGTTCCGGAACAAATCGGAGCAACCGGCACGCCTGCTGTGTATCTGCTCACCGGCGGGACAGGAAGAGTTTTTTATGGAGGTGGGCGTTCCGGTTGCGACCCGGACCACTGCGCCGCCGGAACTCGACCCGGCTGCGCAAGCGGCATTCAAAGCGAAAGCTGAGGCGCTGGCGCCCAAGTACCGGACCGAACTTCTAAAAGAGGCGTGAGAATAAAAAGTACCAGAGCGCTTCTAAAGAAGAAACAGGAGTTTTGGTTTCCCGTCGGCGCGGCTCAGCTTACTTTTAGGTAGGTCGTGTATCGTTGGCCGGCAATCTGCGAAAAAGGAAGCATGGCTAAAGGGCCTGCGGCGGTGCTGGCTTGCCAAACCGGTCGTGGCGCAAGCTGTACAGCGGAGAGCAGTTGCCGGCGGCTCACCGCCGGTTGGCTTTCCGTAAGGGGAAAGAGGACCAATGGGCCTCGGAGGATGGCAACCGTGTCCGGGTGCTTCGCGTTGATCGCTTCCAGCCGCAGACGCAAGGGGAGGTCCAACTCGATCCGGTCGCTGTCCTTCCAACGTCGCTGCACAGTGGCAAACCCATTTTGCATGGATGCTGCCACGCGGTTGCCATTGACTCGGATCGCTGAGTCACCTCCCGCCCACGCGGGAATCCGCAGCTTCACGGCAAATTGGGACTGACGCGAGGCGCGCAGATTCATCGTGATTTTGGATTCCAAGGGGTAACTGCCGGACTGCGAAAGCGCGATTTGGGCACCGTCCGAGTTCGTCCAGCGGAGGGTGGACGGCAGATACAGATTGACAAAGATGTTATTGCCATCATGAAAATAGGCGAGCAGGCGGTAGTCCGCCGCCACTTGCGGCAATGTGCCGGAACAGCAAGGCCAAGCGTCGGGAAAGTAAGATTTATGGCCGGATGAATGGTAATCAGAATAGTAGAACGCCTGGCCGTCCGGCTGCAACGGCTTCGCTCCCAGAACGGTGTTATAAAACACGCGCTCCATGCTGTCGCTGTAGCGACCGTCCCGCGTCACTCTTAGCAGATAACGGGTCAGCTTAAAGTGCGCATAACTCCCGCAAGGTGTCTCAAATCCCCGGTGAGTGCCGGTGAGACTTTCAAACAGCGTGTCGCTTTGGGGATCGCTGAAACTTTCGTTGGGTCCCCAGCCTCCGGTCGCAAAACTTTGCGTCGCCATGATCATGTCGAAGGCATTGCCGGCAGCGCGGAGGTGTTTCACGCTTCCCGCAGCAAGGTAAGCCTGCATCGCTGAACTCAGCGCATTGCAAAAGCTATAAGCGTGGTGGTGGGCCAGCACATTCTGGTTCTCGGACAACGGGTCAAAATAAGTCTTGTCCAGCAAAAACCGCGCCGCCAGTTTTTTGTAACGCTCGCCTGCCCCCTGCTCCCAAGCCAGATACAGGTTCTCCGGCAACGTGTACGACTCGTCCCAGGTGTAGTCGTCCGCTGTGTTGTCACCCACGGCTTTGCGCCAGCGTCGTTGCGGCTCGTCCCGATCCAGCGCTTGCGGCGGCAGGTGCGGCTCAGCCGCGTCCGTAGTCATTTCGAGAAGCCGATATGCCTGCTTAATACCGCCGAGGCGATGCGCATCGATGAGGCCGATGACCATCTTGTCGTAGTTGTAGGCGGGAAAGCGAAAGTTTGTATAAAACCGCCCCGAGATGGTTGGCTCGTAAAGAGCCAGCAGCCGCTCCAGCTTGGCGCGAGTCTGAGCGTCGCCGCTCACGGCATAGCCGCGGGCGAGCGCTGAAATCCACTGGCCAAAGCAGTGCGCGGGCGCGAAACCGTGGCCGCCGCTTTCCGTCTTCTGCAGAGGCACTTCGTCATACCACCCGCCCAGGTCCGGACCCGGCGCCGGCAGACCCGCGCGCAAGCGCCAGGGCTTGAGCAAACTGTCCTCGTTTAGCGACATCAGGACCGACTGCGTTTGTTCAAACTGCGTTTGAGCAGGTCCGGGAGCAAGCTCAACGTCACCATAGCTGAATTCTTGTAAAGGACCTTGTCTCTCGTTACCAGCGTTCGAAGAACGGCAAAGGGCTGCGGCAGCCAAACTCGCTGAGCGCAAAAACGAACGGCGTGATGTCATGG
>CAXUBB010000039.1:11837-18816 GCA_964249105.1 uncultured Bryobacteraceae bacterium | reverse complement strand
AGTAAGAACAACGCCATGAGCAGAAGGTGTGAAGAGAACAACTTTACCGGCACGTCATAGCAAAAATTGAGTGCAACCACGTTGCTCATCACGGCAACCGCAATGAGCGCGTCTGCTGTGCTTGTCCGGCGAAAGAGCAGGAGCAGTCCGGGCAACCACCTCAGCCCAGCCGCTGAACATTTCATAAGCCGGTGAAGCGCCAATAAAAGCCCACAAGAGTCCCATGGGAGACGCTTCTCCAAAGGTTTCTGACAATCGTGTGAAATCAGGAGCAGGCATCTGCAGCGGATAAACCTTGCTTGCGCCGTAGAACAACAAGATCGCTGCAATGTAGAACCGGACAACCAGATGCAGCCAGGGATACAGAATTTGTTTGCGGCGTTCGCTACGGTCCAAGAGGGACCAAATGAGCGCGACGGAGGCGGCTAAGACGGCGTAGCAGAAGACTCGGATGTAATTGAGTGTTATGGTCACCACTGCCGGTTGGATGGTACTGTGTGACGGCCCCGCTCAGATGAAAGACGTGTACGGCTACAAAGGGGCAGATGGATCGCCAAATGCGTTCGATGGGCATTGCCAGCCAGTTTGCCGATGACCGGAATAACTCCTAGCCCGAACTCGCAATAAAGAGCAAGGTAAATAAAAGCGAACCGGAAGGCGATCCGGGAAAGAAAGCTGCTGCGAATGGCCGGAGGTGGAATTAACAGGTCCGGTGCGGCCTGGATTGTGAGCGGATCCCGCAATTCGGACATAGCAGGTTAGGCGCACATCGTATCACGAGATTTGAATTTCTCGGTCGGTTCCGCCCACTCTGCCGTATTTCGAAGTTCAATCAAACAGCACACAAGCAAAAAGGGCCGGACGGCGAACCGTCCGGCCCTTTTAGTTCACAACTGGTCTATTTGGGGCAGCCCAGAGCCTTGACCCGATCTTCGGGCAGAGGCTTGGGGTTCTTGACAGCCGGAGGCATGCTGGTGCTGCCGCGCGGCACTAAGTAGACTTCAACACGGCGGTTCTTATCCGCTTCGGTTGTTTGCGAGCCGCGGCGTTCCTTGATATTGGAAGTACCGCACTGGCCCGGTCTGGTTTCAGAGGTTTGATCGGTTCCGACCGCATCGTAGCGGATGCGTGACGGATCGACCTTGGCGCAGGTGCCGGTTCCGCCGCTCAGGACCGCAGCCGCGTTCAGAACGCGCTGTTCGTCAAGAGCAGTTGCCGCCGCAGCAGCCCTACGGCCTCTGCGGTTACGAGCACCGCGAGCAGCAGGAGCATTCGCCGATTCATCATTGTCGCGATGACCCACGAGCACGATATCGTAGTCGCCGCTGGACAACCGGGGCGCGGCGTCGTCAATCAGAACGCGCTTGCCGCAGTTATTCACGCGAGCGTTGTTCTTGGCAAAGATCACGTCATCAAGGCGGATAAACTGCGGCGGGCAGTTCACCGTGATGGTGGTCGTCTGCGAAGCGGTCTTGCCGGTTTCGGTTGTTACCGTCAAGGTCGCGGTGACCGACTTGGTTTGATTTTGCGCGCCGCCTTCGAAGTTCAGAGTTGAGGCATCGAAGGTTGCGTTCGGGCTGGTGTCATTGGTGACGCTGCCTTCGCTGACGGTCCACTTGTAAGTCAAGTTGCCGCCGCAAGCGGAAGGTGTTGCGCTGCCCGTGAGTTGCGCGGTGTGCGTGCCGTTCTTATCCGCGGCGCAAGACAGGGTGGTCGGATTGGCCGTGACGCTCGAAAGCTGCGGCGCATCGTCGCTTACCGTAACCGTAGCCGTTGCAGTCACAGGCTGAGCCGGCGGCGGCGTGGGCGGCTGGACCCAGCAACGTTCTGGGAACTTCTTCGGACGCTCCATCGGAGGCGGAGGCGGCGTGGTGTCTTTGACCCTAACCTGAACATAGAAGCTGCCCGTATTGTTGGGCGTGAAGGTTAAATCAGGACAGTCGCTACCCTGCGTTTGACCATTCACGGCCCAAGCGTAGGAGAGCTTCTGATTGCCTGTTGCCTGAATGTTGGCATGCAGCGTGACCGGTTTGCCTTGGCAGATCGTCGCCCCCTCGGTACCCGTAATTGTCGGCGTCGCTAACGGCGCAGGCGGCGGAGGCGCGGGCGGCATCGGCGGACACTTGCTCTGGCCTAAATAGAATACGAGACCGACCGTACCCTGGAAATTGTTGATGATGTCCTTTGACGGAATGTAGATACCGCCTGTTGGATAGTTAGGCAGATCGTAGGTAGGATTACGTGAGGTAATGCCGCGGGCGTCAATTCGCAGACCGACATGGTCGCTTAAATGGAACTTCACGCCGCCGCCGTAAAAGCCGCCAACCTGCAAATTGTCGTTGAGGTTAGCCGAGCCGTAAAGCGCATTAGCGCCGGCTTGGCGAGCCAAGCCTTTCGCGGTGGAAGTAGGAGTGAACTGAATACCAGCTACACCCGCCGTGAGGTATGGCTGAACGCGAGAACCGCGCGGGGTCAGGTTAAAAACCGGACCTAAACCAAAAGTATAGTTATGAGCTCCAAAACTGTAAGTGGGAAGCGGATTCGTGGTGCCGGGATAAAACCCGCTAGAACTGCGGAACTCCACATTCGCCTGGGAAAACTCAAAAAATCCCTCAATACCGATATGCTTCGAGGGATTTACAGCCCCGCGGATACCACCGATACCACCCGTTACCAGGTGAGTCGTCAATCCGCGATTGACCTGTCCAAATGTGCTAACGCCGCCAAACGGATCGATTTCGACCAGATCGGGCATGGCATCCTCGCCACTCCCGGAAGACGTTTTCGTTGTTTGGGCACCCGTTGTCTGAGAGCCCGTTGCCTGATTATTCGTATTATTTTGTGCGAACGCGCCCGAACCCAAAGTGAGAGCCGTACACAGAGCTGCAAAACTAAGCGGCCTAAATATAAGCCGAGATTCCATTCTTCTCCTCCAAAGCAGAGTACAAACCTACACCGATTATCGTTGATAATGATGGCAGTTTCACGTTTTTTATTTCGCTAAAACAGCAAAGTGCAGTTTATAAGTCAGAAGAAATACAAAACAACGAAGAGAAACCATAGTCTCACTACCGTTATCCTGTCTTCTTTTTCCCAAAGTTGTAACTTGGCTCCATGACAGGAACTCAAGCTAATTACATCGAGCAGCAAATTTCTGATGTTATGCGGTCAAAATTAGCAATTTTTGTACAGAATAGAAATGATAGGCAAAGCGCTTCATCTCTCCTTGTCAAACAAGGCAGCCATTCTGGTAAGAAATATGGTAACTGAGTTACAGGTCAAAGCGTTAGCCAAATTTACAAGTCCCGATAAATTACGCCCAGATCGTTCGTTAGTCCGAAAAGGCGAGTGGACAACAAGTCATCTTTCCAGAGTTGCCGTATGCGGGCCAAGGGTAGCGCGGTGGGCACTTCCGTCCAGGTAGTCCCCAAATCCCTGCTTTGATACAAGCGTCCGTACTCCACGGCAAAGATCTTTTTATCCGTACCGCTATAGGTAACAGAGCTCACTGTGGAAGCGGGTAGGCCGTTGGGGTTCTTGAACCACTTTTCACCCCCATTATTCGAATAATACAGACCGACCCGGGTAGCTACCAGCATGGGTGATTGGTCATCAGCGCCTAGCGCAACGTCATTGACATCCGAGGGCGGAAGCGGAAAAGCAAGCGGAGACCAATGGCTGCCCGCATCCTTCGATATATAAAGGCCGTTAGCGGCGCGAGCCATGAGCATGCCTGAGACACTGCGTTCTCCGTAAAGCGCGGTCACAGCGGTGAGACCCGGTATTTCCGCCAGCGTCCAATGTTCCGCCATGTCAACGCTTTTTAGAAGGCCAAGATCCGTAGCGGCAAAGAGCACGTTTTTCCCGTCAGCCTTAATCGAGTAAAGACCGCTAATCTCCGATACAGAAACTTCGCGAATGATCGGTTTGGGCTTAACGGGCCGCGTCGTTCTGGCGGTTCTCACGGTCCCTCTGGCCCGGGCGGACTTCGATTTAACCGAGGTGACCTTGGATTTGGGCGTCGGCTTGTCCTCGGTAACCGGGGGCGGGTCTTGCACCAGACGGATGGGAACGGCTTTCCAGGTCATGCCTGCGTCCAGGGATTTATACATTTGGTGCGGGCTGGCAGCCAGCAGGGTCTTATCTTCATCAGGAAGCCCCGCAATGGTTTTCAGATGCACTCCGTTTAACGTCCGTACTCCCTGGAGTTGAAACCAGGACTCGCCATGATCATTGCTTACGAAAAGCCCACTCGTTTCCCCTTCCTGGGTTTCCAGCGCTATCAGTTTCTTGCCTGAAACCGCTATGGAGCTAATGACCCGGTTCACGAAACCGTTGTTGATCGGGGTGATCGTTTCGCCTCCATTTTCCGATTTGGCGATTCCCTCATAGTCGAGCGCCAGATAAACTCTTTGCGGCTTTGAAGGGTCCAGCGCCAGCCAATTGATTTGCGTGTTGGTCAGGGTTTTCCAGGCGGTACCGTGATTTGGGGATTTGAAGAGGCCGGTAGTTGTGCCGGCGTAGATCAAAGAAGCGTTAGACGGATCTCCCCGAATCACGTGCGTCCGTCGTGATGTATTCGGAATGCCAAGTAATTTGTGCCACAGGTCGCCCCGGTCAGAACTGGCGTAGATGCCGCTGCACGCGCTGGCCAGTAGATTTGACGGGCTCATCGGATCGACGTAGATAGAGAAAACATCCGAGTCGTCAATCATGCCGGTGTGAATGGAGGTCCAGCTTTTACCGCCATCCATGCTCTTCCAGGGTAAGTGGCTGGTTCCGGCGTACAGGATGTTCGGGTCTTTCGAGTCGATCGCGACGGCGGTAATTTGCGCCATCTCGTGGTTTTCGGGGTCGGAGACGCGGGTCCAGGTCTTGCCGCAGTCGTCGCTCAGCATAACACCGTTCTGGGTGCCTGCCAAAAACCGGGATGGCTGGCTCATGGCGTACGCTATGGCGCGAACGCCGTAATGCGAGATGTCCTTCACGGCAACCCACGTTTGTCCGGCATCATGACTCTCGTACATCCCTCCGCCGTCGGCAGCAATGATGCCGACCAGGTAATGATTGGAATCCGCCGGATCGACCAGAATGGAAGTCAGCTCACTCAGGTGCCGCTTCGGAAAACTTACTATATTCCAGTTAGCTCCGGCGTCGGTGCTTTTGAACATCAGCGATTCCCGGGCGCCGGCGAGAACCACACTGGGATTTGATGGGTCAACGGCCACGCTGGTAGCGGTACCGCCAAAAGGGCCGGCAATCTTCCAGTCGGCGGCCGTGCCGTTGGCGGCGAAGGTGAGAGCCGCTAAACCTGCGAGACAAGCAGCGATCGCGGCGTACTGCAATTTACTTCGAATCATTTTTACTGTGTATTGTTTCGAACGAATATCTCTATTGTGGATCAGCAGCAGCGAGAAATCTCATTTTATGCGGGAACGGGTTGCAGTTGCGCCGAGGAACGAGCAGCGCCGTTGTTTTCCGTGCCCGCTCCTTGCACCACAATAACGCTCCGGTTTCTGGTGAAGGTATCGGACACAATCTGGAGCTGGTCCGCTGTATCTTTGCCCACGATAATAAGACCTTTCGGGATGAGATTAGCAATTTGCTGACCATTCGACGTGGGAATCGAGAGAATCTCGATATTCTCCGCCAGCGCTTTTTGCGAATCGCGCACCATGGTTTGGAGCGCATTGCCCATATCGTTTTTAAGAAGAAGCACGGCTGTCAATCTCTCGTGCCGTTCACGCGCCATTTGCACGGCCAATTCCCATGCCGACCTGCTGTCCTTTGACTCATCGAGCAGACAAACGAGGGGGGTCCGCGCCGGCATGGAGCCTCCTAACAGGACTGCTACGTGAATCGGCAAGGATCTTGCCTGCTCTAATACCCGACTGACTACGCTCCGTTGCGGGAATCCGCCAAAAAGAGAGCGGCGGGATTCCAGCAGGAGCCAGCGGACACTTGACTTTTCCGCCGCGTAGAGAATGTCCCGCACAGGATCGGTGGTCCATACAGCCTGCGGAGTGATTACGGTTCCTCGCGACCAGGCCAGATCCAGAGCGGCGGCGAGCACAGGGGAGCGCGAAGGAGCTAACTCTTCTGTTTCGCCCATTCTGAAGCGGACGCTGCTCTCAGGAGCCCGCACCAAGGCTAAAACGCGCGGGGGCGGCGCTTCCGCAGAATTCACGCTGAGAGCGAGATTGAGCAGATTAGCGACACCGGCGGCGTGCGAGACCGGGACGAGAATGCCGGTTCTTTCGTTAGCCGCCGCCGCGACTCGTGAAGCTTCTTCAATCGCCACAGCTTCCTTTTCCAGGTAGCGGCGCGGCATGATGAAGTGCAGGATGGGAGTAGTGGCGAAGGTGGTCGCCAAAGCCATCAGAACGAGCATGGCAAACAGAGTTGGCGAGATGACATGAAGCTCCAGGCCGATATTCAGCACAATGAGTTCCATCAGCCCGCGAGTGTTCATCAGTACGCCCAGAGCTGATGATTCACGCCAGCCCAAGCCGCTGATCCTGGCCGCCGCCGCGCTGCCGCCGAATTTTCCGAGCGAGGCGATCAGAATAATAACGGCGCAGAAAACCCATTGCTCTTTTCCGCTGACCAGGCCGATCTGGGTGCGCAGGCCAGTGAAAGCGAAGAAGGCGGGCAGGAGAAAGACAACCACGAAATCCTCCAGTTTTTCCGTCAGATCACGGGCGATGGCGCTATTGTGCGGAATAATAGCCCCTAGAACGAAAGCGCCAAATATGGCATGGATGCCGATTGATTCCGTGGTAAGGGAAGACAGGAGAATGGCTAGCAGAATGAACGCCAATACTCCCTGTGTGAGTCTGCCCTTGCTGTCGAGCGTGCGCGACAGCCTGACCACAAGGGGACGCACCAGAAGCACCATGACGGCTATATATCCGATGGCCATCAGAACCGTACGGACGGCTCCACTGGCATGCGATTGCGTTACGCTCACGACAAAAGC
>CAXUBB010000039.1:0-11827 GCA_964249105.1 uncultured Bryobacteraceae bacterium | reverse complement strand
CACCAAGCGCTGACGTCATCAATGGCAGCGCAGGCCAGCGTGAGCGTGCCCATTTTCGTCTTGTGAATACGGCGGTCTGTCAGAATTCTGGCAAGGACCGGAAAAGCCGTCACCGACATGGACGCGCCGAGAAACAAGGAAAAGGCGGTAAAGGACACGTCGCTGGTGGAGAGCCGGGGATACAGAAGCAGCGCCAGACCTGCTCCCAGCAGGAAAGGCGCAACAATGCTGGCGTGCGAAATGGCGACCGTGGAGTGCGCCTTGGCGCGCAGCGACGAGAGATCAAGCTCCAGGCCC
Organism: uncultured Bryobacteraceae bacterium; assembly: GCA_964249105.1. Taxonomy (GTDB): domain Bacteria; phylum Acidobacteriota; class Terriglobia; order Bryobacterales; family Bryobacteraceae; genus Bog-105. The sequence continues at coordinate 11,530 of CAXUBB010000039.1, read as the reverse complement.
ACCAGGAACATGTACAGGATCACCCCCACTTGGGAGATCACGTTTAAGAGAGGCGCGATGGAATGCGGCAGAATGTAAGCGAAAACGCCGGGAGCGACATAGCCAAGCAAGGAGGGCCCCAGCAAAATTCCTGCGATCATCTCGCCGACCACGGGCGGCTGGTGAATGAACCGGAAGAGCGCTCCCAGACTGCGAGCAGCGGCGATAACCAGAGAAAGCGCCAGCAACACATGGAGAAAGTCATTAACGTGAATTTGAGAAACGGTGCTGTCCCGCGGATAGGGCGGAGCGGGCGCGGAAAGAGTGTCGCCGTAAGCGCGGATCAGAAGGTAAGCAATAATTACGGCCACCAGCACCAAAAAGTAACCGATATAAGAGCGAATTTGTGATGTCGCGGTTTGGGAGGGAGCGGCAGTCATATTGAACATTGTCGCTTGCCGGGATGTCCGCTGTTTGCTCAAGATGGGCATCTTCAGGTATCCTAATAGAGATAGATTTTAAGTAGGCAGGATTTGTAAGTTCATGGCAAATACAGTATCAGCGTTGAAGCGCGTTCGGGTGACAGAAAGAAGGACGGCGGTCAATCGCATGCGAAAGTCGCGGCTGCGGCATCAAATTCGGGCGATGCGCCGCTTACTGGAGCAGAAAGATACACAGGGCGCAACGCAGATGCTCCCGCAGACGTTCTCTCTTGTGGATCGCGCAGCCAAGTGGGGCATTATCAAGAAAAATACGGCGGCACGCTATAAGAGCCGTCTTACGTTACGTTTGCGCAAGATTGCAGCGCCTGTCGCCGCTTAAGGGCAATTAATTTCAAAGGTAAAAGCCTTACAGCCGCACAACTCAGACCGCAATAATGTTCGCCGCCATAACCAGCAGGAAGACCCAGAACAAGTAAACCCACATGGGCATGAACGTAAGCCTTACACCGAAGGTATCCGGCGACCACGCCCAATCGATCCGCCAAACCGTGGCGACTAAGTAAATTAATAGTTCTGCCGCCAAACCCACCCGCGAGATTTGCCTGACATTGCGGACTGGCGGCAGATGGCGAGGATTCCAATTAGTTCGCAAGACTTATTTTGGAGAGGGACTGTTTATCGGCGGATATGAAAATCAAGGCAAATCATCACCGGAGCAACGGGCATCAAAAAGTCGTACATGTTCCGACCCGCCTTTATGAAGGCGACATCCGGCCAGAAAAATGTAAAGACTTATTACAAGTTTTTTGCCTGGCTCTATCCCTTGGGTCGAACCTTTTATCCGGCTGTGTGGAGAACGCAGATCGCCTTTGGGCTGCTCTGATATTTGGTAGGAAACTGCCCGCGCAACGGGTCCCTTGGATAATGCCATCTGCCTCGCACATCGAGGCGCAGCACGTCTCCTTTCAGGAAGCGCGTGGCATGAGGTCGCAGCGCGACGTCTACCGGCACAATCTCGCCGTGACGTAAAGGCTGCGCAATACGATGCCGATGCACCGGCTGTGATGGGGACGAAAGCTCTTCATCCAGCTCGCGATGCGCCGCGCGTTGCCAGCCCTTTAAAACCATGTCGCCGGAAAAGCCGAACGAGCCTTCGAATCTCATTTCAACGCCGGCGCGGATCTTGCGCATGCCCGCAAAGATAAAGACATCATCCGCACCGCGCACCTCAACGTGCAGGCGCAACGCCATCGAACCAATGATGTCAATGTCCCCCGGCACTGTCCAGATAAATTCCACCGTGTCCCGATCAGTGCGGAACGACGCCGACGCCACAGGCTTCGGCCCTGAGCCCTCGACGATGATTTTCCGACTTGCGTCCAGTGTGAGCGTCCGCCAGTGGAGATCGTTTGGCGGCCAGTTCTCCTCGCCCACTACGGCTACCGGCTCAGGGCCGCTTTCATAAATAGCCAGACGCACCGCCGGTTCCTTCTCCCAGCCATTATCGAGACCCTTGAGAGTATGATCGAAGAACCGGCCGCGTACCGCAGTGACTTCTTTACTGTAAAAAGCGCACCGCTTTCCATCGCGGTGGGTGTAGAGCCATTTGCGGAGGGAACCCGCGCGGCGGAATACCTCGAACGATCCTTGTGAATGCAGGGAATGATCGGAAAAACTGCCGCAAACGAGAATAGGAACCTCGATGCGCTCCAGGTCGGGCGCGACCGACTCATACCATTCATCTCGTTCCAGACGATCGACGATCTCTTTACGGAACTGGGTATGAACCCAGACTCCTCTCCTGATTCCCCTGTCCCAGATGACGGTGAAGCCGTCCTCGCGAACTCCACCGGGGCGGGCGAAATCGCGATAAAGATCACTGAATCCCTCCCATGGACAGATCGCGGCGAGATGCGGCGGCCGCAAAGCCGCCACTTTGTATTCGCTGATCGCCAAGTAAGAGACGCCGTTAAGTCCTACTCGACCGGAAGACCAGCTTTGAGTTCCAGCCCACTCGATCACATCGTAGTAGTCGAGCGCTTCCTGATCGGAGAACAGGTCGCCGATGCCCTCCGCTGTTCCTCCACCGCGCAGATCCACATTGACTACCGCGTAGCCTTGCGGGCACCCAAACTCCAGGGTCAGGTGCCTCCCAGCTCGTCCACTCGGAAATTTCGATGGGATGCGGTTGCGGAAACAAACGATATTGAAAGTCCAGGCCACGACCGTTTCGAGTGCGTGCCGGAAGCTTGTCCTTACCGTACGGATGCGCCGACATAATTACCGGTACCGCCGCGTCGCTTTCCGGGCGGAAGACATTGACGCGCAGCGTCGTACCGTCGCGGACCTTCACCGGGACATTCCAGTCCGCATGGATGCCGGGAGGCGCCTTGGATATGCTGACTCGCGGACGAAGGGCGTTCCTGATGCGGCGAAACGCGAGAGTCATCGGCCCAATCCTTTGTCGCACGCTAGGAACAGTCATCGTTCTCGTCATTATTTGAACGTTGCTGCATGATCGTCTACACAGAATACAACTCGCACGCTAAATCTGTATGAGCAACGGTTTAGGATGAGCTGCTGGGGTGTTCTGTATGCATTCTGAAGCACTAAGGCAGGAGCCTAGTCGATTGAGAGCGCGCTGCTTCATGCCCTTGCTATCGAGCTTCATGATAATAACTCTTGTTTGTGCGTGAATATGCCAGATAGTTCTAAGGCCTATCGGTTACTAAGGTGACTCCTGTGAGCGACATGTGCCGATCCGTGGACCAGCAAATATTCGTTCCATGATTTTTCATGATTGCTAGTCCATGCGCATCAGCCAGCGTGAAGTTCTGGTCGTGGAACTTCTTTACGATGGCACTGGCCGCGGCCAGTTGCTCCGCTCCAAAAGGCTCGACGGCGAGACGCGGCAACTCGGCAATAAACGCTAGAAACTGGATTGCCCTGTGCTGGTCGTAGCGACGCAAAAACCAGCCATGCCCTTCCGTAATCACCAAAGCGGATGTTACAAGCGGAGGAGGATTTGAAAATAAACGGCGGAACAGAGGATGATAGCTGTCGGAGCGATCCAGAAAGGCAATCAGCGCAGACGTATCGACGTAAGGCTCAGTCTTTCTCGCCATAGATGATTTCATCAAGGGACTGGCTCGATTGAGGATTGCCCGATTCTACAAAACCGGCGAAGCGCATCCAAGCGCCACCCTCAGCATGAGGCAAAGCATCACGAACCGCACGGCGAATTACCTCGGCAACGGAGATTCCTAAGGACCGTGCTTGCTGCTTGACAAGTTCGTACTCATCCGCAGGCAGACTCACTTGCGTTCGTATCATGTTATCACTATTCAGATTTATGATAACAGTCTTATTTGCGCTGTACATTAACACGCAAACGGTAAACCTGTCCCGCTTGTTAGACTGGCGCATATGCTAAGCCGTGCGACTTATCTTGGGGCTTTTTGCGCGTTTGTGCCTCTTCTCTCCCTGGCGAAAGAGCCGGTGCGGGCTACGCACGGCATGGTAGTGGCGCAGGAGCCGTTGGCGGCGGAGGTAGGGCTGGCCGTGCTGAAGAGCGGCGGCAATGCCGTTGATGCGGCGGTGGCGGTAGGGTTCGCTCTCGCCGTGACGCATCCCGTGGCGGGCAATCTTGGCGGCGGGGGATTTATGCTTGTTCGCCTAGCGGACGGCAGAACGGACTTTCTGGATTTTCGCGAGTGTGCGCCTGCAAAGGCTTCGCGGGATATGTATCTGGGACCGGATGGGAATCCGACCCGCGAGAGCATCTATGGGTGGAAATCGGCGGGTGTGCCGGGAACAGTGGCGGGCCTGGAATTAGCGCATAAAAAATTTGGCAGTCGGGATTGGAAGAGTCTGGTTGCTCCAGCGGCGGAACTGGCGAAAAACGGATTCACTTTGACGGAGCCGGTAGCGGCTTCTCTTCGTAGCGAGAGCAATCCTTTACGTCAAGATCCGGAATCGAAAAGAACTTTCTTGCGCGATGGAAATCCCTACAAAGCGGGAGAGGTGTTGAAACAGCCGGAACTGGCTTCTACGTTGGATCGTATTGCTGCTCAAGGGGCCAAAGGATTTTATACGGGTGAAACGGCCAGGAGACTGGCGGCGCAGATGGCGGCGCACGGCGGGTTGATTACCGAAAGCGATCTGCGGGATTATAAAGTGGCAGAGCGCGCTCCGCTAACCGGCGCCTATCATGGCTATAACGTGATTACGGCGCCTCCGCCTTCCGCCGGGGGCGTGGGATTGCTCCAGATGATGGGAATGCTGGCAGGCACCGGGTACGAGAGCGATGGGCCGGATTCGGCAAAAGCGGTGCATTTCGAAGCGGAAGCCATGCGCCGGTTCTATGCCGACCGCAGCGAGTATTTGGGCGATCCGAATTTCTACAATGTTCCCGTAAAGCAGTTATTGGATCCGGCTTACCTGGCATGGCGGCGGGGCACGATTGACGCGGCGAAAGCAACGCCGAGCGAGCTGATTGGTCCGGGACTGCCGAAGCATGAGCAAGCGCGAATAAGCTGGCATGAAAGCGAGGAAACCACGCATTACAACGTGGTAGACGCCAAAGGCAATGCGGTAGCGATGACATACACATTGAACAACTCCTACGGCAACGGAATTACCGTGCCGGGATTAGGCTTTCTGCTGAATGATGAAATGGATGATTTCGCGGCAAAGCCGGGTGTGCCGAACATGTTTGGCCTGGTCGGGGCGGATGCCAACGCAATTGAGCCGGGAAAACGCCCGCTGTCTTCCATGACTCCGACAATTATTACGAAAGGCGGCAAGCTGGAGATGGTTGTGGGCGCGCCGGGGGGGTCGAGAATCACGACGGGCGTGGCGGAAGTGATTTTTGATGTGCTGGATTTTCAAATGAACGCGCAGGACGCGGTGGATTTGCCCCGTTTTCATTTGCAGTGGAAACCGGACGTTTTGTATTTGCAAAAAGGGTTTTCAGCGCAGACGGAAGACGCTTTAAAAGCGATGGGCTACGATGTAAAACCGACGGATGGCGTGGCCAGAGTGGAAGCGATTGTCGCTCACAACGGCGCGCTGGAAGGCGGCACGGAATCGCGGCTGCACGGCAAGGTTGCGGGATATTGAGGGCGCTTCGTCAACAATAGAGATAGATGCAGCTTGTACTTTCGACCCACCTTTTTGTGCGGCACCGCCTGACGACGGTGTGGCTGGAGAGGGCTTGGGATGCCGGTTTTTCAGCGGTAGAGATTTTTTGCGCGCGGCAGCACATCGATTATCGCGACCGGGCGCAAATCAATGAGCTGGGGCATTGGTTCCACGATTCCCCGCTCAAAATGCACTCATTGCACGCGCCGATGTACACGGATGACTGTTGGGGGCGCTCCGGGCCGCAGGCGGTGATCGACATTACCGAACCGGCCAAAGGCAAACGGATCGCCATGGTGGATGAGATTAAGCGTGCGTTGGACATGGCGGATGTGGTGCCGTTCCGATATCTGATCCAGCACCTGGGAGTGTCGGGCCAGGAGTTTGATGAACGGCGGGTGGAAGCGGGTTTCTCCTCCCTGGAAGAGATCAGGGTGTTTGCGAAGCAGCGGGGCGTGGAAGTGCTGCTCGAAAATATCCCGAATGATGCGTCCACCGCGGAACGATTGAATTTATTTTTGGCTGAAACGCATTTGAACTTGAATTACTGTTTTGATATTGGCCACGCGCATATGGCGCGCGGCGTTGAGGATCAGTTTGAGCGGATGAAAGAGCGAATTCGTTCGACGCATCTGCACGACAACAATGGAAAGGATGACGCGCATCTGTTTCCAGGCAAGGGCACGATCGATTGGGGGAAAGCCATGGAGCTGATGGGGTCGCGCCGGGATCAATATCCTCTGCTGCTGGAGTTGAGAGAGCCGACCGGGATGGAGCATCCGATTAAGGAAGCGAAGCGGGTCGCGGATGAACTGGCGGGCCGTTTATGAGCGAGCCATCAATTCAAATCAATGACGCGCGCCGCCACGAAGGGCAGCGGGTCAAGATTCAGGGCTGGCTTTATAATCTGCGCAAGTCGGGCAAGATCGTTTTCCCGCTCATCCGCGATGGCAGCGGATTGATGCAATGCGTCGCGGTCAAGAGCAATCTGCCGGAAGAGCTTTTTAACGAGCTGAAGAACCTGACGCAAGAGAGTTCACTGACCGTCACGGGAACGGTGCGGGCGGAAGGGCGCGCCCCAGGCGGATACGAACTCGATATAGACGGAGCCCAGGTGGTGCAGCGGGTTTCTGAAGAGCATCCTTATCCGATCACTCCGAAGGAGCATGGCGTTGATTTTCTGATGGATCATCGCCACTTGTGGCTGCGCAGCCGGAAGCAGCACGCGGCGATTCAGGTGCGGCATGAGGTGGTGAAGGGAATACGGGATTATTTCGACTCGCACGGTTTCACGCTGGTGGATACGCCAATCTTTACTCCGGCGGCCTGCGAGGGAACCACAACTCTTTTCGAGGTGGATTACTTCGAAAATGAAAAAGTCTACCTGACGCAAAGCGGACAGCTTTATAACGAAGCGAACGCGATGGCTTTCGGGAAAGTGTACTGCTTCGGCCCGACATTCCGCGCGGAAAAGTCCAAGACGCGCCGCCATCTCACCGAGTTCTGGATGGTGGAGCCGGAAATGGCGTACGCCGATCTGGAAGAGGTAAAGCGGGTAGCCGAGGAGTTAATTGTGTACTGCGTTGGCCGCATCCTGGAAAACCGGCGCGAACAGCTCAAAATCTTGGAGCGGGACGTTTCGAAGCTGGAGGCGGTAACGGCTCCGTTTCCGCGCATGAGCTATGACGAAGCGGTAAAGATCTTGCAGTCGAAGGGCAGCGAGATTCAGTGGGGCAGCGATTTCGGCAACACGGACGAGACTATCCTGACGCAAGATTTTGACCGGCCTGTCATGGTGGACCGGTATCCGAGCGCGATCAAAGCTTTTTACTTCCAGCCGGATGAGGTTCGCCCGGAGGTGGCTTTAGGCGTCGATCTCATCGCGCCGGAAGGGTACGGCGAGATTGTGGGAGGCGGGCAGCGCATTCATGATCTGGCTTTATTAGAGCAGCGGTTAAAGGAGCACAACCTGCCGCCCGAAGCTTTTAATTGGTATCTGGATTTGCGGCGGTTCGGCACGGTGCCTCATGCCGGTTTCGGCATGGGCGTGGAGAGATTTGTCGCATGGATGTGCGGTCTGGAGCATGTGCGGGAGACGATTCCGTATCCGCGCATGTTGTACCGCACAAGGCCGTAAAGCTCGTTATGCGGCAATCCACGATTGCGATTGTAGGCGCTCCGCTGGATTTAGGCGCGGGACGGCGCGGCGTCGATATGGGTCCATCGGCCCTACGGCTGGCGGGCCTGAATCAAAAGCTGAGCACGCTGGGATATGAAATTGAGGACCTGGGAAACGTTTCGGTTGCGCAGCAGGAGAGCACGCCTTCAAGCATCGACAACGCCAAATATCTGCCGCAAATCGCGGTCACTTGCGGGAAATTAGCGGCCAAGGTGGAGAGCGCCGTGGAAGTGGGCAAGTTTCCGCTGGTTTTAGGAGGCGATCACTCGATTGCAGTCGGCACGGTTTCGGGCGTTTCGGGTGCGTTCCGTAAGCGTTCCGCTTCGATTGGATTGATTTGGGTGGATGCCCATGCGGATATGAATACGCCGGAAACGAGTCCGAGCGGCAACGTGCATGGGATGCCGCTGGCGTGCTGCGTGGGCCGTGGTCCGCGCGAGTTGACGGACATCTTTGACTACTGCCCCAAAGTGGACGGCAAAAATGTGGCGCTGGTTGGGATTCGCGATGTGGACATAACGGAGCGTCCCATTGTGCGCGAGTCCGGCGTAACGGCCTTCACGATGCGTGATATTGATGAACTCGGGCTGCGGGAAGTGATGAAACGGGCAATTGCCATTGCTTCGCAGGGAACGGCGGGTTTTCATCTGTCATTCGACATGGATTTTGTGGACCCGATGGAAGCGCCGGGCGTAGGGACTCCGGTGCGGGGCGGCGTCACATATCGCGAGGCGCATCTGGCGATGGAAACCATTTGCGATTGCAGCCGGATGGTGTCGATGGAGATTGTGGAAGTGAATCCGGTGCTGGATGAAGTGAATCGAACGGCGCTGCTGGGCGTGGAACTGGTGATGTCGGCGATGGGGAAGAAAATTTTGTAGTTGTTAGAATACGGCGTTGAGAATTATTGGATTTCTTCTTCGTTTTTACAGTTATTTGTTTCACCTGCTTCTTTGTTTGTTTCTTTTGGGGGTTGGTTCCGTGGCAATTGCCAGTCATCAGCCGCTGAACTTAGGCATGCTTCCATTCGCCCCTGAGCATATGCTCCGAACGGTTTTTATTCTGGCGTTTGCCGGGCTGATTTCGACGGTTCTGGCGATGACTCGCGCTTTAAGATTTTTGTTTCCAGTTTGGGCGGCGCTGGTATTTTACTGGCTGTTTCGCGGCTTTTTTTTCAGTTCTTATACGTTCCCGAATGCGAGCGCTTTTCAGAATGCGCTTTGGCTGCTTCTTGGTGCTCTGCTGGCATGCATTGGCGCGCTTTGGACGTTGCGGCCCCGGCGAGGGCGTTTGTATTCATACTAATTTGGATTGCAGGCGCTGGAGAACATCTGTCACCGCGACCTCTTCGGAATCGCGGGTGCGGCGTTCGATGAATTCGAGCTTTCCATCCGCTAATTTTTTGCCCGCGACGATGCGATAAGGAATGCCGATCAGGTCGGCGTCCTTGAATTTGACGCCGGGGCGTTCGTCGCGGTCGTCCAATAGTGCGTCAATACCGGCTTTTTGGCATTCCGCATACAATGATTCGGCGGCTTCGCGCTGTTTGGGTTCGGCATAATTCACGGGCGTGATGACGACGGAGAATGGAGCAATCGTGTGCGGCAGCGCGATGCCGTCTTTGTCGTGGAAGAGTTCGATGGCGCAGGTGAGAATGCGCTCGATACCAATCCCGTAAGAGCCCATGATCGGCGTGATTTCCTTACCGTCTTCGCCGAGAACGCGCAAGCCCATGGGCTCGGAATAACGATAGCCGAGTTTGAAAATGTGCCCAAGTTCGACGGCTTTCATCAGTTTCAGGGGCGCATCGCAGTTAGAACAAAGATCGCCTTGGGCAACTTGGCGCAGATCGAAGTACTCGGGCTGAAAGTCTTTCCCCGGCGTGACATTTCTCAAGTGGTAATCATCCCGATTGGCTCCCGCGATCATGTTTCGACGGCCTCGGAGGGCTTCGTCGGCCAGCACGCGCATATTTTTGACGCCCACCGGACCGAGCGAACCGGCGCCGGCCCCGAACCATTGTTGAATTTCGTGCGGATGCGCGGGCCGGAGATCCCCGGCTTTCAGGATTCCCGACAGCTTGGTTTCACTGAGTTGATGATCGCCGCGCAGCATCACCAGCACCGGTTCATTGCCGGCAACCATGACCAGACTTTTCATCTGCGAGGTTTCGGGCAGCTTCGTGAAGGCGGAAACTTCCGCTATGGTTTTGAAGCTGGGGGTATGGAACTCTTCGGGCGTAAAGTCGCCTTCAGGGTCGGGGATCGACGGGGCAGCGGGTCTTGAAACGGCCTTCTCCAGGTTGGCGGCGTAGTTGCATTTTTCGCAATGCACAATGATATCTTCGCCTGCATCGGAAGCCACCATAAATTCGTGCGACTGGCTGCCGCCCATGGCTCCGGAGTGGGCTTCGGCGGCCATGTACTGGAGGCCGCAACGGTCGAAGATTTTGCAGTAGGCGCGGTATTGATCGTCATAAGAGCGGTCAAGGCCGGCCGCGTCGATATCGAAGGTGTATGCGTCCTTCATGATGAACTGGCGAACGCGGAGAAGACCGGATTTAGGGCGCGGCTCGTCGCGGAATTTCGTCTGGATTTGATACCAGACCTGCGGTAGCTGCTTGTAACTGCGAAGTTCGCCCCGCGCAATGGCGGTAACAACTTCCTCATGCGTCATAGCAAGGCACAAATCGCGCCCGAAGCGGTCTTTGAGGCGGAACATATTGTCGCCCATCACTTCCCAGCGGCCGGACTCCTGCCAGATTTCCGCCGGATTGAGAGCGGGCAAGAGCATTTCCTGGCCGCCGATGGCGTTCATTTCTTCACGGACAATTCCCTGGATTTTAAGCAGCGAACGTTGAGCTAACAGCAGATAACTGTAAATGCCCGCGGAAAGCTGGCGGATGTAGCCCGCTCGCAACAACAATTGGTGACTGATGACTTCGGCTTCGGCTGGCAGTTCGCGCAGCGTGGGGATAAAGAGAGTGCTCCAACGCATGACAAGGTGTAAGAGATTATTATGCGGTACGACCGCGAATGAGGTAAAAACCGGAATTTTTTAACGATTCACCATAGAGTTGCGCTTGATTTAGCTAATTAGACGGACTAAGCTGATGACATGCAGGTGAACGTCCATGAAGCGAAAACACAGCTTTCTCGTCTTCTCGAACGAGTTGAGGACGGTGAACGAATTATCATTGCCCGCCACGGACAGCCTGTCGCCGAGTTGGTCCCAGTGCGCCGGAAAGGGAGCTTTCCCCTGGGCATAGCTCGCGAAAGTCGGCTTGTGCCTTCAGGCGACGCTTGGTGGCAACCGTTTTCTGATAAAGAAGTCGAGGACTGGATTGACAGCAAAAAAGGTTTTGACTGATACTCATACGCTGGTCTGGGCGCTTTCCGATCCCGATCAACTCAGTCCTACTGCTCAGCAAGTTCTCGCCCAAGCGGAAGTTCTTGCGAGCGTGGCTAACCTTTGGGAACTGCTCTTAAAACGCGGGAGAAGCGGCGCATTACTGGCCGACCCTCTTCCTTGGTGGGAGGAGTATGTACTTCGTACCGGCATTCCTACCGTTGGTATTCGCAGCGGGCATGTTCTGGCTCTTGGCCGCTTGCCTGAGATCCATAAAGACCCATTCGACCGCATTTTGATTGCGCAATCAATGGTAGAAAAAGCGCCGCTTGTCAGCAAGGACGGACATCTGGCGGAGTATGGAGTGACGCTAATTTGGTAAGCAGTTATTATCTGATACAAGGGCCATCCAACAGACTAGCCGTACTTCGTATAACGG
>CAXUBB010000038.1:0-18953 GCA_964249105.1 uncultured Bryobacteraceae bacterium | reverse complement strand
CCCATGCCGCGCAAAACATCAAGCAGCGCGGTGCGTGTCGGGTTCAGACCCACGTCGGTGATCGTCAAATCAGCTTCCTTGACGATGAGAGCGGCAACCAGAAAAAAGGCGGCGGAGGAAAGGTCGCCCGGCACGACCAGCGGTTTCGCCCTCAGTTGCGCTCCGCCTTTCACGCGAACGGTGCGCCCTTGAACCGTTATTTCAGCGCCCAATTCCCGAAGCGCAATTTCGGTGTGGTCGCGGGTAGCCACGGGTTCATGGACGACGGTCTCGCCCTCGGCATAAAGTCCCGCCAGCAGGACACAGCTTTTCACCTGCGCGCTGGCAACCGGGAGATTGTAATGAATGGCGCGCAGCGGTCCGCCGTGAATGGTGAGCGGCGGAAACTGTTCGTGAGCGGCTTCTATACGCGCGCCCATCTGAGTCAGGGGAGCGATAATGCGGCGCATGGGACGTTTCACCAGGGAGACATCGCCGGTCATCTCTGTACGGAACGGCTGCGCGGCCAGAATGCCGGACAACATGCGAATGGTCGAGCCGGAATTACCGGCGTCAAGAACCTGTTTGGCCTCTTGCAGACCATGTGTGCCGACGCCGTGAATGGTCAGGACACGACGCCCTTCCTCTTCCCGGAATTCATGATGCACACCCAGCGATTCCAGACAGGAAAGAGTTGATTGGCAATCTGCCCCCGTCGAATAGTTATAAATGGGCGTATCGCCGGCGGCGATACCGGCCAGCATCGCATAGCGGTGGGAAATGGACTTGTCACCCGGAACGCCCATCGTGCCGCCAATGCCGCGCACGGGAGAAATATGCTCAACCATCAGACTCCGCCATTGTAGCGTCCAGGGAGAAATGAGCAGCGGAGTTTATTCGCCGGACTCGCCCAATCCTATGTGCATTTAATTACGGAGAGTACTCAACATAGCTATATTGAATTTGCTAAACAGCCGATATGGTTGAGAGCAACGTAAAAAGTGACATTCTCAACCTGTGTCTTGGCGCGCCGCACTCCCCTTTGCGTCCGCGTACTCCTGTTAGCATCTGCCGTCTCCGCCACTCTCATCCAAGCGCAGGTGAATTCACTTACGTTCCGGCCGCTTGACGCGAAGTACGATGATGCTTTAGAGCGCATCATCATGGTATCGGCAACGCCGAACCAGTTGCATATCTACAATCCTGCGTCGGGGTCGGATGCAACGGTGGCTTTGTCAGGAGCGCCGCTCAGTGTCGGGTTGAGTCCGGACGGCTCACACGCGGCGGTTGCAACGAGCAGCTCGATTCTATATATAAATCTGCAGACACAGGCAGCAGAGCAGACCTTCACGGTCCAAGTGGGCAATGCCGCAACAGTAGTGCTCACGCCTACGTCGGTCTTCGTCTTTCCTGCGAGTTCCTATTCAGGCTCTATGGTGGGCATCGATCTGCAAACCGGGGCGGCCAACTCTCAGCAATACTTTTATCTCTCGGGCGCCAATTACAACGCGGCACTAAACGCAATCTATGGAACCCAGAACGGCTACTCTCCGAACGATCTGCAGCGGTACAGTGTGTCAACCCCAGGCATGCTCACGACGGGAACAGGTTCGCCTTATCATGGCGATTTCAGCGTTTGCGGAAATGTCTGGTTCTCGGCGGATTGGCAAACTCTTTACACAGGCTGCGGCACGGCCTTCCATGCGTCTTCGGACACGACGAAGGACATGCGATATGCCAGTTCCTTCCCGGGATTGAGCAATATCCGTAGTCTTTACGCCTCAAACGGCAACTCAGGTATCGCAGCGATCCCCGCAACGCCGCAGTGGGTGATTCCCGGCATTCCCGCACCGCCGGGTGACTCAGAAGTGTTCCTGTTCGACAGCGTGTACCTGAATCCGACGGGGCACTTCCAGCTTGCACCGTTTACGGTTGGCGGCAATACCTATACCGCGCACGGCACTTGGATTTTCTATAATCACGCCGCTACCTCTATTTATGTGCTTGCGGAGGCAGATTCAAGTTCAGGGCTTCTCAACGATTTCGATCTACAAAGCTTTAGTCCGGCGCCCTCTTCGTCCTGTTCTGTTGTCTTGGGCGCGAGTCAGGCTGCCGCCGTTGCTGCCGGAAGCTATGCACAGATCGGAATTACCTCCTCTTCCGCTTGCACCTACGCGGCAGCGAGTAACGCTAACTGGATCACTGTTTCTTCCAATTCCGTAGGCTCCGGAAACGACACCATTAAGTACTTGGTTCGACCGAATCTGACGGCGCAAAGCCGCACTGGAACGGTAACGATCGGCAATAGTTCACTAACGGTGACTCAGGCCGCAGCCCCCGCCTCTTCGTCGTTTATTCCGCTGAGTTTCAAGGCGATAGCCGCCGAGTACGATAATGCAAAAGATCTGATGGTCATCGTCAGCGCTGATCCGAATGAAATCCATCTTTTTAATCCAATCACCCAGGCTGATACGGCTATTGCCCTTTCGCTCGCTCCCCTTTCCGTTTCCGTGTCGCCGGACGGCAGCTATGCGGCAGTGGGTCACGACGGCTATGTATCCTACATTGACCTGAACACAAGCACGGTAAATGGTATTTATCCCATCGAAACTGACGTGCATCGGGTTGTTCTTGCAGGCAACGGTTATCTTTATGCTTTTCCGAGCAGGGACTGGTCTGATATCTATTCGCTGCAAATCAGCAGCGGAACGTGGACTGCCGTGAGCGCTATTTACGATGGCCGCGAGCCGCGATTGGATCTGGCTCTGAACTCGTTGTACGTGGGCGGCTCCTGGACGTCTAAATGGGATATTAGCAATGGTCCGGCGACGCTCGTTTCGAATTATTATTCGAATGCAAGCACTTGCGGCAATCTGTGGCTTTCCCAGGATGGCGCACGCATCTTCACAAAATGCGGAACGGTGTACCGTGCCTCTCCGGCAACTACACAGGACTTTACTCCCAATGGAAGCCTGAGCGCGGCGGGACCTGTGCAATGGGCGGCGGAGTCACAGGCTCAAGGAAAGACAGCGGTGCTCGAAGCTGTCGACACAAGCACAAGCGCAACACCATCGGTATTACAAGCCCAGCTACAGATGTACGACGATGCGACCTTGACCCTGATCGGCCAGGAGGGTATGCCGGGGTTTTCGGTAGGCAGTACTCAGTATAATTCCAGCGGCCGATTCCTGGCCTGGAATGCCGGCAGCACGAAACTTTATGCTTTATTGCAGGCAGACCCGGCTTCCGGCCTTCTCTCTGATTACGCTGTTTACGTGATAAACGCTCCCGGATCGCTACCCGGCTGCACTTACTCAGTTGACCCCGCCACGTTCACTTTCGGCCCTGCGTATGCATCCGGTTCTGTGCAGGTCACCAGCAATTGCGACTGGAAGGCCACGGTCGCGTCAAACTCATTCGTTTATTTGAGTGGAGCAATCGGAACCGGAAACGGCGCGGTGGGTTTTTGGGTAAATTCGAATACCGGTGCTCAACGAAGCACAACGATCAACATCGGGAATAAGTCGGTTACAATCAATCAGGCGGATTCATCTTGCGCCTACGTGCTCAATCCGACTCAGGAAAGCGTATATGCAGGCGGGGCCGATTACAACCTGCAGCTCACTACCGGAAGCGGTTGCGGTTGGACGGTGTTGAGCAATAATCCGTGGATTACGGTTTCAAGTCCCTCATCCGGCACGGGACCGGCTACGATCACTTACTCCGTTGCCGCAAACACAAGCGGCGGGTATCGCTCAGGATCAATCACCGTCGGGGGCATTACCTTCTCCATTTCACAGAGCGTCAATCCTGCGCCGGTTGCGCTTCGGTTTGTTCCCGTGACTCCGTGCCGCGTGATTGATACTCGCGGCGTGGCGGACACGTTCGGCGGCCCGGCGTTGATCGCCCAAGAAGTTCGCAGCTTTCCTCTTCCGTCTGGAGCGTGCAACTTGCCATCCAACGCTCAAGCGTATTCTCTCAATGTGACGGCTGTGCCGTCCGGCAAGCTTGGGTACTTAAGCGTCTGGCCTACAGGCGCCGCACAGCCTAATGTTTCAACCTTGAATTCTTATGATGGCCGCGTGAAAGCTACCGCTGCCATCGTTCCTGCAGGATCTAACGGAGCGATTGGTTTCTACGCCACTGATAGAACCAATTTAGTTGTAGACGTGAATGGTTATTTCGTGCCGGCCACTGATCCCAGCGCGTTATCTTTCTACCCTGTCACGCCGTGCCGAGTGGCGGATACCCGTGGCCCTACGGGTTCTGACAGCGGACCATTGTTGATGGCAGGTGAAACACGGGACTTCACGATTGCGGGTAAATGCAATATTCCTGCCAATGCGAGCGCATACGTGTTGAACATGACCGTAGTGCCCCGAGATAAGCTGCTGGCTTATCTAACGACGTGGCCGACGGGAACAGCGCAACCTATCGCGTCTACCCTCAATTCATATACTGGAGTTGTTACGGCTAATGCCGCTATCGTGCCCGCGGGAAACGGCGGCGCAATATCAACGTATGTGACCCATGATACCGACTTAGTCATCGATGTCGCCGGGTACTTCGGACCGGCGGGCTCTCCGGGAGGACTGTCTTTCTACAGCGTTCAGCCGTGCCGCAATTTCGATACGCGTTCGGTTTACTCGTGGGATCAGACGCACGGCTTGACATCTCACGACGTGCCTCTCACGGGATCCATAGTGCTGCCGCCTTTCTCCGTGTGCGGAGTTCCAAACAGCGCGCAAGCATATGTTGTGAACGCCACGGTAATCCCCAGTACCGAGCTGAGATACCTCACAGTTTGGCCGACTGAAGCGGGGCAACCGGGGGTCTCAACACTAAATTCATACGACGGAGCGGTTACTTCAAATATGGCCATCGTTCCGTCCAGCACCGCGTCTATCAGCGCGTTCGCTACCGACACGACTGAGCTGATCATCGACCTCTCAGGTTACTTCGCACCATAAAAATCGTGGCCAAGAGTTACTCGTCCCGAATAGCGACGACGGGATCTACCCGCATCGCGTCAAAGGCCGGAATGAGACAAGCGGCTGTCGCGACTAATAGAACCAGGATTGAGAGCAGCGTGTAAGTGAGCGGAT
Source organism: uncultured Bryobacteraceae bacterium (assembly GCA_964249105.1). GTDB lineage: Bacteria > Acidobacteriota > Terriglobia > Bryobacterales > Bryobacteraceae > Bog-105. The sequence continues at coordinate 13,869 of CAXUBB010000038.1, read as the reverse complement.
CACTCGCGGGAACGCCGTAAAGCCAGGAACTGATGAAACGGGTGAGAGCAAACGCCGCGATGATCCCTAAAACAAGTCCGATTACCACAGCGCTTAGTCCCTGCTTTAGAATCATCGCGAAAACGTGCAGGCGCTTGGCTCCGAGCGCCATACGCAGGCCCATCTCCCGCGTTCTCTGCCGCACGGAATACATCAGAACTCCGTAGATTCCGCCCAGCGCCAGCAGAATGGCTATTAAACCGAAAGTTGACAGCAGAATCGTTTGAAAGCGGCGCCTCGCGTTGGCATCCGCCATTCGCTCCTCCATCGTATGGATGTCATCCAGCGCCAAGTCGGGATCGAGCTGACGCAAGGTGTTTCGCGCCATCAACGCCACTTGATTCGCGGGTAGCAGGGAGTGAATCGCAAAATGAAGGTTCCAGGTATCGTAAGACGGCAAGTAGGGCCGATAATATTCAGGCCGTGGCGCTTCTTCTAATTTGGAGTGCCGACGGTCGCCGACCACTCCCACCACTGCTTCCCAAGGCCGATTCTCTATATTGGACCCGGATCGAACCTGCACTGTTAAGGGATCTCTTCCCGCCAGAAAGGCTTTGACAAAGGCTTGATTTACAATCACCGCCCCACTGCCAGGCTGCATGTCGCGTTCATTGAAAGAACGCCCCGCGACCAGATTCGTTCCGAACGCGGCCAGATAGCCGGGAGTGATCACGCGGCTGTCAATCAGCTCTTTCGGTCTGCCAAATCCTTTGATCTCCACATTTGCGAGGCTTTCGTAACGATCAAGCGGGATATCATCACCAGCGCCCGCTTGCAACACCCCCGGCATTTGGTGGAGTCGCTGAAGAAAATTCAGAAAGAGAGCGTGCCGTTGCTCCGGCTTGCTATATCGGCTATCAAGTTGCAGATTCATCGTGAGCGTAGACCGGAGGTAACCGGGATTTTGGTTTTGTAACTGGATATAGCTGCGGATGAGCAATCCGGCTGCGATCAATAGGCCAAAAGACAGGGCGACCTCCGCCGCAATCAGCGTTTGGCCCGCTAGTCGGGACGTGCCGAGGCTTCCTTTGTTGCCTCCCTTGTTGAGTTCTCTCTTCAGGTTTATTCGGGATGCGAGCAAAGCCGGAACAAGGCCGAAAAGAACCCCGCTGCAAATGGAGACTAGGATCGACACTAACAGAACGGGCCAGTTGACAGCGGTCGCATCGAATCGAGGAATGTTGCCCGGATTCATTCCGAGAAGAAGGCGGACGGCGCCTAGGGAAAGAATGACTCCCAATAAACAACCACTGAGAGCGAGAGCGACCGACTCAGTCAACATCTGCCGAATGAGGCGGCCGCGTCCCGCCCCGAGACTCACCCGAATCGTGATCTCTTCCATGCGGGCTGTCGTTCGAGCGAGCAATAAATTGCTGACATTCCCACAGGCGATCAAAAGAACAACAGCAACAGCAGCCAGCAGGGTCCACAACAATGTCCGCACCGGGCCGATAATTGTGTCCCGCAAGGAATTGACCCAAACAGTCCAACCCCTCAAGTCCGGCGCATAAAGAAGGTTCAGCCGCTTCTCTGTCGAGGCCAGTTCCCGCTGCGCCTCCGGAACCGTTATATTTTGGCGTAAACGAGCGATCAGCGCGTCGGCGCTTTGCGGGTTTATGCGATCGGTTCGATCAGCGCTGCTCAGGACCATAGGCACCCAAACATCCGCGCGGTCATAATCAGCCGCTCCGTAGGGAATGTCTCCTTCAAAGGGGTAACCGAACTCTTCCGGCATAATGCCGATTACCTTATATTTGAGGCGGTCCAACTGGATTGATTTGCCTAAAGCGCTAGGCTGCCCGGCAAACAACTGACGCCAGAGCCTGTCGCTAATGATTGCGACACGGTCGTGTTCCGGCTGAGAGTCGAAAAGAGCAAAAGAGCGGCCTAGCTTCGGTTGAACTCCGAGCGTTTGGAAAAATGCGCTGCTAACGCTTGCGCCGCCCCTTCTTTCAGCCATGCCGGAGAGCGAAACATTAAAAACACGCTGCCGGATCATCGCCATGGATGAGAACGAGCGATTGTGAGCTTCCCATTCCAGGGCGTCCGGATAACTGGGTCCGATTTCCCGAGGAACGTTCGCGCCAAAACGAGGGTTTGGCGTCCAGAGATAGACAAGCCGGGAAGGGTCCTTGTAAGGCAGCGAATGGAAGAGTACGGCATTCACCAGGCTAAAAATAGTAGTGGCGGAGCTGATACCAAAAGCGGTAATGAGAACGGCGACGATGGCGAAACCTGGACGCCTGCGCATTTGGCGAAAAGCGAACCGGACATCTTGCGCCAGTTCATGAAGGTGAATCGATAAACTTACGTCTTGGACGCGGTCGGTTTGAACAGCGAGGCTGCCAAACTGCTTACGCGCTTGGGCGCGCGCCTCCGACGCGGACGATCCTTGCGAAACGGCGGCGTCTTCCAGCATGCCCAGGTGAGTTTCAAGTTCCTGCCGAACTTCATCCCGCAAGCGCCGTGAGGATAAGCTGTTCCAAATACGATTGAGCCAGGACATGAGAATCACCTCAGGCAAATTTCAGCACTTGCGTGACGGCGCTTGTCAGGGTGAACCAGCGGCTCTGTTCTTCCTGCAACTGACGCAAACCAAAGGAGGTAATGGAGTAGAATCGCGCCTTTCGGTTGGTTTCCGTCATGCCCCAATGCGCTTTGAGCCACTTTTCGTTTGTCATGCGATGCAGGGCCGGATACAGGGAGCCTTCCTCGATTCGCAGCTTGTTATCACATAACTCATGAATACGCCTCGCAATGGCATACCCATGAGCGGCTTCTGAATGTTCCAAAACTTTCAAGATCATCAGATCCAAGGTTCCCTGCAAGCGATCATTGGAGTGCTTTGCCATAGAAACATGATTATATAGCAAGCCAGCTAGGGGTAGCCAGCTATAGTTTAAATGGCTATGAAAGATTAGAGTGGTGCCGCCCCGTTCAGGTTGCCATGCATCTCAGGGTGCGGCTCCTGCTCGTATTGATCGAGCTTTTTCTTTTGATCGTCGCTGAGGATCTCGCGCATTTGTTTGTCGGCCTGATAAAAATGGGGCCTCGCCTTGTCCAGACGCTCTTCGCGCGACAGGCTTTTGTCCTGCAGGAGTTTCTCCGTGGCGTCATGCAATGTTTGGAGGATGGGTTTCATTCTGGCCTGCTGATTGCCGGTAAGGTCGAGTTTGCCGGTCAGCATTTTCAGTTGCTGTTCGACGGTCGGTAAGCCGCTTGGCGCGGCAGGCGGGCTGTGTTGGTCTTTGTCAGTACTGCCAGGTCCGGCAGCGATTTGTTGCGCGGGCGCGGTCAGCGCGAACGCCAACATCGTCCCGATCGTAAAGTAACGGAAGCAACTCACTGTTTTTCTCCTTTGTATCGGCTGTTTGTCTGTCATATGATCTGTACTGTAGCCGTTAGCGGTCGCCCAGTCGAGGGCAAATTTCGAGTTGTTGAACAAAGAGGCCGTCAATGTCCAAAAATGAGCGCTCCGAAGTAAAGCAGCGACGCAAGCCCGATGAGCGCAGTCGGCGGACGAACGCGCGGCTTGGCAGTGCTCTGGTGAACTTGATCGGGGAGAAGCCGATTAATGACGTGACGTTGCAGGAAGTGCTGGACCGCGCTTCGGTCGGACGGTCCACTTTTTATCTTCACTTCCGCGATAAGAATGACCTACTCCTCAGCCAATTGGAGATGTTCCTGGAAAGAGTGAGCACGACCCTCAGCATTCGCCAGGAAAAGTCGCATCGAGTGATTCCAGTGACGGAAATGTTTGCGCACATCGGCAGCAGCGACAACAAGATATATCGCGCGCTGGCCGACTCGGGCCGCCTGCATGATTTTTTTGATCTCGCGCAAGGCTATTTCGCCCGTGGGATTGAGAAGCGCCTCCGGGAATCCGGGCGTTTGCCGAAAGTTCCGCCGCGTGAATTGACTGCTCGCGCCGTTGCTTTAGCCGGGAGCTTACTGTCGCTGCTGCGATGGTGGCTCGATCACGGGGCGAAAGAACCGCCGTCTGACATGGACCAATTGTTCCACCGGATCGTGTGGAATGGTCTTCGATAGTCGATTCAGCGAGTTTTTCGAAGCTATCCTGCCCGCTGCCCGTCTACCTGGTTATGTCATCAGTAAAAGTGTATGGCGCGGATTGGTGCTCGATGACAAAATCGGCACTGAAGCATTTAGATCATTTGGGCGTTGAGTACGAGTACATCAACATTGACCAAGACCGGAAAGCGGCCCAGTGGGTCGCAGAGCAGAACGACGGCAAGGAGAAGAAACCGACCATTGACGTTGATGGCGAGGTTCTATCCACGCCGCCGAACGGATTGCTCGATGAAACCTTGCGGGCAAAGGGTTTGTTGGCCCGCTAGAAGTAAAGTTTCAAGGCGAATTGGAAGATGCGCGGGTCGCCGGCGGTTGTGATCTGGCCAAATGTTTTCGAGTTTGTGCTAAGCGCAATGCCGCTGGTGGAGATGCCGGGAATGCCGGTGCCCGTTGCGGCAGCGACAAAGTTGGTGTGATTGATAATGTTGAACGCTTCCCCACGAACTTCCAGACGGATCGCTTCATGAATGCCGAAGATCCGGCTGAGAGAAGCGTCGAACTGAATCTGGCCCGGTCCGCGCAACACATCTCGGCCTACGTTGCCATAAGTTCCCGGCGCGTTGGGAGTAAAAGCTGCGGCGTTTAGATATTGAGGAAGGCCCGCGCCCCAGCTCGTTGTGTAGGGGTTTACTCCCGACACTAGATTGGGACGATCCAAGTTGACCCCCGTGAGCGATGCGTCCGTGCCGGTGTTGACGTTGAGAGGCGCGCCGCTCAACATGCGAACCAGAGGCGCTAATTGCCAGTTCCCCAGGATATGCGCCCAAAACGTATTGCCTTTTACCGGGCTGGTGGCTGAAATCGACGAATTGAAGATGTGCCGGATGTCAAAGTTGCAGTCTCCGCGATCCTGCCGCCGATTTGACGGATTCATATAACCTGGACCGGTGATGTCGCCGCCGAAATCCGCATCACTGATGCAGTGCGACCACGTGTAGTTTGCCAGAAACGTGACGTTGTGGCTCAGACGCTGCTGAACCGAAGCCAGCAAAGCGTTATAGGTAGCGTTTGCTCCGTAATCCAGGATATCCAGGTTTCCGTAGTATTGACCCTGGCTGGGGTTGATCTGTTCTAAAAGTTTCCGTTGATTGGTATTGCCCGTGGTGCAGCCGCTACTAAATTCAGCGCAAACCGAGGAGCTATAAATAGCCGGGTTCAATTCCTGTCCTGTCCATACATGCGATGTCTTGTTGCCCATGTAAGTCAAAGAGGCCAGCCAGTTTCCGCCGAACTGACGCTGATAGGTCGCATTCCACTGATAAAGGGTGGTTGGTTTCAGATTCTGCGGCAGTGCGATCCATAACGCATACTGCGGAAAGTAAGCGCCTGTCGGAGGAAACGGATTAATTCCACCCTGGTAGTTGTACCCCGTCGTCCAGGGATTGCTGAGGCCGCCCGGTTTGCTGGTAGTTAAATCAATCTCGTTAACGAACGGAGGATCGGAGGCCAGCCGTTGAGCGGTGTAGAGCATTCCGTAGTCATACATAATACCCGCTCCCACGCGGATCGTTTCGCGCCCGTCCCCTCGCGGGTCAAAAGCTAAGCCAAGACGGGGCGAAAAATTCGTGTAGCGATTATTGGCAAAAGATCGTGGTACTCCCGCGTCGCCAATGTAAAGCGCGCCGGCGGGAGCGCCCGGATACACGGTGCTGTGTACGTTATTCAGGAAATTGGATAGCGAAAAGGCCGCTCCGCGCTTGTGGTAGTCATACGGCCACAAATTCGGCTCCCAACGCAAACCGGCGTTGACCGTCAAGCGCGTGTTGATTTTGAAAACGTCCTGCACGTATAAGGCGGGAATCGACATTCGGATTGTCGGCTGCTGCGGCAAGCTTTGAGAGAATCCGTTCATGGTGCCCGTCAGAAAATCCAGTATGGAGTCTCCGCTGGCAACGCCGTTGAAAGTGAAACTGCCGTTTTGCAGGTAGCCGGTCAGCAGATTGTTCTGTGTCCGGATGTAGTCCACGCCAAAACCAATGTGATGACGACCGCGAATCAGGTCGATATCATCGGAGAATTGATAAGTGTTGACGTTCAGGTGGGCCGGCGAGCAGGTTCCGCATCCGACGCTAAACCCGCCATTGCTGACGGTCAGGCGAAAGTCGTCCGGGACCAGAGTGGTGATGTTTATTCCCAGATCATGCGCGTTGAAGAAGTTCGAGTTCGGACCGCGATAGTCGGTTCGGCGCGTAAAAGTGGCATGAAAGGAGTTCACGGTTGTGGGCGTGAATGTATAAGTGTCGCCAAGGGTGACGGCATGTACTCCTTCGTCATTTCCGGGGCTTGTTGTGACCAGGACATTCGTTGGATTGAAAAAGGCAGGCTGATTGTATTTGGTCCGGAAGTAGCGGCCAAAAACGCTGTGCTTTGCGCTTTGAACCCAATCGATGCGGCCGACGCCCTGATCTTCGTCCTGTATGACAGGTGTTGAGTAAGTAAGTAATCCGCAGGGATCGCTGGTTTTGGGCAGATAGCTTACCAGTTTCAGCGCGGCTGGATCATAGGTGATGCCGGAAGCAAATATATTGCTGGTATTGGAAATGGCTGCGCCGGTGCCGGGGTTCTTAATGGAGCGCGTCTTGCCGTTGGATTGGCAGACCGGCGACTCGGCCACGCTAAAGTTTCCGGCCAGCTCGGCGGCTGTGGGCACATAAGCAATAGAGCCCTGTGACACATTACTGATGCGGGTTCCCTGGTAGCCGCCGAAGAAGAACAGTTTGTCCTTAATGATATGTCCCCCAACTGTTCCTCCAAACTGATTGCGTTTCAGAAAATCGTGCGTCGGGGCAAAGTAATTGCGGGCATTCAAATCGCCATTTCGTAGAAATTCGAATAAATCTCCGTGCAGGTCGTTGGTTCCCGCCTTTGTCACAATATTCACGACTCCGCCAGGCTGCCCGCCATTGCGCGCCGGTAAAGCGTTGGTATCCACGCTGAATTCTTGCAGAGCATCGGGGAAGGGAAACGGCAGGTTCACATTGGTCATGGTGTCGGTGTTGTCTCCGCCATCGAGCAAGTAGTTGGTTCCGTTGCCCTGTCCGCCGCCTACTGAGATCGTGGTCGAACTGAAATAATTTTTGCTGCCGCTCATGTCACCCGCCGGAGTGACAACCGCCGCGCCGGAGATGAGAACTAACTGCGTTGGTTGACGGCCGTTGAGAGGCAAATCCACAATCTGCTTCTGGTTGATGACCTGGGAAACAGAGGTTTGCTCGGTCTGCACCATGGCGGCGCCCGCCACAACTTCCACATTTTCCGAGACCGAGCCGATTTGAAGCTTGACATCAATCGTCGGGCTATTGCCTACCTGAAGCACAATCCCGCTTTGAACGAAATTCTTGAAGCCGGACATGGTGACTTCCAGGCGGTAAGGGCCAACGGGAAGATTGGGAAGCGTGTACCGGCCATCCGAATCCGAAGCGACATCGTGCGTCACGCCGCGTTCGGTTTCGATCATCTTAACGGCGGCGCCCACCACGGCTGCCCCGGTCTGATCGGTAACTTGACCGCTCACCGTCGCATTGGCTACCGCTTGGGCATGCGCCGGACGAAACGGAGCAATTAACAGGCACAAAAGAACGATTCGAACAGAGAACCCTTTGAACATGGAACCTCCACAGCAACGACCTTTGCGAACCACTATACACTAAAAATAGTAATCCCGTTTTCCAGGAGTTTAAGTATGTCTAACAGCCGCAGACGGTTTCTCGGAACCGCCTTTGCCGGGGCAGTCGCCACGCTCGCTCCATCCCGAAGCAAAGCTGAAAATGCCAAGCTGGGCATACCGGGGCCTTATCCGGGACGTGTGATTGCGGTGGAGCATCCGGCCTGCGTGATTTCCGGCGTTTACCAAGCCGAACCGGTTCGCCAGATGGTGCAGCGGGGCATGACGGAACTGACGGGAGCGCCTACTTGGCAGGATGCCTGGCGCACGATGTTTGAGAAGGGTGATGTGGTCGGTATTAAAGTCAGTCCGGTTGGTGGACCGAAACTTTCGTCCGATGCCACGGTGCTGCACTCGATCCTGGATGGGCTGAATGCGGCGGGCGTTTCCGATGCAAATGTTATCGTTTTTAGCCGGTATCGGGCGGAAATTTCAGAGGCGGGTATCGATCAGTGGTTGCGTCCTGGAATGCGGTTCGATGCCCCGTCACCGGAGTATGACGATAAGCAGTTGGACATGGGCGGCTATGACGCGAACCACTTCATGGAAATGGCGATTGTGAAGCCCAGCGATGACCCAAATGATGAGCGGTCGCGGCGATCTTATGTATCAAAAATTGTGACTCAGCGTGTGAACAAGATCATTAATCTGCCTGTGCTCAAACACCACCAATCAGCGGGTGTCACGATCACGCTGAAGAACATGTCGCATGGATTCGTTAATAACGTCAATCGCAGCCACATGACTCCCACGGCGAATGCTTGCGGCATGTTTATTCCTTCCGTGGTGAGGCTTCCGGTGATTCGGCAGAAAGTGGTTTTGCAGATTGTCGATGCGGTGAAGGCGTCTTACCATGGCGGCCCGACGGGACGCGCGTCGTTCATCTGGGAGCACAAAACGATGTATTTCGGGACTGACCCGGTTGCGCTCGATAAGACGGGATTAAAGGTGATTGACGCCAAGCGCCAGCAGGCGGGAATGGCCCCGGTTGCTTTGTCCAAGCCCGATTACGTGAGCCATTTTTTGAATTGCCAAGTGGAGCATATCGAAATTGCCGGTATGCTGGGGCTGGGCGAGTTTCAGGATGAACGAATCCAGTTGAGCCGGGTTCGATTGGTTTAGAGGGCGCGCAAAAGTCGCCAAAGACGTTCCACTCAAGCCTTGGTGTATGGCACTTCGGCATTCGACGAAGTGGGTATTACCCGCTCCGCAGGTGCTTCGGATTCGGAATAGTCCGGGTGTGAACACGCCGGACTCGGCACGAGTTCTCTGAAGCTGGAACAGCGACCTTCATGGGCCCGGTTAACAACTTTGGAGAGTGGTCCTATGTCAAGGAAGCAACCGAAGGAACAAGCTACATCAACGTAAAGTTTCGGCCGAAGAACATAGCGCTTTGAGAGTTCCAGGATGAAGCGCTTGCCGGAGATCATGAGATCGAGGCGGACTTCGCAGGGCTAATCCCAAAGAGGCCCGAGCCTCTCCGCTTCATCTTGGAATCGTCGACAGCAAGGCGCGCGTTTCGGCGACGACGCGGTCCTGGAACTTCGGGTCGCGCACGAGCGCGGAGCCGAGCATCGGATGGCCTTTCTCGTCGTAGTAAACGCCGCTCACGCCTGGTTCATTCATGAGCACTTTCGTGATCACAGGCGCGGCGAGCTTCGGGGTACTCCAGTACTTGATGTGCGGAGCAAGCAGCGAGAGGACATATTTGCTCAAGAAGCGCAGGAAGACGTTGGCATCGCGCCCGAGGCCGGTGGCCGGACTGAATCCCGGTTCGACCGCGTTGAAGCGCAACCGCGGAGTCTCGCGAGCAAAGGCCAGCGCCGTGGCAAGGGTGCATTGCTTCGAAGTCGCATAGGCGTCCGCGCCCTGCATCTTCGACCCGCCGGGTTCCCACTCACCGCGTGCGCTCGCCTCTGCGGAGATGTACCGGCTACCACGGAAGCCTGCCATCTTGGCTGGTTTGCGCTCGGGATCTTCCACGCCCGAAGCGACGAAGACGACGTTCGCGCCATCGGTCAGATGCGGGATGAGCGCTTCGGTCAGCACAAATGGTCCGATGTGATTCGTCGCGAACGCATTGTCCCAGCCGAGCGCATTCTTCGTAGCGCGCATCGGGAAGATGCCCGCATTGTTGAGCAGCCCGACAATCGGGAGATGGAGCGCGACGACCTCCGCAGCCGCGCGCCGCACACTCGCAAGGTCCGACAAGTCGCACACGACCGACACCGCGTGCCCACCCTTTCGCTCTATAGCTTTTTGCACCTCGTTAAGCTTTCCCCTGTCGCGGCCCACCAGGACCACCACGCCGTGCTTGGCCAATTCGAGTGCCGTACTGAGACCGATGCCCGAGGTCGGGCCGGTGATGATGTACGCCTTGTGCTCGGACGAATTGTACATGGGAAAGGTGTTCGGCATTGTTAAACTCCTTTAGTGTCTGTCTAGTCAGTCATTATCGAGGCAAAAAATCAGGCCAGCACGCGCCACAGGGCCTCGAAGCCCTCTTTGCAGTGCTTCTTGGCATGGCTTGGATCCTGAGTCATGAAATCTATCGTCGCCTCCGCGACAGAGTTCATGATCGCGACAACGAAAGCCATCGGGGCCTTACGCATGGGGCCGCTGGCGCGAATGTGTTCAAGTAGTCCCGCGACGCCCGCCATCGTCTTGTGGCCCGCCGCACGGGTCTCTGGCGTGATCTCGTCGGATACGCTGAGCTGTGCCAGCGCTCGCCGCTTCTCGGGGTAGGATACTGCCCAGTTCATCCAGTGTTGCCAGAGACGCAAAAGTTGCTCACGAGATTCTGCAGCCGTGAGAAGGTCCTTCATCGCTGCGGACGCCATCTCTGTTTTCAGTTCAAGATAGAGCTGGTTGAAGAGGTCCGTTTTGGTTTCGAAGTAGGTGAAGAGCGATCCATTAGCGACGCCAGCCTCTTTCGCGATGCCAGCCGTCGGCGCGCTCAGGCCTTGTGTAACGATGATGCGCGTTGCCGCCTCCAGAATCGCGCTTCTCTTCTCGTCGCTCTTCGGCCTAGGCATAAATCCATAATATAAGTAAACGTCTAGACAGTCAACTATACGTCTCATCTGCTTCTTGGCTATTTAGGAATCAGCGTTGTCCCAGCTTCTGCACCAAGTGCGGCAAAGCCTCCTGTTTTGCTGGATTGGTATCGACAAGCCGGCTTAGCGGGAGTGAGAGGTGTGAGCCGGATGATGTACCTTGGTGCGAGTGAAAATCTCGCGCATGCTTCTCGCCCTTCTGGCCGCCACGCTTGCAGTTTACGCCGCCCACTTCCCCATGCGTCCTCCGTATGAAGTCGTCGGCTATATCTTTGGTCGAAGCGGCGTTGTGCTCGATGGCAGTACCGTTGCAGCGAAAAAGATGACACGAATCAACTACGCCTTCTTTGCGCTAAAGGATGGTGTCATCGCCGAGCGCGGCGAGTACGATGCAGAGAATCTCGCCATGCTTACCGCGCTACGCAAGGAAAATCCGCAACTGCAGATCCTTATCTCCGTCGACGGGGGAGACGTCGGATCAGCCGGTTTCTCCGATATGGCGGTTACGCTGGAGGGCCGTCGCCAATTCGTCAACTCTGCCGTCGTGGCTATCGAGAAGTATGGTCTTGATGGCGTGGACATTGACTGGGAATACCCCGGCTACACGCATGTGAAGACCACTACCGTACGGCCGGAGGATCGCGGGACCTACACGCTTCTACTGAAGGAGTTGCGGCAGCGCTTAAATCGCGAAGAGAAACGTCTCGGCCGTCCACTGGTCACCTCTTCGGCCACGGGAGCGACGCAAATCTGGCTCGACCACACCGACATGCGCGCCGCGTCAAAGTGGCTCACCACCGTGAACATGATGTGCTACGACTGGTACAACAATGAGGAGAAGAACACCGGCCACGACTCTCCACTGCACACCGCTGCTGCCGATCCCAAGCACATCTCCATCGACGATGCGGTGAAGAAGAACCTCGCCGCCAGTGTGCCCGCGCGCAAGATCGTCGTGGGCGTCCCCTTTTATGGCCGCCGTTGGGAAGGGGTCAACACCGCGAATCATGGTCTCTGGCAGCCGATTGCAGGCAACGGCCACGAAGTTATGTTCGGCGGTATCGAGCCGCTCATCAACCAGCAAGGCTTTGTGCGCTTCTGGGACAGCACTGCCGCCGCACCGTACCTCTACAACGCTGAGAGCAAGACATTCATCACCTACAACGATGCTGAGGCCGAAGCCGCACGCACGGCATATGTAAAGAAACACCATCTCGGCGGCATCATGTTCTGGCAGTACACCGGCGACCCGCGTCACACATTGCTCGATGCCATCGATGCAGGCTTCGGCATTGCAGTGCAGAGATAGATCGGATCAGTCCTGCTAAACGCCGTGAGCATCGCCGATCACGAATTCCAGTTGCCAAGCTGACCTATCGGGGCTCAAACTGGTGAATTCTGGCAGCTACTTCGTAAACGGCTGTTTTCCGCGAGAGATCAAGCTCTCTTTAGACGTGCAGGGACTTCAGGTACGGCACGCTCGGCGGCATCAGCGCCGGATCTTCTTCCAACTCGACGAAGTAGTTCTTTACGCCGCCTGTTTTGGCGGCGGTGAAGACGGCCTTCCAATCCACAATTCCCCGGCCCAACGGAACCTGGCGGAAGCCAGACTGGGTGGAGGGGTCCTTCACCCAGTCCTGGCAATGCATCGAGAGGAAACGGCCCGCGTACTTCCGGAAGTAGGTCACCGGGTCATACCCCTGCTGCATGGTCGAGACCTGAAACTGCAGCTTGGTGGTGGTGGGATTGAGTTCGGCAATCATCATGTCGTAGACCGGTTTCCCGTCGAGGTAGGCGGAGACGAAACCTTCATTGTGCAGCAAAGCAACAATACCTGCGGCGTGGGCCTTTTCGGCGAAAGCGTTGAAAGGCTCGACGTAACGTTTTACGGCGTCGACGGTCTGGGTGGTCTTCGGCTGGAACGGTCCCAGCGCGGCGATGGCCATCTGCGTCATGCCGAACTCCTTGGCATAGGCGATGCTATCGTCTGGCTTTTCAAAGAGCTCGGTCGGCGCCCAGTGCGCTGAGATACAGCCCAGCCCCCAGTCGCTCAGCATGCGCCGCAACTCCTGCGGCTTGTATTGCTTGAGGCTCGAAAAATCGGCGTAGCCGTATGGCGAGCACAGCTCAATCTGAGTAAACCCTGCGGCACGCAATCCCTTCATGGCGCCGGCAAAGTCCGTACGGATCGACTGGCGCACCGGATAGGTCTGGCAGCCGATCGGCAGACCAAGCGGATCGGCAGATAGATATCGCGTGCCGGTGAGGAGAGCCGAAGCAGCCGCAGCTCCTCCTCTGAGAAACATTCTCCGATTCATCGTGTGCATGATCTCTCGTGAAGCAATGGAAAAACTATAGCACTGGCAGGAAGCCTGCCTATGGTCGCCGCTCGCTGTCGCTTCGGTGCAGGTAGAAAGCATCTTCATGGGCGATCGGCACCGAGGGGCCGGCTTAGCGGGAGTAATGTATCGCGCCACTCACACGTCAACTCACCAGAAACTCAGATTTCTGTCATAGCGACCAGTTTCGTTACCGTATTGATGTTCCGAATCGTTGCCGGCGCTCCGTGCAGCGGAAGTTTTAGCTTGGACCGTCCCATCCCATTCGGGTAGTACACGTAGACCTCCCGCCGACCTCGCTGCACCTGTTCGCCGTCTGGGGCGACCACCCTTTCCCTCAGATCCTGGGGCGGCGGTTCGCTCAGAAATGCGACGGCTATCTTGGCTGGTTCCTGCTCGGGAAAGGGGTTGTGGCGGAGCACGAAACGCATCTCCTCGGAGGTACGTACCATGACCTCCCGCCTTTTTCCCATCCGGGCGGCTAAAGCTTGCTCCAGGCAGGATCGGATCGCAGTTTCTGACAAGCTGCTCTCAAACACCACATTGCCGCTCTGAATATAGGTGCGCACCGATTGAAAGCCGAGTCCTGAGCACAAACCCGCGAGTTCTTTCATCGGCAAAAGCCCTGTTCCCCCGACGTTGATGCCGCGCAGGAGTGCAATGAAGGTACCCAAGCAAT
>CAXUBB010000037.1:12338-19017 GCA_964249105.1 uncultured Bryobacteraceae bacterium | reverse complement strand
GCGGAATTGCGTTAGGGCTGGACCGGTTGGTTATGATTCTGGCGGGCGAGCAGTCCATCCGAGAGGTCATCCCCTTTCCCAAGACGGCAAAGGCGGCGGATCTGATGTGCGAAGCGCCCTCAACAGTACCGGAACGGCAATTGCGGGATCTAGGGATTCGTTTGATCGCACAGCAATAATTTATGGTGAACACTCAGCACGTCTCGGTTGAGAAGTATCTAAGAACGGTTTATCGCCCAGACTGCGAATATGTAGACGGGATGGTGCATGAGCGGCTCTGGGGTGAACTAGACCATGCTTTGGTCCAAGGCAGCTTACTTGCTTTCTTCGGCATCCGCCGCCATACAACGGATTTGATAGTCCTCCCCAGCTTGCGCTTTCAAACAGAACCGACACGGTTTCGCGTTCCCGATATTGTTGTAACTCGCGGCAAGCCGGATGAGCAAATCCTTACTAAGCCGCCTCTACTTTGCATTGAGATTTTATCGCCGGAAGATCAGACACCATATATGCACACCAAAATCAAAGAGTATTTGGACTTCGGTGTGCCTGTAATTTGGTTAATCGAGCCAACCGAAAAAAAGATTTGGGTTTACCGCGCCAATGGCATGGAAGAAGTGGTTGGGGAATCAATCAAAGTTGACGGCACTGATATTACAGTGCCGTTCTCCCAAATTTTCGATTAAGCCTTGACCGGTTTATCCTCTGCTTTCCATTCCTTCTCGTTCCAGTACTTCACGCGGCCATCGCGGTAAGATTCGACGGATAAATTAATCAGAATTTGCGCGTGCGCGGCGGTTTCCACGTCCAGATGCGGTTTCTCACGGGTGCGCATGCAGCCGAGGAAGTTGCCGATGTGGGCCTGCATCATGTCTTTCTGTTCGACAGGAATGCGGATCTCGTCGGAGCCGAACTTATAGTTGGGGAATACGTGGCGGCCCTCCTCTCCTGGGACGCGAACCTTCTCGGGACGGACAACAATGTCTGGGGTCGAACCCTCGAATTGACCATGCTCGACCATAATGATGGTTCCCTCATGGCCTCGAATCAGGCCGGGAATGTGCTGTGAGTTCGCCATGGAGGAACTCAGAACGAGGGAATGGCCTTCGGCGTATTCCGCCAGAAGGTGATACGTGTCAGGCACCTCGCGGTCATCCGTAAAGACGTATTTGCCGCCTGACGCCATCACCTTGACTGGATATTGCGGCCTGTCCCAACAGATGTTCAGCGGCGCGACCACGTGGAAGAAGAGATCGGTTGCAATGCCGCCGGAGTAGTCCCAGTATTTGCGGAAACGGAAGAAGCGGTCCGCGTCATAGGCTCGGGAGGGAGCGGGTCCGAGCCAGGCTTTCCAATCGATGTAGTTTTCGCCTTTGCGGTCAGGACCGGCATCAGCGTCGATGGGCCAGTTCCACTCGCCTTCAATCGAGTTGCGGTGATAAGATCCCTGGCTCATAATCATCTTGCCGATCATGCCGTCGGCAATGGCCTTTTTCGCTTTCCACCATTGATCGGCGGAAGTGGTTTGCGAGCCGACCTGAACAATACGCTTGGACTCGCGAACCGTGTCAATCAATTGCTTGACCTCTTTGTTCGTGTGACACATCGGTTTTTCCAGGTACACGTCTTTGCCTCCATCCATGGCATCGAGAGCGATACGCGCGTGCCAGTGATCAGGCGTGGCCACGATCACGGCATCGACTTCGGGCAGCGCCAGCAGTTCCCGGTAATCCAGAAAACCTTTCGCATTATATTTTTCGGCTTGCGCTCGTTTCCGTTTCTCATAAACGTCGCAGACCGCTACGATTTGGCATGCGTTGTTGTTTTCATCCGCGTACTTCTTAAACGAGGCCGCATCGCCGCTGCCGCGGCCCCCGCACCCAACCAGGCCGATATTGATCCGGTCGTTCGCGCCCAGAACACGGGACGGATTTACTTTATTGTTGGCCTTGGCAAAGGCTTTGTTGGCGAGCATGGCTCCGGCGCTTAAGCCGCCGGTCCGCTTGAGAAAATCACGACGGTCAAAATTGTCTGCGGACATTATTCTTCCCTCTGTCCAGCAAGTTTACTGCAAAACGATAGCCTCACCCATGTGGGACACTGAGAACAGACGCGAATTTGAACGAAAAAGCATCCGAGTCCTCGTCACGCGCGGCCTTCCAATATCCTAATTTTCGCCGGTACATGGCAGCCAGATTTCTGGTTATTATCGCGCTGGAAATGCAGTCGGTCGCGATTGGCTGGCAGATTTATGCGCTCACGCACCGTCCTTTGGATTTAGGGCTGGCTGGCCTCGCGCAGTTTCTACCCAGTATTTGTTTATTTACTTTTACCGGGCATGCGGCGGACCGGTTTCCGCGACAGCGGATCATACAGGCTTGCTACGCAGGCTTTACAGCTTGTTCGTGTCTTTTGCTCGCGTTTACTGTTCTCGGACTGAGATCGGCATACCCGATCTATGCCGTCCTGCTTTTGAACGGGACGGTGAGGGCTTTTCAAGGTCCGGCAGGCCAAGCGTTTATTCCGCTGCTGGTGGAACGCGAGCACTTCCCTAATGCCGTAGCGTGGGCTTCGTCATTATTCCAGGTAGCCACCATCGTCGGGCCGATGATGGGAGGCGTTCTGTATGGTCTTGCCAGCACGCCGTATATTGTTTACGGCAGCGCGGCGGCAGCTTCCGCCGCGGCCTTCTTACTGTTCAACCGCTTGCGTCCGGCCGCGACTGAATATGCACAGGCGCTTCCGTCGCAAAATCTGGTCTTTGACGGCCTGCGTTATATCTGGCGCAATAAGCTGGTGCTCGGCGCAATCTCGCTGGATCTGTTCGCCGTGCTGCTGGGCGGAGCGGTCGCGCTGCTGCCGGTTTATGCGCGCGAGATTCTGAACGCGGGCGCAATCGGGTTGGGCGTTTTGCGAAGCGCGCCGGGCGTTGGGGCGGTTGCCATGAGTATTGTTGTCGCTCATTGGCCGCTGCGCCGGCGTGCTGGGGCCACGATGTTGTGGTGCGTTTTCGCGTTTGGCGTCTTTACCGCTTTGTTTGGAATTTCGCGCAACTTGCTGTTATCTGTCCTTTGCCTGCTTTTGGCCGGGGCCGCCGATAGCGTGAGCGTCATCATCCGCCACACCATGGTTCAGCTTTCAACGCCGGATGAAATGCGCGGGCGGGTGAGCGCGGTCAATATGGTCTTTATCAGCACCTCGAATGAGGTCGGACAGTTCGAGTCCGGTTTAACGGCGCAATGGTTTGGAACCGTGCCGGCGGTGGTGTTGGGCGGCTTAGGCACAGTGTTCATCGTCGGCCTCTGGGCTTGGCTGTTCCCCCGATTAAGGCAGCTTGACAAACTGGTGCCGGAAGAGGCGCCCAAAGTGGCTGCTGAAGCATGTCAGTAATTGCGGAAGCAAAGACGCTTTTGCAGGATGCGAAGAGCATTGCGGTATTGACGGGCGCGGGCGTTTCAGCGGAAAGCGGCATCCCGACATTTCGCGGAGCAGCCGGGCTTTGGAAGCAGTTTCGCCCGGAAGAGTTGGCTACCCCCGAAGCGTTTGCGCGTGATCCGCAGACCGTTTGGGAGTGGTATCACTGGCGGCGCAAATTGATTTCTGAAGCAAAACCGAACTCGGGGCATTTAGCATTAGCCCGACTGGAGCAGAGAAAGCCAAAATTTACTCTGGTAACGCAAAACGTGGATGGCCTCCATCAAGCAGCGGGCAGCAAAGCAGTGCTGGAATTACACGGCAGTATTTGGAAGCTGCGATGTGTGCAGTGCGGGCGCGAGTGGTTTGATCGGGATACTCCGGAGAGCAGGCAGCTTGTGTATTGCCAATGCGGAGCCACCGCCCGTCCGGGTGTCGTGTGGTTTGGAGAAGAATTGCCGCCTGATGCTTGGAAATCGGCGGAACAGGCCGTCAAAAACTGCGATCTGCTGCTGGTAGTCGGCACATCCGCCGTGGTTTACCCGGCGGCGGGTCTGACGCCTTTAGCGCGGTCCTTCGGCGCGAAAGTAATTGAAATCAACATCGAAGCCAGTCCGATGTCCAGGGTAGTTCACGTGCAATTAACTGGGCGGGCCGGGGATATTTTGCCCGAACTAATCCGGGAATGATCCCTTGCTAATCTTTGAATGCATGGAGAGGGATGAAGCATCATGGCAGCAGCGTCTTTGCCGCTGGTTTTGCTTAGTGCTGGTTTTTGCTGCCCACTGCCTGGCAGTAGACGTCAACAGCCTTCCCCAACCGACCGGGTATGTAAGCGATCTCGCTCATGTTCTTAACGACACAGATAAAGACAAGCTGGAAGCTTTCTGCACAAAGGTCGAGCAACAGCTCGGAGTCCAGCTCGCCCTGGTTACTGTCGATACGATTGGCGATCAGCCGATCCGGGATTTTGCTCTCGGCCTATCACTGAGATGGGGCGTCGGGGATCGCAAAACCAACCAAGGCGTGCTGCTATTGCTTGCGGTCAAAGATCGCAAGAGCGATATCGAAACGGGCCGGGGAATTGAACCCTATCTGACCGACGGCTTTTCCGGCAGCACTCTACGCGCGATGCGTCCTGAACTCAGCGCCGGTGATTACGGAGCTGCTCTGCAAACAGCCGCGCGGGAAATGGCAAATCAAATTGCCCAGGGCAAGGGCATTGCTTTTTCAGATGATCAGTTACCGACACGGGAAAGACAGGGGCAGCGTGCTCCGCAGAGTGGCGGAATACCGTTTTCCCTCATTATTGTTGGAATTTTTCTGTTGCTTTGGCTGTTTGGCAGAGGTGGACGGCGCGGCGGAGGCACCCGCTACGGCGGGGGCGGCGGCGGCTTCTGGACGGGGATGATGTTGGGTAATTTGCTGAGGGGAAGCGGACGCTCATCAGGCGGAGATTGGGGCGCTGGCGGAGGGTTCGGTAATGATTCCGGCGGAAGCGGGGGATTTGGCGGTTTTGGCGGAGGAGACTTTGGCGGAGGCGGCGCGAGCAGTGACTGGTAAACCTGATATAGAGGGAAAGCTTTCCGAGCTAGTTCAGCGCTTGCGAAGCGCTCTGGACGCACGGCTTGTCTCCATCATTCTTTATGGCTCAGCCGCGACTGAAGACTGGCAGGAGAAAACATCCGATCTTAATGTGCTTTGCGTGCTCCATCAGCTTTCCGCCGGGGATCTTGAGATTTGTGAGCCAATTTTCCGCTGGTGGAGGGAAAATGGCCATTTATCGCCTTTGCTCCTCACCGCCGAAGAGGTTCAAACATCAACCGATTGCTTCCCCATGGAATTTTCCGACATGCGGGATCACCGAAGGGTGCTTGATGGGGCGGATGTGATTGAGAATCTGGAGATCGACAGGTCTTTTTACCGGGCGCAAGTCGAGCATGAACTCAGGGCCAAACATATCCGTCTCAGACAGAAGGCTGCGGATATTCTGTCGACGCCGGATAAATTAATGAAACTGCTTACAGATTCGCTATCAACGTTTTGCGTTCTTGGGCGGCACGCATTGGTTTTGAGCGGAGGCGAGGCGCGGTTTAGAAAATCCGAAGTTTTAGCGGCGCTGGAACGTCTCATGGGCAGACAGTTAGAAGCCAGCGCTGAAATACTGGCGCTCCGCTCCACGCCAAAACAGCCTTCCGCCGCGCGCGTCAGAACGTTGTTTGAAGGATACTTAGAAGAGATGGGATCGCTGGTGCGGTTTGTGGATGGGCTAGACAGATGAATTACATTTTGGGGAGAGGCGAGCGGTTATGAAGGGCGGATTAATCATAGTAGGAGTTGTGGTGATCGTGCTCGTGGCTTTCAGTGGACAACTCATGGGGTCTCGCAATCAATTGGTCACGGAAAAAAACGACATTGATGCCAGGTGGGCGCAGGTGGAAACCGACATCAAGCGGCGCGCCGATCTGATTCCTAATCTGGTGGCAACTGTCCAAGGGTACGCCAAGCAGGAGCAAACGGTCATCGGCGAGGTGGCGAACGCACGGGCGGCTTTGTTGGGAGCGCATACCAAGGAAGATACGATCAATGCTAATAATCAGTTAAGCGGTGCTTTGGGTCGGCTACTAGTGTTAACCGAGAATTATCCGCAACTAAAATCAAACGAAAACTTTTTGCGTTTGCAGGACGAATTAGCGGGCACGGAAAACCGGATTGCCGTGGACCGGCGCGATTACAACGAGGCGATTCGGAAGTACAACACGGATGTGGAGCTTTTTCCCAAAAATGTTGCGGCTTCCATGTTCGGCTTTCATCGTGACGATGCTTATTTCAAGACCACAGAAGAAGAGAAGAAGGTTCCGCAGGTCCGGTTCTAGCGGTTATTCTTCCGCTGACTCGTTGACATCCGCGATGTCCTGCTTATAGCGGCGCAATATCGTGAGTGAATTGGCGCTGCTGAACCCGGCGAGGCGGAGCCTGCGATAGACGGCTGCCAGGGTTTTTTCTTCCTGCAGCATTGTTCCTAAGTCTCTGCCGCGATACTTGCGGCTGAGATATTGCTGAATCAGTTGGGATTCGTCTGTATCTTTAAATGTTTTCTTAATGGCGTCTTCGGCCACTTCCGGGGCCACACGCCGAGCCCGCAAATCACGAAGCACACGAAACTGGCCGTGTCCCTGATTTTGCAGGCGGGTGGAAGCAAAGGCTTCTGAAAACTTACGATCATTCGTAAGGCCGTACTCACGCAGTTTTGCCAGGGTTTGCG
>CAXUBB010000037.1:0-12328 GCA_964249105.1 uncultured Bryobacteraceae bacterium | reverse complement strand
GTTTGCGTAATATCGGCGGGGGAGGCTGCTCTGCGGCCCAGTTTTGCCTTCAACTCGGAGACGGAGTGAGGCCGGCGGGCCAGGACTCGCAGCGCGTAATCCCACAATCCATTTGCGTCTAATTTTATTGGTTCTTTACGCGACCCCATCTGACTGAAACGTTTGCTACTGTACCATGCTCTACAGGTTGTAGGCTGCAAATACAAAGGACTTTTAAGTTCTCATAGTGAAGGAGATTGACATGGAGGAAAAAAGCGGTTTCGGCTATTTTCTGCTGGGGCTTGGTATTGGAGTTGCGGCAGGCGTACTTTGGGCGCCGCGTACCGGCGAGGAAACGCGCCAACTACTTGCTGATAAGGCCGGTGAAGGTGCTGATTATGTGAAGACCCGGGCGCAGGAAGGCACAGAGTATGTTCGCCAGCGAACGGATGACCTGAAACAGTCGGCTGCGGATCTATATGATAAGGGCCGGAGCACCGTTGCTCAACAAAAAGACACTTTAAATGCCGCAGTCGAGGCAGGCAAGCAGGCGTATCGGGATGCCCTGAGCGACGCAAAGTCAGCGCCCGCGCCCGCGAGCACGCCAACAGGGAACGCTTAGTGAGTTGTGAACTGAATTTAACGTAGTTTTTCAAAATGGACCAGCAAACACTTCTTACAATCTTTGTGGGGTTAGCTGCCTTAGCTATGCTCATTCAGGCAGTAATGCTTGCGGTAATAGGGGTGGTGGCGTTCAAACTCCAGCAGAAAATCATGCCGCTACTCGGTCCCGCGCAGGGTATTTTGCAAACTTCCAAGCGCATGGTCGAGAAGGTAGAGGGTCAAGTGGATCGCATTGGCACTTCGGTTGAGGGCCATATTGACAAGATTGGAAGTTCGAGCAGCGCCATTTTGGATACAACAAAGCAGCAGCTCGTCAAAGTTGACGGGCTGCTGAGCGATGCAACAACCCGGGCGAAGTCCCAGATGGACCGGGCAGAGATGGTTTTAGACGATACCATGACGCGGGTTCATCAGACTGTATCCACGGTGCAATCGGGAGTGCTTCGTCCGGTTCGTGAAGTACAAGGTTTGTTTGCCGGAGTGAAGGGAGCCTTATCCTATCTCAGCAAGTCCGGACGAGCGACTGTGGATCACGCGACTTCCGACGAAGAGATGTTTATCTAGCTCAGGTTTTGAGGCGGAACCGATCCAGTTGCGGCAGCAGCTTAAATTCTGTCTGCACCGAGATTACTGTTTCTCCTATCTGCTGCACGGCAGGTTGACCGACCAGATTTAGATAGCCTACTCTGGTTGGATCGATTTGCATAATCCGGCAACAGGTAGCGTCCACACTGGGAGGATGCGCTCCTGCAATAATCACTCCTGCGTGTTTTTTTGAACCTAGAATGGGCCCATTGCCTTCCATGCCCTCAATTCCGTCCACAAGGCAGAACTGGCGAGGAAATAAGTTGTGCAGGTCAGCAATGCATTCATCAATTCCGGCCCAGTGAAGCACATTTTTTGGCCAGCCGTATACTCCTCCCGGCACCACGCCAAACAGGTTCTTCATGGCTAGAGTCGCGCCTGCCCAATGATGGGTCTTCATTTTAGGTAACGATACAAGCAGGTCACAGCCGAGCACGGTGTGAGGCAGGTATAGCTCCTTTAGAGATGAGAATGGTTTTCGAAGGCGGATCTTTGTTACTTCGTCCAGGTTTAGATCGGTGAAGCGGTCTTCAAAATTCGAGACATTTTCAAAGTAACCGGCGGCTTCGGCCATGTCGAGGGTCATCCGGCGGTGCCCCGGTCCCTCCGCGATTTGAACGCTGGTAGCTCCTAGGGCTGCAAAGGCGTTAGCGGCGGCAGCGACGAAAACCGGGTTGGTATTGATGGGCGCAGTTGGATTAAATTCGACTAAATTGGGCTTGAGGACAACTCTTTTTCCGGTAATCGTGACTTTGTGCTCAACCAGAATTTTGCGGATTCTGGTTTCAAGATCAGCAGAGTAAGAACCGGCCCGTACGATAGATACGTAATGGCGCGGACGTATACCTTGAGGCCGCCGTGAGCATCCTGCCGCTAGGGCGAAACTGCCGAAAAAGAAGTGTCGTCGAGTCATGACCGGGTTAGCAATAAGTGGGGCATGAGCGGCTTGTTTCTTCCCTCAAGCGCGGCCAATGCTAATAAACGGAGCGCTCTATCGCACGTCGTACGGCACGGCAGATTGATTTGCTGATAAGAAAGCTCAAACCCTTGACTGGCTAATCCCATTTGCAGCCAGGACAAACCTTCTATCGATTCGGGGGCGGACAGAAATAAGCGGGCTTGTTTAAGGGAGGGGACTAAATCCTGGTTAGGCATGCCGGGCAGCGACAGCAGGGCTAAACCGGTCATTTCCGGGTAGGAGTTCGCTTTTTCGCTGAGATAACGGGAACCTCCGTGATTCCAGCCGCCATCCGGGCAGCGCCGAGAAAGAATATATTGTTTTCCCTTTTGCGCAAGATCCCGATAGGGCTGATAATGGGTCACATCCGCAGCGTAGGAAAGGGCTAGAACGGTCATCGCAGTGGGGTAGACCCAGGCAGCGGTTTTGGGAAACCAGGATTCGCCGGCGCCCGTTTCGATCGGGACCGGCAGGCCGCGCAAGCGCAGCAGAAAACGCTCGAAGGCGGAGTTGGGTGGTTTCGCTTGGGCGGTCAGCCAACTGAGCGCGGCTTTCGAAGCGGGCGAGTTCAGCTCGCTTTCCGGGGTAGCTAAAACACCTAGGCTGGTAACCCAGGTGCTTTCTCCCACGGAAGGCTGAGGCGGCCAGCCGCCGTCGGATCGCTGCGCATTTTTGAGCCATCGCCAAGCTCGTTCGCGGGCTTCGGGAAAGTTTTGCAGAGCTAAAAGAGCTAAAGCGGTTGGTTCTGTCCAGGAACTGCCATTCCTGTAACCCCAACCGCCGTCAGCATTTTGAGAGGCGACTAGTTTCTGCTGAAGGAGTGTTTCTTCAGCCTTCATAAAGCGCTCCCTAGGGAACCATCTTACGGTTGCGACGGCGCTTCATGTATAGGACCAAAATGGCTCCTGCAGCGATCCATAATCCGGCTTGAACGGTCATGCTGTCCATGTTTTGAAAGTCTCCTTTTGACTTCATCTATGAGGTGGGTCGAAGAAGCGAATATTCGCGAATAGGAGAAAATTTTCCTGCCTGAGCAGAGCAGCTAATGGCCTAAATTACTCAGGTTATGGAAGACCTGGAGAAAGCCAGGACCTGCCGTGACTACCAGCAGAGAGGGAAGGCAGAAGAAAAATATGGGGAAAGTGAGTTTTACGCCGACCTTGCCCGCGCGTTCCTCGGCTTCCTGGCGGCGGCGCATGCGAAGAAATTCGGATTGCGTGCGCAAGGCTTCCGCGACGCTGGTGCCGAAACGGTCCGTTTGGATCAGGATGGCGACAAGTTTCTGCACCTCTTCCTCGCCGGTGCGTTTGCCGAAATTCCGCAAGGCATCAGCCCGGCTCTTACCGGCCATGATTTCCATGTTGACGAAAGAGAGTTCTTCACTCACGGCGGGATGGACCTGCTTAAGCTCGCGGCTCACGTTCACGATGGCTTGATCCAAACCGCATCCCGCTTCCGTACAGATGACCAGCAGATCGAGCACGTCAGGAAGAGCCAATCGGATCTGCTCATGCCTGCGCTTGACCAATCGCCCCAGAATAAAAGCCGGCAAACAGTAACCGAAGCCGCCGCCCAGGACCGGCGAGAAGGTTCGGAGAAACGGATTTTCGAAACTGCTCCGGATCGCCAGCGCCGCCAGAACAAACCCAGCAGCCAAGAGGAGCTTGCAACCGTAGTAGACAGCGACTGCCGTAGCCGAACGAAAACCGGCTGAGATCAAATCTGCCTTGGTAATAGCGGCATCCTGCGGGGAGACCGGCAGCAGGTTGCCGATCGGAGCCAGCAACTCAGCCAACGAAAGCTCATTCTGATTCTGCCGTTCCGATGCTAAACCGGGAATGGCGTCGGAAGTTGTGGTCGCCAACTGGTCGAGCATACGAGTGGGCTTTACATAATGAAAATATCCAAAAACGGTAATGGCGGCGGTGATGGTAATAAATAGCAAAAATGCAAAGAGCAGCATGGCGTAACCTCAAACCTTGATGTTGACGATTTTCTTAATAACGAAGTAGCCCACCACCTGACCGATGACAGCGCCATAAAGCATGACCTTGCCGATGGGGTCCTCCAATAAACTGAGAAGATATCTTGGATTACCCAGCATGAGAAAAGCCACCACCGCGGACGGGATCAAAATCAGCACCAGACCCGTGATGCGGCCATGCGCGCTGACTGCCTTGATTTTGCCTCTTAAGCCGAAGCGCGCACGAATGATCTGAGCCAGGCTGGTCAAAATCTCTCCCAAGTTGCCGCCGGTTTCCTGTTGCAGCAAGACAGACGAAACAAAAAAGCGCACGTCCACTGTGGGAAATAAAATCACGAGCTTTCCCAAGGCATCCTGCATGGAGGAGCCGAGTTGCATATCATTAGCGACGCGGCGGAAGGCAGCGCCCAGGGGATCAGGCGCATCCAGCGAAAGCATTTCAAGAGCAACGGAAAAGCCATGACCGGCCCGCATGGATCGCGACAGGAAATCCAGGGCGTCCGGGAATTGTTTCTCAAATTCAGAGATCAATTTGGCCCGCTTGCGCAGGACCAGCAGCAGCGGCAGAAAAGCGCCTAGCAATGCTAAGGCGACCGTGCTCCAGCCCGTTCCGAACAGCTTTAATTTCGATCCCAGGGCCAGGCCGATGATGCCGGTCACAAAGGATATCGAAATCAGCTTAGCGCCAGTCCAGCTTTTGCCTGCCTGTTCCAGTATTAGGTCAAGGCGGTCCATAAATTGAAAGCGGTCCAGCAGCTTTGCCAGAAGATTGTCGTCTTCTTCAGGCTTCAAAAATTGCGCGCTGCGTTGTTCAGCCGGGGTCGCATGCACATTGCGCAGCATCATGCGAATGTGCTGTTTCTGCTTTGTCTGAAAATAGGACAGACCAAAGCCGACACATAGCAGAACCACTACGAAAGTAATAATAAAAAGGGCGGCAAGCAGCAGCGTCATGGCGGTTTAGCGAATCTCGATTACGTTCTGGAAAATATGGGGCGGAAGCTCGATACCGGCAGCTTTCAGGCGCTCGCTGAACTTGGGGCGAACTCCGGTAGGGCGGAATTTGCCCAGCACGCGGCCATCGTGCGACATACCGCTGCGCTCGAAAACGAAGATGTCTTGCGTGGTCACAAGATCACCTTCCATGCCCAGGCATTCCGTGATGTATGTGACTTTGCGGGTGCCGTCAGGAAGACGCGAGTTTTGGATAAACAGATCCACCGCCGAGGCGACCTGCTGGCGAATGGAGCGTATGCTCAGATTGGAACTCGCCATGCCGATCATGACTTCCAGGCGGCTAATAGCATCACGCGGAGTATTGGCGTGAATGGTGGTGAGCGAGCCGTCGTGACCGGTGTTCATGGCTTGCAGCATGTCGAGCGCCTCTTCGCCGCGGACCTCACCGACTATGATGCGGTCAGGCCGCATACGCAGGGAATTGATCAGCAGATGTCTTTGCACGACCGCGCCCTTGCCTTCGATATTGGCGGGGCGGGTTTCGAGTCTCGCCACGTGGGGCTGACGCAATTGCAGTTCAGCGGCGTCCTCAATAGTGACGATGCGCTCCTGAGAAGGAATAAAGCCCGAAAGCATGTTGAGGAACGTGGTCTTACCGGCTCCCGTGCCGCCTGAAATGATGATGTTAAGACGGGCTTTCACGCAAGCCTTAACCAGTTCCAGCATGCCCTCGGTGAGCGACATTTTGCGCAGCAGGTCAGCGGGTTGCAGTGGAGAGCCGCCAAAGCGGCGAATGGAGAGGAGCGGCCCGTCCACCGCCAGCGGCGGAATCACGGCATTCACACGAGAACCATCCGGTAGACGCGCATCCACCATGGGCGAAGATTCATCAATGCGGCGGCCCACGCGGGAAACGACGCGCTCGATAATGCGCATGAGGTGGGCATCATCCTTGAATTCAATATCCGTGCGCTCGAGCTTGCCTCCGCGCTCCACGTAAATCATGCGCGGGGTAGTAACCAGGATGTCGGAAACGGTTTTGTCGCGCAGCAGCGGTTCGAGCGGACCCAGGCCAAACACCTCATCCAGAACTTCTTCGATGAGGCGATCTTTTTCGGTCAAGCTAAGAGGGGTTTTTTCCTCGCCGACGAGTTTGGAGATGGAGGGACGCATCTCCTGCCGCACTTTTTCGCCCGGCATGGCATAAACCGCTTCCAGATTGATGCGGTCCAGCAGCTTGCGGTGAATGGTGAATTTCAGTTCTTGGTAGTGGAGCGACCCGCCCTCGCGCGGCGCTCCGCCGTTTCGCGCCGCTTCGGTTCTTGGCCCGTCGTTTCTGGGAAGTGTTTCGGTAACAACCATGATGCTTATTTAAAGAGTGCGAATTTCTTCTTAGACTTCACCGGCTGGACGCCGGAAATTCTGGAGGCGAGCAGATTTAACTGCTGCGCCAAGCGGTTATTCGGATCGAGGAGATTACCGCTGGAGTAGGCCTGGTAAAGGCTCATGTAGTCGTTCGGGATGGAAGCGTAAAGCGAACGGCCTAAAATTTTTTCCAGTTCCCCCACGGTAATGTCCATGGTCTTGGGCGTGCGGTTTAAGACCAGTTGCAGCTTCTCCCCTTGCTGAAACAGGCCATGCACGATGGATTTCAAACCGTGAAGAGCCACTACCTCAAGCGTTGAAATCAAAAAGAGCTGATCAAGCTCGTCCAGCACGGCGGTGGCGATGGAGTTCAGGCTGCGCCCCAGATCGAGGATGATCCAGTCATGCTGCGTTCGCATGAACTTCAAAACCTGACGCAAGTGATCTTCGTCCGGGTGATCCCAGCGGGAATACACAGCCGGAGCGGGAATGACGGAGACGCCGGTTTTGTGCTCCACGAGCAGCGCTTTCCATAGGCTCTCGTCCAGCCTTGAGATGTTCTTGAGGGCGTCCAGGATGGAGTAGGAGCTGGGAGTTTTCATTAAGAAACTGACCAGCCCGGAAGTCAGATCGAGATCGACCATCAGGACGCTTTTCTTGGTAAGCGCCTGCAATTCGGTTGCGACGTGGCAGGCAACCGTAGTGGCTCCGCAGCCGCCTTTCGATGACAAAAAGCCGATGACCTTTCCCCGGCTGGTGGATATTTCTTCGGAGTCCGAGGAATTCAGAATGCGGTCAATGGCCGACTCCAGATTGTCTTCGAGAGGTGAGTGCAGAAACTCATTCACGCCGGCCCGCATCGCGGAAAGGATTACTTGCGGCTCGGCGCTGGTATGAACGGCGATTACCTTCAGGCGGGTGACACAGTATCTTAACTGTCGTATCGCCTTGGTGAGGTCGGAAGGAACGCTGGCAATATCGAGCAGAATCGCTTCCGGCTTCGTAGAAGCGAGACGTTCCAGCAAGCTATTCCAGTCCCCCTCGTGATGATCGAACGGGATCTTATAAGAGATCGGATGCAAGACGTCCAGCGCTTCGCGGCACAGGGACGGCTCCTGGATGTAGACGGATAATTTAACAGAGTTCATGGCGTGCCGCTTCTTTTAATGATTTGGGTTATTGGGAGGATTGGCCGCTGCGGTTGGCGCGTTGCCCTGAAGCAATGGCGACGATGACGGCGGGGCCGCCAGCGGCGGGTTAGCGCTTGTTGGCGCGCCGGTGTTACCGCCGGATTGTTCCGCGTTTTTAATTACCTCAATCGGCAAGGAATCCACTTTGACTAATGGCGTGGGTTGGCCGGTCACGGCAGCG
Organism: uncultured Bryobacteraceae bacterium; assembly: GCA_964249105.1. GTDB lineage: Bacteria > Acidobacteriota > Terriglobia > Bryobacterales > Bryobacteraceae > Bog-105. The sequence goes on along the minus strand of CAXUBB010000037.1, from coordinate 4,505 downwards.
CCGGGATTACGCGGCGCGGCGGGAGAACTCTCCTTGAGATACGGCAGCGGCATCGCTATGTCGGGGGCTTTAGCTCCCGCCGGGATGGGTTTCACCAGTTCCGGCGTGACGATCACAAGCAGTTCAGTATTGCTCTTAGAGATGGAGCGCGATTGAAATAGCTTTCCAAGGACAGGGATGTTAGCTAGTCCTGGAATTTTGTTGAGTTGTTCTTGCGTTTGGTTATTGAGCAAACCCGCAATCACAAAGCTCTGTCTGTCCTCCAGCTCCACTTCTGTCTGCACACGCCGGGTTGCCAGGCCAGGGACGCTGAATCCGTTCACGACCAATCCGTTGGTGTAATCCAGAGAGCTGACTTCGGGAGTCACGGTCATGCGTATGGTGCCGCGCGGAGTAATGCTTGGGAGAAAGCCAAGACGGATACCAAACTCTTTAAACTGCACGGTGATTTGACCTACGCCCGCAGCTCCGCCTTGGATTGTTGGAAAGGGGAACTCACCACCGGCCAAAAAGCTGGCGGGACGACCACTGACCGTTAACAAGTTCGGTTCCGCTAAAATTTCCAGCAGGCTTTTGGTTTCCAGCGCTTTGATCGCGCCGCCGATGTCGAGGTTTGGATAGAAGTAAAAAATATTCAGCAGATCGCCAATGCTAACGGGTTCGGTTGGCGTTGAGCCAAGCGCTAGCGGAGGAGCACTGCCGAACTGACCCGTTGACAAGTTACCGATGCCTTTCAAGTTATTGGCCAGCAAGTTGACCCCAAGCTGTTGGGTGGCGTTGCGGCTGATGTTGGCAAAGCGGACCCTCAAGAGAATTTGCGGATCGGCGGGTCCCACGGAGACGCGCAGCAGGTTTACCACTTTCCCTAGCGTTGAAGCGATACTTAAAGCGCGGTCGGCTACTACTTCATCGCTTACGGTGCCGCGCAGGAAAACGTTTTTGCCTTCCACGGCTATGGATGCAGCAGGCCCCACTTCTTTCAGCAGTTCGGCTTTCACCGCTTCAATTTGCGCTGAGCTGGGAAGAACATGGATTTCGTATTCGGAGCGCGCGCCCGTAGCATCCCATAACGTCAGCGTTGTGTCGCCTTGTGCTTTTCCGTTCAGCAGAATTTCTTTTGTGCTGACGGCAATCGCTTCCGCAATGTCGCTGTTTGAGACGGAGACTCTCTTGATTTTCGTATTGTGATCCAGCACGACCGATCTGCTGACTGTGACGATGAGATCGGAAGACGCGCCCGCGTCGGAGGCCCATATGGCCCGGCAGGCAGCCGCAGCGAGTAAAAACGGAATAGAAATTTTCATGGTTTTCCTAACCCCAGATCAATTTTCTGTTCGCTCCGCTTGGGGCCGTTGAAAACTTCGACTGTTTCCGCTTCGGGTTCCTTCATAACGGGTGCGCTGACCCTTGGGGCCGGGGGTGGCGTAAATTTCACCGGCATGGGGTAAACCGGCCTTTCTTCCTGCCCCAAAAGTTTGGCTAAAGAAGCGCCGCGAGTTACTTGTTCCTTGGTATCGAGCGGATTTCTTAGGACAAGCTGCACTTTGGTTTCGCCGCTGGCAAGATCAAGCACTTCGGCTTGGTTCGGCGTCACGAGTAAATTGACGACTTGCGCGGACTCGGGCTTGCCTTCCACGGTTCTGGCAATCTTTTGCCCGGCGGAGAGCACTTCAATATTTTGCAAGACAGTGCGGCATTGGGTTCCAGTACGGGAGCCATCGGAAGAAGAGGCGCTGCCCGCAATCAGCACGTCAACTCTCATGCCGGGAACCACAAATCCAGCCAGGCCGACCACATCATTGACAGATAAAGCAACGGCCCGCATTCCGACCGGGATCATGGCTGCCAGACCCGCGCCCGCGCCTTGAGGGGCCAACCTGCGATCCAGAATTGGTTCATTGCTGTAGATCGTTGCGATGACTCCGCGCCCAACGGCATCCTTGCGAGTTTTGATCGCCTGCTCCGGTACAGGGCTGCTGGTGTTCACTTCCGTGAGATCGGAATCGCCAATTAAAGCGCCGACCTGGAGATCATGAGCGGCAACGACGAGCTTTGTCGTGCTGACCGGGCGGGTAGGAGCGGCAACACGCGTCAGCAGAAGCCGGTAGATCACAAAGCTGGTGAAGGCCGCCACGACAAGCGCGAACGCAAATACGGCAACTAAACGTTTATTCATTGGAAACTAAAGTTTTATGTTGAAATTTCGCATGAAAGCCGAACAGTCGTCGATGTGATTGTTCAACTTTTAATCATCGATTTAAATAAGAGGACCGCCGCAGTACACTTCTGTTGCGGCCCTTAAGAGTCCAAAGCTCCTCCTTAAGAGTTGGCTGCGGTGGATGCGTTGCTTAAGTTAGTATTGATGGTGGTCCAAATAGCGTTGATTTTGGTTCCAGCACCGCCTAACAGGGCTACGGCTGCCAGCGCAATAAAAGCGAGCAGCAGGGCATATTCGACCATGTCCTGACCGTCCTCTTCTTGCCAAAACGCTTTCAAAATTGATGTGATCATTAACTTTTCCTTTCTTGAGATCTGGTATTTAAGTTGAGCGGAGTGCTTGGCGATAAACGTCCAAGCCTTTTTCTCCCGTCATTGGCGACGGGTGAAACTTGTACGGGTTCAATAACGCCCCATTTCGGAGGCTGCGCCGTTGAAATTGCCTGGAAGATGACCGTGTATCCGTTATCGAACAGCAGCTTCCAATTTTTAGATTCTTTTAATGCACTGACTACCGGAGTGTCCGGATGCAACATGACGGCGTCCACACCATCGGCACGAAGATTTGCTTCCCAATCGTGCCTGGCGCTCAGAACGTTTCTGTAACGCTCCGCAAAATCAGCGCCAAACATATCGCTACGACCATCTATGTAGGTCCGCTGCGCGGGATACAGGTGATAAATCAAGTAATCCGCCCATTGATCGGTCGTGAACAAATGCGAGAACTTTGCAGACCTAATGAAGGGCAGCGCTCTCACCGGAAAGTTTTTTGGGTTGAACTGAGCTTCAAAACCGGGCGTTTCCCAGGCAAAACCTGAGGCGATCAAGAGCAGCGCCGCTAAAGAGACCAGGTGCAGGCGTGGCGCTCGATCAAGGAGATGAAAATCGCGGCTGGCATTCGTATTGACGGAACAGGCGCGCTTAAATCGGCGTATGGCGCTCACGCTCGCCAGAAACTCGCTTGCCATACAGGCAGTAAAAGGAGCAGAGATCAGCAGAAAAACAGGAATATTCCGTCCACATTGTAAGCTCCAGTGAGCCCAGAGCAAGATCGAAAGGGCCGCACCAAACTGCTTGCGCCGCGCGCACCAAAAGGCAGCTCCAAGGCCTAACAGAAGCATGCCTTCAAATGGACGAGACATGATGTTGTGAAAACTGATCGACTGAAATTCGCTGATGGAGTCGAGAAGCTTGGAATCCCGAACGTAATGAACTAAGTGCCAGTGCAGATGCCAGGTGTAAGGATTAATAAAAGTGATAGCGGAGCAAGCAAGCGCACACGATCCATAGGGCTTGCTTTTGTCCAGGCGGCTTTCCCGAATGGCTCGTCGCTAAAGAGCGCTGTTAAGACCTCACCGGCGGCGCTCGTCAGGAGCATCACAATACCAACAAAAAAAGCTCCGTGCAAATTAACCCAAAGCAGCATGAGAGCCGGCAGACAGAAAAGCGCCCGTTTGTTGCCTCTCTCCGCAGATAAGATCACGTGAGCAAAGATCAGCACAAACAACCACGAGAGCAGGTGAGGGCGAGCTAACCAGTGAATCGTGGACCCAGCCATTGCGAGCACCGTAAAAGCCAGCGCGAGCAGGTCACGATCACAGTAGCGGCGCATCAGGCGGAAAAGCAGCGCGGAAACCGCGCATAAAATCACAACGGAAGCAAAGGCAACTCCGCCCAGTCCCCAAAAATGATGAATGCCCGCAAAGAGCAGGTCCCATCCCCATTCCCAGGCAAACCAAGCATCATGCGGTTTGGTGAAGGAAAAAAGATCGGTGGTGGGAACGGCTTTGTGCCGCCAAATCCACTCGCCGGTGCGAATGTGCCAGCCGGTGTCGCCGTCCGATAATAAGACGCTCGATCCAGGGAGCATGATAAACAACAACAAGGCGGGCCAGAGGAAGGCGAAGTCCGTCAGCGAGGGAAGGCAATAGATGAGCCACCGGTTTACGCCGGTGTGTGTTCTCCCCAAGCTATGAGTCGCTGCGGCTTCCATGTCTTCCGCTTATGTAGTGGGGGATAGGCGGGGGATTTATCGGAGTTGATCAAACTTTGGTGGGGAAAGGGGATAGGAGTAATCCTGTAGCGGATGTTAGCCGGGCGGCGAAGGTGAAGTAGAAAATGAAATAGCCGCTTATCATAATTTGATCTGCTTATGACATAACTTTAAATTTCGGCTTCCAGCAATTCCTTTACTATTTGCTCGGTTACAGGCCGAGCACCCGCTTTTTGCGGAAGGGTAGGAATGACTCCGCTCTTTACGGATGCTTGGTGCGCAGGTTGGATCCCTT
>CAXUBB010000036.1:0-19089 GCA_964249105.1 uncultured Bryobacteraceae bacterium | reverse complement strand
GTAATTACCTTAATACGATTGATCCGGCGACCCGCTTGCGTCCTTATCCGGGGTTCAGCACCATTGACTACAAATCCACGCACAGCAACAGCACCTTCCATGCATTGCAGGTTGGATTGCAACGCAACCTGAGCGGCAATTTGCTGACCACGGTAAATTACATGTGGTCCCATTCCATCAATGACGGCGCTACGGGCGGGGGCGAAGCGGATTATCCGCAGAACGTGCGCTGCCGGGCTTGCGAAAAATCGTCCAGCGACCAGGATGTCCGCCATTTTTTCTCGGGCAATTTGATTTATCAACTGCCTTTCGGTCGGGGCCGCAGATTTCTCAACGGCTCTGGCTTCGCTGCCGCGATTTTAGGCGGCTGGGAGTGGAGCAACATTCTAACCGCCCGCTCGGGTCTGCCGGTGAACGTTACCATCTCCCGCGCGGCGGGTGTCATTCCCGACGGCAACACCAGCAGCCCGCAACGCCCGAACGTGATTCCGAACGCGAATATCGTTCCGACCAATCAAACCGTTAGTAATTTTCTTAACCTTGCTGCCTTTGCAACGCCCGCGCCGGGTACTTTCGGAAATGCGGGACGCAACCTCGGGCAAGGAACCGATAATTGGCAACTGGATCTCGCGCTGAGCAAGCGCATTCCTTTAACCGAGCGCCTGAATTTAGTGTTCCGCGGCGAAGCGTTCAACATCTTCAATCATCCGCAGTACGGCCTTCCTCTTAGCAATGTTTCGAGCCCTAACACGTTCGGCCAGATCAACACGGAACTGAATGCCAGCGGCGTCGGCACGGGAACTCCGCGAGAACTGCAGCTTGCCCTGCGACTGGAGTTTTAATGATGAACAAGAGTTTACTTCTTATTTTTTCTTTATCGGCGGCTCTGCTGCGAGGACAAGCCGTTGAAGCACATTTCGCCCAACATTTAATAACACAGGCGATGTCCGCTCACCCGGAGCTGCAAAAAATGGGCATTCACGCGATTCCTCCCGGAGGGAATGATTGCATCATTGCATGTAGCGTGCCCAGCAAAATCGGCAAAAAGTCTTCCCCCGCCGATCTCGATGTGGAAAGGTCCGGCAAGCCAACCGTGAAACCAGTCAACGACGGTTCGTTTTATGACCTTGCCTTGCCGTTGGCCGACGCGAGCCGCCGCCCCATCGGAATGATGGTGATGGAGATGCGCTTCTCCGGAGCGTCCAGCCCGGATGACGCCGTGCAGAAAGCCGTCACGATCCGGGATAGCATACAGGGGCAGATCCCGAATTTGCAAGCCCTTTTCAGCGCCGCTCCCGCATCCGATCCGCTGGTTCTGTTACGGACCACTCCCTTACCGGGCTTTACCGGCGACTTCGATCACTTCGCCGTTGATCTCGCGCACAACCGTCTGTATGTGAGCGCCGAAGTTCATCACAGTATCGAAGTGTTCGATCTGAAAACCGGCGAGCACCTGATGAGCGCTCCGGGAGTGACCACGCCGCACACGCTGGCTTTCGTACGGGAAACCGGGCAGCTTTTGGTGGCGGACGGCGGCGATAATTCCTGCCGGGTTCTCGACGGCGCTGATCTGCATGAGATCAAGCGGATTCCTCTCGAAGCCTATCCCGACGCCGGATATTACGATGCCGGAAAGCGCGTGTTTTACGTTGGAAATGGGGGGAAGCGGGCGAACGCCCCTTACTCATTCGTCAGCATGATATCGGCTGATGAAGGCAAGGAAACAGGGCGTATCCGCGTCGAATCAGCCAACCTGGAAGACATGGCTTTGGATACGGAACGTAACTTGTTCTATGTCAATATGCGCGACAAGAACCAGATTGCCGTAATCGACCTGGCGAAGAAAGAAGTACGCCAGACCTGGACGCTGCCGGGCCTTAACCTGAACACTCCCATGGAGTTGGATACAAAAAATCAACGGCTTTTTGTGGCGGGCCGGAAACCGGGCAAGCTGTTCGTCATCGACGCCAGTACCGGCCAGGCAATCACCGTTCTCGATTGCGTGGAAACCGCCGATGACATGAATTATGATCCGGCCACGCGGCGCATCTACGTATCAGGCTCCGGCGGAGTGACGGTCGTGCAACAGGAAAGCCCCAACACTTATCGTGTTCTCACCCAGTTTGGAACCAATGGAGGCAAAACATCGATTCTTGTGCCTTCCTTGAAACAATTCTATATTGTCCACACGAAGACGCCGGAAGACAACGCCGGACTTCAGGTTTATCAGGTGAATTAAAAAGTAAGCTATGTTTTGGCAACAGAGAAAATTATTTTCACTAGCGGTTCCTGCTCTGCTTGGAACGTACGTCTGGGCGCAAAATCATGCGGCGGACTTGCCGACCGGCAATCTGTTGAGCCAGCCGGGACCAACCTTTCGTGTGCCGGATAGTCAATTGCACTCGCCCGCCACATTTATTACTTACGGCGACATGCGCTTCACGGACCCGGCTAATAAAACCGCCACGGACCCCAGGATTCGAAAATGGCTTGTCGGCAAAATCGCGAGGGAAGCCCCGGACGCGGTGCTGCTGAACGGCGATGTGCCTCTCGCCGGAGATGTCGTGAACGATTACCAGGTGTACCGCACGGAAACACAGATCTGGCGGGATGCTCATCTGCATGTTTACCCTGCTCTGGGCAATCACGAATTTCACGGACCCGATCCGCGGCTTTGTCTGGAGAACTGGTGGAATGCGTTTCCCGAAATGCGGAACCGCCGCTGGTACTCCGCGCAGATCGGGTCACGCCTTTACTCGATTGCTCTCGACAGTGACGCCTCGCTGCTGCCCGACAGCGACCAGGCGCGCTGGCTGACCCGCCAACTGCAAGAGCTTCCTCCTTCGGTCGATTTCCTTGTCATCAGCCTTCATCACCCGCCTGTTGCCGACATACAAAAACACATTGAAGTAGACCACAATCCGCAGCCCAACGAAATCGCGTTGCGCGATCTGCTGTCGAGGATGGCTCCTGCAATGCACGCGCGAGTACTGGTGAGCGCCGGACACATCCACAACTACGAACGGCACGAGGTGGACAGCGTGATTTATCTGGTTTCCGGCGGCGGCGGCGCAAAGCCCTATTTCGTCGAACGAACGCCCGACGATCTTTATCAAAGCTCCCTGTTTCCGAATTACCACTATATTAAGTTCGTTCTCCAGCCTGATCGCCTGCACGCCACGATGTACCGTATTGCTGACCCGGAAGCTGATTCCCTGCAAGCGCAGGCAAAAGATGAATTTGATGTGCCGGTGAAAGGGCGGACATCCGTTTCGTCACTCCCGAGCAGACGTTACGCAGAGCCGCGAACGAAGTGACCGACTAACAAAAACCACTCTCACGCAAACACGAAGACACTCTGTTCCTCTCTTCAAGTCCAGTACCGCTAGTGAGCAAGATCCGTTCAACAAACGCTTGCCAAGAGAGCTTAAGACTACAACAGAGCCGACAAGATTCGTCGGAAGCTCGTTGATGCTCTAATTGGCTCCACTTTACCTAGAACCCCACATCACACGCACAATCGGAAATCAAATCTGACTAGCGAGTTACACGGCAAGATGGCAATCAATGACCAAAGAGTTAAGCTTACCCCTGGCCTAACGTCACATGCTCCCTTCGAAAACGAGTTCCGTCAGCGGGATGCGATCGCTCGGAGCTTCCCGGGTCTGCAACGCTTTGGGGAGTGTCTCCTTGTTTCCGAGGCGGCCAATTGCGAACGCCGCTTCCATCGACAGCGAGGTAGGCAGATTCAACCTTGCGCGAGCACGCTCGTGGTCGAAACCAATCATTCCATGGACATGCCAGCCAAGCTTCAGCGCCTGCAACGCTATATAGGCGCAGGCCGCGCCTGTGTCAAAGGAGTGTGTGGGAAGAGGGTGTTCCTCGCCGGAGCGGGGCGACCGAGATGCGGTGAGCGATACGGCAAACACCAAGGCCGCTGCGCTCCTTGCCCAATCCCGGTTAAACGGCACGAGCAGGCCCAGAAAATCTTCCCAAGGGGGCGTGTCGCGCAGCGCGTAGATGAAACGCCAGGGCTGCGTATTGTAGGAGGAGGCGGTCCAGCGCGCCGCTTCCAGCATCGTCATCAACGAATCCAGCGGCAATGGTTCGGGGCTGAACGCACGCGGAGACCAACGCTCCAGGAACATCGGATCGATAGGGTAGGTGGAGCTTCGATGGTTTGTCAACATAATATGTGCATCTCGCCTCTCTGCGGTCGGTCCCTCAACTCGTCCACCATGCCAGTACCACCGCGACGACAAGCAAAAGTAACAGCACATAGCTAACCAACTGCTGCGGATTTAGGCCGAGAGGATGCCCGACCTCGGACTCAAATTCCGGATCGAGCCACGCCGTTCCGGGAAACAGCGGTGCGAATATCAGTCCAAGCCAGTACAGAGAAGCGACCGCCGTGGCCGTAAGAAACCGTAGCATAGTGAGCGGATGGACGCCGAACAGCAGAACCAGTGCGAGTGTACCGGTGAAGATGCCCATCAGCATTGTCTGGCCGTTGTGAAATTTTGCATGAGGCGGCCAGCGCGGATTCCTCAAATGCATGCGTGATGTGCTCGGGATCACTGCGTCGGCCAGAAATCCGCCATAGCAGTAGACAGCAACGATCGCGACGAGCCATTTTGCGATTGCCATTGCCATTACCTCCGCCTCTTTGGATGTGAACGCCGAGCGTCGTGAATGTCAGAAAATAGCGGAAAACGTCTGTCAGGCCAGGACAGCCTGACGGAAAGCAGCCGGCGTAACACCCATCAGCCTGCGAAATGTGCTGACAAAGTGTGACGGCGAAGAAAACCCTGTGTCCATTGCGACCTCATCGACTCGGGCTCGACCATCGGACAACAGGGCCAAGGCTCTTTCCAAGCGCCTTTGCAGGAGCAGCGCATGGGGGGTACAGCCTTCCGTCTCGCGGCACATCTTAATGAAGTGATGCAGGCTCAAGCCCGCAGCGTCAGCAAGCTCATTCACGCTGATACCAGAGTGGAGATGTGTATCCAGCAGGTGGTTGACAACGCGCCTTGCCTGCGGTGAAAGGCCGCCGCACGTGGAACGTTGAAAGGCATTGGTCTGAGCCAGCGTTCGTGCCACCGAAGCGGCTGCGTACTCCAACTGGGTCTCCTCGTCGCGCCGGGCGATGCCTACCAAAGCCTGGACTGCACTCGCGCGCAGCGCTGGCTCAATTGCGCGAGACAGCCGTTGCTGCCGATCGGCACCGATTGTCCCAACCAATTCTGGGCTGAACAATAGGTGAAGCGTGTCTACGGCGCAGGCGACATGAATCTGCTCTCTGCGCAAAGTTAATGATGTGACGATGCTGCCGGATTGTGGCATCCAACTCGATGGGCGCTCTTTGTCCTGCAGAGTCTCGACCTCGCTGTCAGAGAGATGCAAGATAAGTCGAAAAACGCCGGATGCGCTCAGGTCGAGCGTGGCTCCGCGATGACGGAAGCGGGCGACAGCAGCCGTCACTCCGAATGGGGCGTTTACCCAGCGGAGGTCGGCAGGCGGGCCAAGTTGCTCTATGATTTCATCCAGCGCCGGTATCCGTGACATCGCCAAAGCCCTCACACACTAGCTTACTGCCGCAGATGACCGCCATAGCCAGCAACGGCTGGGCACAGTTCGAAGAGCCGCTATGCAAATTAAAATGACTCCAACCGAACATCGGACGGGAATACTAAACTTCCTTGGCTCTGGCGTTCACTGAACCGTGTAGTCATCAACTCGTACAGTAATCCCGCGAATGGGCTCGTGTCAGATCTTTCGAATTGTCGGCCAGTGTTGGCGAACGTCAGTCCTATGCTTTGAAAACGCGCTTCAAGGTAAAGCGGCAAGCTACCGATCAAACACTGTTTCTTTCTGAACCCCGCATTAAGTTCCCACATCTGCGGCTTGTATCTGGTCGTATCTGATAGAACTCAAAACCGCACTAATGACAATCTACTGCCCGGTGTAGAGTAACTTTGGTGCCCTTTTTCATGAAAGCCACTGTCCAGCTCTCCCTCGATTTGATTGACCTTGACGAAGCTATCCGAACCGCTGATGTCGCTCTCCGGGCCGGCGTGGACTGGCTGGAAGTCGGCACGCCGTTAATCATCGCCGAGGGGATGCGCGGGGTCCGTGAGTTGCGCGCGCGCTATCCCCATGTGCCGATTGTGGCCGACCTGAAAACAATGGACGGCGGCTGGCTGGAAGCGGAGTTGATGGCGAAAGCCGGAGCCACGATGCTGGTCGTCATGGGTCAGGCGCATGAAGAGACGGTCGAGCTAGTCGTGAAAGCGGGCCGTGAGTTCGGGGCAAAGATCATGGGCGATAATATGGCGATGTCCGACCCGGTAGCAGGCGCAAAACGGCTGGAAGAACTGGGCTGCGATTACCTTGTTCATCACATCGGCTATGACCGGAGGACTTTGCGCCGCCAGCGAGGATTGCCGACGCCCACCCCTCTTGACCAGTTGCGTGAGATCGTGCAGGCGGTTTCCATCCCCGTGCAAGCCGTGGGAGGACTCACGGTGGAACAGGCCATACAAACGCCGCAGTACGGAGCGCCGCTGGTGGTAATTGGCGCGCCGCTGGCGATTGATGCTCATGCCTTCCGGACGGCTGCGGGCGACCTCGAAGGCATCTTGCGCTCGATCTGCAGGGAAGTTCATGCTTATGGGGATGTCAAAGTGGGAAAGGAATCTGTTTTATGAATGCAACCATGCCGGGACTCGTGAACTATAGTCGCGAACCGCTGTCTGTTGAACTACGGGATGTGCCTGTCCCTACGATTGGTCCTCATGATGTGCTGCTTCGGGTGGGCGCGGTGAGCGTTTGCGGAAGCGACGTGCATCAATGGCGCGGATCACATAGTTGGCCGGTCAACTACCCTTGTATCCTTGGTCACGAATTCGCCGGAACGGTTGCGCGGACCGGCTCTGAAGTAGAAAAATTCAAGGAAGGGGATCGCGTGGTTAGCGAGACAGCGGCGGTGATCGATGAAGCGTCGCCTTTAAGCCGCAGCGGATTGTATAACCTCGATCCCGCCCGGCGCGGTTTCGGTTATGGCGTGGATGGAGCCATGGCTCGTTATGTCCGCGTCCCCGGCAGATGCCTCCACCCCATACCGGAAAGCCTGAGCTTCGAGAAAGCGGCTCTCACCGAACCCTGTTGCGTGGCTTACAACGCGCTTTGCGTGAACGGCAGAGTCAGACCGGGAGATAAGGTGCTGGTGCTCGGCCCTGGGCCCATCGGATTGCTGTGCGCCCACATGGCAAAGCTCAGCGGCGCGGGCGAGGTGATTGTCGCGGGCCTGCCGAGTGATCAGTACCGGTTTACCGTGGCTCGCGCACTGGGGGCGGATGTAACGCTCGATAGCGGAGTAGTCGAATATGTCAAGGGAACCGGCGACGGTTTCGGCGTCGATGTCGCCGTGGATGCCTCGGGCGCTTCGATCACGCTTCAGATGGCTTTACAGGCCGTTCGTCCCGCCGGACAGATCATCAAGGTAGGATGGGGGCCGCAGCCGTTGCAGTTCAGCCTGGACCCGCTCGTACAAAAAAACGTGACCATTACCGGCAGTTTCTCCCATAATTGGCCGATTTGGGAGCGGGTCATCTCCATGCTGGTCTCAGGTCAGATCAAACTGGATCCGGTGATGAGCCATATCGCGGAATTACCGGACTGGCTCGATTGCTTCGAAAAGATGGAACACGGCGAGTATGTGAAGGCCGTGCTGAAACCCTAATGGCCGTTCAAATTTCAGCTTTTCCAAAGTGCTTTATCGACCAGATCGCCAGCGGCCGGATGCCGCTCTTCGCCTGGATCGAAATGGCGAAAGCGCTGGAGCCGGACGGCCTGGAGATGTACGAACGTTTCTTCCCTACTTTCGAGAGCGATTATCTCAGCCGCGTTCGGGACTCGCTGCACGCGGCTGGTTTTGCCATGCCCATGTTCTGCTGCTCTCCGGATTTCACTGCACCTGATCCCGACAAACGGAAGCGCGAAATCGAACGCGAAGCGGAAATGATCCGGGTCACGCGCTTCCTGGGCGGACCGCGCTCGGTCTGCCGGATTCTCAGCGGCCAGCGCTATCCGCAGGTGAGTTGGGAACAAGGAAGAGACTGGGTGCTGGAAGCGATTCACGCGCTGCTACCAGTAGCCAGGAAGCACGACGTAGTGCTCGGCATGGAAAATCATTACAAGGACGGTTTCTGGACCTATCCTGAATTTGCCCAGAAGAGGGACCGCTTCACCGAAATCGTAAACGCCATCCCGGACCGCGAACACTTTGGCGTCCAGTACGATCCATCCAATGCCATTGTCGCGGGGGACGATCCGATTGAACTGCTGCGTTCCGTGGCGGACCGGGTGGTCAGCATGCACGCGAGCGATCGTTACTTGGCCGAAGGAGCAAGTCTGGATGACTTGCGCGGGAGCGACGGCACGATCGGGTACTCCGAAAAACTTCGCCATGGGGTGACAGGCAAGGGACTTAACGACTATGACGGAATTTTCCAAATCCTGTCAGATCGCCATTACGAAGGTTGGATCAGCATTGAGGATGGAATGAACGGGATGGAAGAAATGGCCGAATCCATCACCTTTCTGCGGAAAATGGTTCAGAAGTGGTTCTGACCAAGTAAGCATGACGAATCCTTGGCTGCATTGGTGGACCGATGCCGTAGCCCTGGCCGAACAGCCTACATTTCCCCGGCTCCTCATCGCGTTGGTCCTGGGGTCACTGATCGGAGCCGAGCGGCAATGGCGGCAGCGGGCGGCAGGCATGCGGACGAATACCCTCGTCTGCTTTGGGGCAGCGGCCTTTGCGGATCTGGGCGCGACCGTTGGCGGCCCGACCACGACTAATGTGATCGCTTACGTCATCTCCGGAGTCGGCTTCCTGGGAGCGGGTGCCATCATGAAAGACGGCGGCAGCATTAAAGGCTTGAACACGGCGGCGACGCTGTGGTGCTCGGCCGCGGTGGGCGCTTGCGCGGGAGCGGGAGAAATGCTGGATGCCGTATTTGTAACGGCGCTGCTGATCGGCATTAATCTGGCATTGCGTCCCATGTCCCGCTACATCGACAGGCGCGCGATGCTGTACTCGCTGCGAAGAGAGAGTCGAACGTCTATCTACCAAATCAGCGTAGTCTGCCCGTTCAACCATGAGTCGGAAGTTCGGGCCGGGTTATTAACCGCCATTGCGGAGCGGCCGCTGCTCCTGCGCCATCTCCGCACCGAGGATATCGGCGATACCGATGAAGCCCTGCTGCGGGCCGAAGTGCAATCCGAGACGTCTGGCACGTCCCTTTTGGAAGAGGTAACAAATCAACTTCGGAAGGACGAACTGGTATCGAAAGTGGAGTGGACAGAATCGTCCTTGGAAGCGGAGTAAATCACAGTTTGCCAATAAACAAGAACACAATCTCAATCAGCAAAATGACGACCACCGCCAGTTCGAGGAAGAAGGTGCGGCCCTGATGAAATTCGTTAATCATCGAATCGTACAGGTCACGAGCGGTCGTGAGCTTGTCGGTCACTAAATGGCGGTAGTCGTTGACGCCGATCCGCGCCGCCGCCAGGCGGTACATGCGCGCATAGAACATGTCGCTCAGAAACTTGATGGCCGTATCGGTGCGCTCGACAAGCTCCTGATAATCGAGCCGGATCGTATTCAAGCTTTCTGCCTCGCTCGCCAATCTCCACCTTCTCCACATGGTGTGCCGCTTTTCCAAACGCTTATATACATCAGACAGCACGCCCGTCAGAACGTCGTCATAGTAGCGGAATTCGAGCAACTGAGTGTTTGCATATTCCAGTAAATCGACCGTCGGGCCGGCGGCGGCGCGGCTGTCGTAGATAAAAGCTCCGACCCAGCCCAGCACAAGCAAATCGGTGGGGTAGTATGACATCGTTGATTGCAGCACTTCCCGGCACTCAGTGGGAGAAAGGGGTAATTCTTCCCCACGCACAATCTGGGCGATCTCGCCTCCTCGCTCTCGAACTAAATGCTCAGCCGTGAGGACGGCTCCGTCATTCATCTGTATTGGATCCAATTGAACGACATAGTAATCCTCCGAAATCCATTTCTGATAAGCGTTGCTCAGCGCCGGACTCGTGCGGACCAGAGCTTCGCGCAATAAGCTTGCGGCAAGGCTTTCCAACTCCGCGGACATGATCCAACGGCTTGTCAGCGCGGCCAATTCATCCCAGGAAGAGCTGAAGGGCATCTGCATTTCAACGCTGGCCACTCCGTACTCGAAGTAGCGGATTCGGATCTCAACGCTTTCACCGCCGCGAACTTGCCGGGTTCCCACCTGCTCGATCACCGGCGGACGTTCAAACCGTACGTACTCCGGCGCGGGATGTCGAAAGGCCGGTTCCCGCCGACTCGGATTCGTGCCCAGGATGCGATGCAGCAGGGCAAGATCGATGGATTCGGCCACATCAAATAACAACAAGCCGCGAAAACTGCCGGTTAAACGGGAATCCTGTCGCATAACGCTCCTGCCACTAGCCAGGCTACCGAACCGACCTTTCCTTTGCGCGAGCGCCGCGTTCCCAGCTTGTAACACATCCTTAACATTCTTAGTCTGAAGATGTAGCATTGGCATGGACTGCCACGATGAGGAGCTAACCATTGAACCTGTTGCCCAAAGACGAAAGATTCTTTGAGTACTTTCACCAGCAGTCGAATATTCTTTGCCAAGCTTCCCATTTACTGCTCTCGGGACTGAAGGGAGGTTATGAAGGCATCAGCCAGGTAGCGAAACGCATGGAAGCGCTGGAGCGCAGCGGCGATGAAATTACTCACAAAATTTTCGCGCGTTTGAACGCAACGTTTATCACGCCGTTTGATCCCGAAGACATTCAAGCCTTGGCAAGCGCCCTGGACAACGTGCTGGATTCGATGGAAGACGCGGCGTTTCGGATTGCCGCCTATCGCATCGATCCCATTCCCGGCCCCGCGCTGGAACTGGGAGAGATGATTGCGGGCTGCTGCACCGCGCTCCAGAAAGCGATTCACGCCCTGCATGAAAAAAAATCCGTGGCCGAACCCTGTATCGAGGTAAACCGGCTGGAGGACGAGGCCGATGCGGTCGAGCGGACGATGCTGACCACGCTATTCAGCTCTGATATTGACGCAGTTACTCTGATCAAGTTGAAGGATATGTACGAAGTGCTGGAAAGCACAACCGACCGCTGCGAAGACGTGGCCGATGTCATTCAGAGCGTCGCGGTGAAGAACCTTTAGGCCCGCATGTCCACCTTCGGGCTGGTTGTCATCATCGTTCTGATCGCCCTCGGCTTCGACTACGTCAATGGCTTTCATGACGCAGCAAATTCCGTTGCCACTGTTGTGGCCACCAGGGTATTAACCCCTCTCCAGGCGGTCGCTTTGGCCGCCGTATTCAATTTTTTTGCCGCCTTCGCTTTGGGAACGGGCGTGGCAGCCACGATTGGGGGCGGCTTTGTGAATACGCATATCGTTACTCCCTACGTCATTCTGGCCGGGCTGCTCGGAGCCATCGCATGGAACCTGCTGACGTGGTTCCTGGGACTGCCGATCAGTTCATCCCATGCGCTGATTGGAGGCTACGCCGGAGCGGCGCTGGCGAAGGCCGGAATTCACGGACTGGTGGTAGGGAAATGGCCCATCACGCTTGCTTTTATTGTGGCCGCTCCGGTCATTGGACTCGTGCTGGGGTATGCGCTGATGGTGGCAGTTTATTGGATTTTTCGGGATGTAGCCCCAGCCCGCATGGACCGCTGGTTCCGGCATCTGCAAATCCTGTCGGCATCGCTGCTCAGTTGCGCTCATGGAACAAACGATGCGCAGAAATCCATGGGAATTATTACGGCGGTTCTCCTGGCGGGCGGTTTTCAAAAAAGCTTTCAAGTGCCGAAGTGGGTGATTCTGGCTTGCGCCGTCGCGATGGGTTTGGGCACCCTGAGCGGCGGCTGGCGAGTGGTCCGCACTATGGGTACGCGGCTGACGCGGTTGAAACCGCGCAGCGGGTTCTGCGCGGAAACGGGAGCCGCGATTTCCATTCTCCTGGCAACGTGGCTGGGCCTTCCGGTTTCCACAACGCACGTCGTGGCCGGCGCGATTGCCGGGGTCGGCTCCATTCAGCGCGTGCGCGCCGTTCGCTGGTCGGTGGCCACGAATATCGTTGTGGCCTGGGTGCTGACCATCCCGGCGTCCGCCCTTGTATCGGGACTTGCCTTTCTGATCGTCCGTTCTTTTGAACCGGCGGCGTAATGATCCGCTATCTTCCGTTTAGAGTAGAAGGGATGAACGGTCAGGAAATCGTCAGCGAACTGCGGCAGGAGGATCAGGCAAGATGGAAGGAACTTTGGAGAGGCTACCTCGACTTCTATCAAACGACGCTGCCGGATGAGGTCTACGGACGGACTTGGGAACGTTTAATGAGCAAGAGCGGAACACTGCGCGGTTTTTGCGCGCGCGATCCTTTGCATGGCACCATACTCGGAATTGTTCACTTCCTGTTTCATGAAAGCGCCTGGACGGACCGGGCTGTCTGTTATTTGCAGGATTTATTTGTGGCGCCCGAAGCGCGCGGACACGGGTATGGGCGACGCTTGATCGAGGCTGTGGCAGCCGAAGCGCGACGTTCCAATTGTGCGCGTTTGTATTGGACGACCCAGGAGACTAATCTTACGGCTCGTCAGCTTTACGACAGATTAGCGACATATGGCGGTTTTATTCGCTATGAATATAAGCTTTAGATAGGTCTATGTGCATTCATGTGTTTGCTTTCCGGTGGAAACCGGATGTGGGCGAGAAGCAGAAGGAGCATGTAATTTCCGAGATACGGAAACTACAAGGACAGATTCCCGGATTGCTGGAAACCTGGGTAGGCAAGAACTTTTCTCCGCGCGGTCAGGGATATGAATTAGGCGGAGTCATGAAGTTTGCCGACCGCGCCGCGCTCGACGCGTATGGGCCGCATCCAGTTCATCAGCGGCTTGTGAGTTGGCTGATGCCGCTGATTGAGCCTTTGGAAGTGGATTTTGCGGTTTAGGCTTGATGCGCTAGGCGCAACAACTTTTCTGCCGTGCTACTCTGACACATTTATGAGTGCCCGTACTTTGTGCGTCGTATTGGCTGGTGTGCTTGCTTCTCTCGCTTGCAGCGGCGCGGAGACCGGCGGGATTGCTCAGAAGTACGGCGAGACAGCCAATCAGATCATTGATGCGGCTCTGCAGGACGAGGCCGGTTACGCAAAGCTGGTTTATCTTTGCGACCGTATCGGGAATCGCCTGAGCGGTTCGGAAAACCTTCCTAAAGCTATTACCTGGGCGGCGGAGCAGATGAAAAAGGATGGACTGCAAAATGTGGTTACGCCGCCCGTGAAGGTTCCTCATTGGGTACGGGGCAGCGAGTCCGGCATGATCCTTTCACCCGTGGGCCGTCCTTTGCACATGCTTGGATTAGGAATGAGCGTGGGCACGCCTCCTGCCGGTATCACGGCGGATGTTCTTGTGGTTTCTAATTTTGATGAATTGGCCCAAGCCGGCGATAAAGTGCAAGGCAAAATTGTGGTTTTCAATGCGCCTTATGAGGGATACGGGAAAACGGTTGCCTACCGGGTTGCGGGCGCTTCCCGCGCCGCCAAGATGGGAGCCGTAGCGGTTCTGGTGCGATCCATTACACCCTTAGCATTGCAGCAACCGCACACCGGCACGCTTCGCTATGCGGAAGATAGCCCGAAGATTCCCGCGGCGGCGATCAGTATTGAAGACGCAACATTACTCAGTCGATTGCAAACGAGCGGCGCAACGCCGCGAGTGCATTTGGAGATGTCGGCCCATATGGAGCCGGATGCTGAAGCCGCTAACGTGATTGGCGAGTTGCCGGGCAGCGAGCATCCAGAAGAAGTGGTCGTGATGGGCGGCCATATTGATTCCTGGGATGTGGGACAAGGCGCGCAGGATGACGGGTCGGGAATTATGGCAACGCTGGAGGCGGCGGCCCTGCTCCATCGTTTGGGGATCAAGCCGAAGCGCACGATTCGTGTGGTCTTCTGGGTCAATGAAGAGAATGGCGGACGCGGGGGCGAGGCGTATCTCGACTGGATTGGCGGCAAGCTCAAAGACCATGTAGCCGCTATTGAGATGGATGAAGGAGCGGAGCGTCCCCTGGGCTTTGGATATGGCCCCTTTCCTGGGCTTCGGCGCTTAATGCCGGGATTGACCGTTCCACCTCCGAAGCCGCCGTCAGCGGCAGAAGAAGAATCCATGCAGATTTGTCGGCAGATTGGCCGTCTGCTTTCCCGCATCCAGGCGGATCAGGTCAATGCGGGAGGCGGAGGCAGCGACATTGAGCCTTTGGTTAGCAAGGGAGTTCCCTCCTTAAGCCCAACCACGACGGGTGAGCATTACTTCGATTGGCACCATACGCAGGCGGATACCGTGGACAAAGTGAATCCGGAGGATTTTCGGAAAAATGTGGCGGTATTGGCGGTGCTGGCGTATGTTTTAGCCGACATGCCGGGACGGTTGGCGGGGTCGGCGGCTCCCGTGGAATAGTAACCGGGCGGATCCGCGTCGCTTAGGTCTGCTTGGTTCCGTGCTGAAAAGGATGTTCTTTTGATTCAGCGTCGTTCGGCTCGTGCGGACGGGAGTCCTCGTCTCGTAAATCTTCACGTCCCGTTGCGGTCGCTGCTTTTGCGGTCCGGCATTCGGGTTCGTGCTGTGACAACTCGCTTTGGGTATTGAAATAACGTCCGCAGGAATTGCACCGAAACTGATTTGTATTGGGACCGGCATTGCGTCCTGTAACAACGTGAGACGGATCATCCCCAAAAGCTCCCGAGACGGGTTGCGCGCCACGACCGGCTCCAAACTCAGGACGGGAAGCGGCCAATTTCTCGGCGGAGGAGTGCTTACCGGACTTGTTAGAGGTCTGGAGATCCGGGCTGGCCGCGTCGATGTCCGTTACATCTTCATCATCGGCGTATGAATGTTTCTTTCTGGCGGTTTCATCGGAATCGGGCGGATTTGTTTTTCTGTCCATTGTGTTTTCCTGTCTGGAGACCCACTCTCAGGTATTCCTGTTACGTCGGGCCTTTACCGGTTTTCTATCGTTGAAGTGGTTATGGATTGTTTCAGCGTTCTTAGTGTTGCCTATCCGTTGTTACCGGTGAGCGTCCATTCGGCGGGCGGCGCGGAGCAGATTTTAGCGCTTCTTGAGCGGGGTATTGCGCGGCGCGGGCATCGCTCCCTGGTTGTGGCGGCGGAAGGCTCGGCGGTACATGGCGAATTAATTGCCACGCCTGCCGCCCAGGGCGAGATGACAGAGGAAGTCCGGCGAAAAGCGCGGGAGGCTCACCGGCTGGCGATTCAGCAAGTGCTGGAAACGCATGAGATCGATCTGATTCATTTTCATGGGCTTGATTTTCATGCTTATCTGCCTAAATCTTCCGTGCCGAAGCTGGCGACTTTACATCTGCCGCCCGACTGGTATCCCGCTGAAATTTTTGCATTACCCGGTATTGAGTTTAACTGTGTTTCGCAGATGCAGGCCCGTTCAGTGCCGGGCAAAAAACGGATTTCTATAGTCGCCAACGGCATCGATACGGAGCAGTTCCGTGCGGATGATATACATACAGGTCCGCTCCTCTGGTTAGGGCGGATCTGTCCTGAGAAAGGTACCCATCTGGCGCTCGAAGCGGCTCATCAATTGGATCTTCCGCTGACCGTTGCGGGACCGGTTTACGCCTTTCGCGATCACGAAACTTATTTTCGGGAGCAAGTAGAACCTTTGCTGGACGATAAGCGGCGCTGGGTCGGAGCGGTGGATTTAAGACACAAAGTCTCCTTGTTGGCCCAGGCGCGGGCGCTGCTGATTCCCAGTTTGGCGGCGGAGACCAGTTCGCTGGTGGCAATGGAGGCAATCAGTTCGGGCACTCCAGTCGTTGCTTTTCGCGCGGGCGCTCTGCCTGAAGTTGTGGAGGATGGGGTAACCGGCTTTATTGTGGAGGGACAGGATCAGATGGCGAAGGCGATAGGGCGCTTAGATGAGATTTCTTCTTCGGTGTGCCGCGCGCGGGCGATGGCTCGGTTTTCGATGGAAAGGATGGTTATGGAGTATGTAGAGCTTTATCAAAAAATACAAGTTGCTTAGTCCTACAGTTGTATTCGGCTCATCCCGGCGAGTCTCTATCAGGCGTTTCCAACCGCTGAGGCACGGCGCATAGCCGATCGCCTGGAAATCCACTACACGCCCAAGCACGGCTCCTGGCTGAACATGGCCGAGATCGAGTTCAGCATGCTAGCGTGTGACCTGCCGAAGCGCGTTGGCATCGCACCCTGCTGGAACAGCGTGTCTCTGCTTGGGAGCAGCGCCGCAATCGCATGGGTGTCAAAGCCGCTTGGCAATTCACAGCCAAAGATGCTCGCCTCAAATGACGCAAGCGCTACCCGACAGTCGAGAGCTGACAGACCACTAGTGGGTTAGAATCAGCAATGACCCCGCCTTTATCGGCAAGAGCAGAATCGTATATTGCTGCTCGCGCCAAATGCGGTGGCCGAGGATCGAGTTGCGATGGCAAGGCAGGACGATTCGACAGCCTAGACTGAACTCGAACATGACGAAACAGTTCTCCACGGATGGCCTTCGTGCCAATTCGATCAACGCCGGACGCTTCGATGCCATCCAGGATCGTGAAAAAGGACTACGGCGGGGGCTTAGTTCCGCCCAACTCACGATGATTGCCATCGGCGGCGCAATCGGCACCGGTCTGTTTCTTGGCAGCAGTTTTGCCATTCGTTTCGCCGGGCCTTCGGTGATCGTCAGCTACGTGATCGGCGCCCTGATTGCTCTTCTGCTGATGGGGTGCCTCGCTGAAATGACGGTCGCACATCCGACTTCGGGATCATTCGGCGCGTGGGCGGAGTTCTATATCGGGCCGCTGGCCGGATTCCTGGTTCGCGGTGCGTACTGGTCCTGCATTGTCTTGGCTGTGGGTACGGAGGTGACTGCGATTGCGGTTTATATGCGCTATTGGTTCCCGACGGCACCGGGCTGGTTTTGGATCGTAGGGTTCTCCTCCATTCTGATCGTTTTGAACTCGCTCAATGTGAAAGTATTCGGGGCGGGGGAGTACGCCTTCTCCGCCCTTAAGGTGACGGCCATTGTTGTGTTCATCCTACTAGGCGGATGGCTCGTGGCGGGCGCCGGTTTGTCCAACTACACCGCTCACGGCGGATTTTTTCCCAAAGGCGCGTGGGGCATGTGGGTGGCGGTGGTAGTTTCGATCTTCAGCTATCTCAGCATTGAGATGATCGCGGTGGCGGCCGGCGAAGCGGAAGATCCGCAACGGGCCATCACGAAAGCCTTTCGCTCGACAGTCGCGCGCCTCATTATTTTTTATATCCTGACATTGACCATTATTCTCGCGATTGTTCCATGGACAGAGTCGGGGAAAGGCGAAAGTCCGTTTGTCACCGTGATGGCTCGATCCCATGTGCCCTTTGCCGGAGGCGTGGTGAACTTTGTGATTGTGGTGGCGGCGCTTTCCGCCATGAACAGCCAGTTATACATCACCACGCGCATGATGTTCAGCCTGGCGAGGGCGGGTTATGCGCCGCAGCGATTCGGCCAACTGAGCGCACGCGGAACGCCGATTTCGGCGCTTCTGTTGTCATCGACTGGAATCGCGCTCGCGACGCTGTTGAATTTCTTCTTTCCCGATACCTCCTTCACGCTGATGGCGGCCATTTCGATGTTCGGCGCGATGTTCACATGGATGATGATTTTTGTGACCCACCTTTATTTCCGCCGCGCGCACGCCGGGGAACGTCTCGCGTTTCGCATGTGGGGGCACCCGTATTTGAGCCTGCTGGGCGCAGGTCTCATGGCGGCAATACTGCTGACCACGGCGTTCACCGTGGAGTTCCGCATGACGCTGGTTTACGGATTGCCGGCGCTGGGCTTGTTCTGGGTAGTGTGGCGGGTACGGAGGCCGTCGTTACCCTTACCATGAATGATCCCTTGCTGGTCTGGCGGAAGGAATTTCCCATTCTTGCGCAGACAACGTACATGATTAGCCACTCGCTCGGTGCGATGCCGCGACGGACATCCGAGTCATTGCAGCAATTCGCCGATACTTGGGCTACCAGGGGCATTCGAGCCTGGGAGGAAGGCTGGTGGGAGATGCCGGTGACGGCCGGCGATCTCATTGGTTCCATTATTGGGGCCGGAAAAGGCGAAGTGGTGATGCATCAGAACGTGTCCATTTGCCAGTGGATTGTCGCGTCCTGCTTCGACTGGCGCGGGACGCGGAACAAGGTGGTTACCGACGGCCTAAACTTCCCCTCGAACGATTACATCTACCACGGTCTAGAGCGGCAGGGTGCGCGCGTGACGCCCGTGGCGTCGGATGACGGCATGACGCTGCCGTTGGAAGCGATGCTGACGGCCATCGACGAAGAGACGCGCTTGGTATCCGTGTCGCAGGTCGCTTTCCGCAGTTCGTACGTGCAGGATCTGGCTGCCATCACGAAGCGCGCGCACGAGGTAGGCGCGATGGTAGTGGCCGATCTCTACCAATCAGCCGGATGTTTGCCCGTTAATGTGCGCGAACTGGAAGTGGATTTTGCAACGGGCGGGTCAGTGAAGTGGCTCTGCGGCGGGCCGGGCGCGGGTTATCTATACGTGCGGAGGGATTTGTGGCGCCAATTGGAGCCCGCCGCCACCGGATGGCAAGCACACCGGGAGCCGTTTGGATTTGAGCCGGGGCCAATTCAACTGGCTGATAACGCCATGCGCTTTCTGAATGGCACGCCGAATATCCCGGCTCTCTATTCGGCAAAGTCAGGATATGAGATTGTTGCTGAGGTCGGAATAGAGAACATTCGCGCGAAGTCCCTGCGGCAAACTCAATTTCTAATGGACCTGGCCGACGAATTTGACATTCCGGTGCGCACTTGCCGCGATGCCGGACGACGCGGCGGAGTAGTGATTCTGGGTGTGCAGAACGGCCAGGAAGTGACGCGAGAATTGGCTCGACGCGAAATTCTCGTTGATTACCGACCGCAGGCGGGTATTCGGATCGCGCCGCACTT
>CAXUBB010000035.1:19087-19434 GCA_964249105.1 uncultured Bryobacteraceae bacterium | reverse complement strand
CTAGCCATATTTGTAGTTCTGAAGGCTTAGAAGTTGGCACAGGTGTCTCGACTAAAACACCATCCACGTATTCGTGATGCTCGAACAACTCAGGAGTGCGCTCATATTCCTCGACCGAAACCTGCGGAAGAACAGGTGCGCTGGCCATACTGGTACTCTACATCATTAAACTTCTATGAAAGAATGTTCGTTTGCGCCTAGGAATCCTTCTAGCTCTGCTGATAATCACTCTGACTGACACCGCTTTTGCTCAGCTTTCAGAACCCTCACCTCAACTCCTACTCACCCCGCAGCGCCTGAAAAGATTAAAGCGCGACCGCGACCGGCAAACGCAACGCTGGGTCAAC
>CAXUBB010000035.1:16051-19077 GCA_964249105.1 uncultured Bryobacteraceae bacterium | reverse complement strand
ACTTTGAAGAACGAGTGAAGAACGTTCCCGATTCTCCGGAGCGCGGATTTGAGTTGGCCTTGTACTACGCCATCACTGGTAAGGAAGCGCAAGGCCGGGAAGCCGTCGAGTGGGCAAAGGCGCACCCCTGTAACGAGCGCCAAGTAGCGCTGATACGGGACTGGGTGGACCATTCGATCACGCAAAGTAACCGGTCCTCGCCCTGTCCCGGCAACAAGACTGGGCCGCTGGCCGCTTTACGCAACTCCTTATTGATGCAGGCGGCTGATTCTCAAACCAGCGGCGGAAAAGCGATAGAAACTCTCTTAAACACAGATCTTGCGGATGCCAGCGAGGTGTATGCCGCCGCGGAGTACCTGACGGTTGTTAAAACTACTCAACACACCGACCTCCGCGAGAATGCCCCACAATTTTTCAACTCGCTTCCTATTCAATTCCTGCTGAACCTGAAACCGGCGCAAGTCGAACACCCCGACTGGATGACCCACATTGCGGCCTTAGCCCTGGTCAGCCTTGCTCCCAATAGCGACAGTTCCCAATTCCTGCAAGGCTGGGCGATTGAAGATCGTCAAATGATCCGCGAAGGCCCCGGCGTAGCGTACGAGCTGCTGTGGGCCGATCCCTATCTGCCGGGCGTAGGTTATCAGAACCTCGATCCCTGGTGGTACGACGAAGCAAACGACCGGCTATTGGCCCGAACTAATTGGGAGCCGAACTCGTGCTGGGTACAGATCACGGCAAAGGGCGTTCAACAACAAAACTGCCCCGCGAATTGGCAAACGCAAACGGCCAGTTTCGGCCGCCTCCAACTCACGCCACTGATGCAAGGGTGTGTGGAAGTGCAACGCGCCGCCCCCAACAGCACCACTCTTCTTTGGAAGTTGAAACCAAACCAAAAGCTGAAGTACACCGAGGAGAAAAAGTCGGTGACGGTCCCAGCCGACGCCTCCGGTTTCTGGCGCGTTCCGGCTAACGTGGAAGGTAAAGTCTGCGCCGTGCGTTAACGTGTTTGCCTGTTAAACTGGAAGCTTCTTCATGATTGCAGCAACACAATTGCGTCCGGGCATGGTCATCAAGTTCAATAATGAACTGCACTCCGTCTTCAGCATGGTGCATCGGACCCCTGGAAACCTGCGCGGCTTTGTCCAGGCCAAAATGCGAAATATCCGGTCCGGCTCGATGATGGAGCACCGGTTCTCGTCCGAAGACAAGGTGGAGAGAGTCGCCTTTGACGAGCATGAAATGGAGTACCTGTATGACGACGGCGAATACTACTATTTCATGAACACCGAAAATTATGAGCAAATGCACTTCACGAAAGACATTCTCGGTGACGGCGTTCTGTATCTGACGCCGCAGTTGCGAGTCAACGTCGAGTTCTATGAAGGGAAACCGATCAGCGTCGAACTTCCGCCGAGTGTCGAGATGACCGTGATGGAAACCGAGCCCGGACTGAAAGGCGCAACCGTTTCCAACGTGACGAAACCCGCCAAGATGGAAACCGGGTTGGTAGTGCAAGTGCCGCCCTTTATTAACCAGGGTGAGCGCATCCGCATCAGCACCGCCGAAGGCACCTATCAGGAACGAGCATAGTCTCGCTCATCCTCTGGTGAAAAACAGAAAAACTGTTTTTTTCGTTTCCGCCCTCATTGTCCTGGCTGTTTTGTTTTTGTGGTATCTCCGAAGGGAAAAACGCGGCGCTGCGCCTCCCGTCAACATTGTTTCTTCACCCCCAGTAGCTACGGGCGCGAAGCAAATCGGCGCTCTTTCCGACTCAGCCCCCACTAACGTCTATGCGCACAATCTGATGCTGCGCAAAGGCCCCAGCTTTCGTGTTTACGTCCGTTGGCTTCGTGGGCAGATGGCGCGTGCCCACCCCAACGTAAATCCAACCTTCGACGATCCCGAGTCCTTCTTCTTAGATATACAAATCGGAGTTCTTCGCGCCAACATCGGCGACATCAATAATTACCTCAACGGCAGCGGGCTGGCGAACTCTCCGCTCAAGAATGTCACTTTTTCCGGTGATGGAAATCAAATCAAGCTCAAAGCCACTCTGCACAAAGTGGTTCCGCTACCCATTGAGCTAACCGGCACCATTTCCGCCATTCCCGACAATCGTATTCAGATTCACGTCACCAAACTGGACGTATTAAAGGTTCCTTTCAAGGCTCTACTGAGCGTATTTCACGTCACCGTTTCCGATCTCTTTCAAGCGAAGAATCTGAAGGGCATCCAGGTCTCCGGAAATGATATTATTTTCGATACGCAGCAGCTTCTGCCGCCGCCCCACATCCGAGGACGTTTAACAACCGTGCGGGTTGCCAATCCCGACCTGGAAGAAGTATACGGAAATGCGCGGGAAGACGTGGAGCGCGTCGAGCAATGGCGCAACTTTCTGCGGCTCCGAGGCGGCACTATCGATTTCGGCAAGCTCACCATGCATCAGGTCGATCTCATCATGATTGATATCTCAAAAGACGCCTGGTTTGATCTCGACCTGACCAATTATCAGGAACAACTCGTGAACGGCTACACCCGCATGACCCCGCAAGCCGGCCTGCAAATCTTCATGCCCGACCGGAGAGAAATCAAGCCCAACCGAAATATCAGCATCGAGTGGATGAAAAACCGCAACGTGCCTCCGCCATCTAATTTTTCAAAATGAAGCTGATAACTGTGAAGTAGTTCCAAGCCCTTCGGAATAATATCAGTTGACGAGATTCTCGAAACCGGCGTTAACTCTTAAACTGCTTGCTCAAGTACGCATAGCTCTGCCGCAAGCTTTCGAGCGGATCGCCCGGCGTCTGATCCTGCTCCACGAAATAATGCTTGACGCCGGCCGCGTTTGCCGCTTTCAGCACCGCCGGAATATCAATTGAACCATTGCCGATTTCTTTAAACGTCTCCTTTGGAACTTTTTCGTTGTATTGCGCCTGAGCGGGAATGCCTTTGGCTTTATCTTTCAGGTGCAAAAGCGGAATACGCCCAGTGTAGGTTTTCAACAAATCCACCGGATGATGGCC
>CAXUBB010000035.1:0-16041 GCA_964249105.1 uncultured Bryobacteraceae bacterium | reverse complement strand
CACCCAGAAAATATCCAGTTCCAGAGCAAGATGGTCTTTGGCCGTTTCCGTCATTAGAATCTGAAGCGGACTCGTACCGCCCGTCTGCTCAAATTCAAAAGCATGATTGTGGTAACAAAGCGTCAATCCCTGCGCTTTCGCTCGTTCCCCGGCTTTATTGAGCGATGCCGCCAGGCGCTTATAAACGTCAGCCCCGCCGCGCTTTTCCGGCGCGACGTACGGATACACAACATATTGAAAGCCTCGCTGCTTGAACATCGAAAATCTAGCGTCAATTTCGCTGCTGTCCTTGTCAAGCAGAGCGGCATTCATGTGGATGCTGGCCGGGGTCAGTTGCGTCTCCTGAATCGCCGACCAGATCTGGTCGAAGTTGCCGTAATCAGTAGCCTCAACTTCCGTGTAGCCGATATCTTTAATCCCCTGCAAAATCGCCTTGGGATCCTTCGTAATCACATTACGAACCGTATAAAGCTGAACTCCAAGGTTCGTCTTGCGAAGCGGATCTCTTCCAAAGAGCGGCTTCGACACGGAAGCAATAACCGCGGACTTTTGCAGAAAGGCGCGGCGCGATGTTACTGGCATGTCTCCCATCTTACTCGGGCGAGTCCGCTGCAGGCGCTCTGGTCTTCCAGTCAGCCGTGAAATGCTGGTCTTTATGAAAGTGGCTGGAAGTCCACACGAAAAGCCCATTGTCCAAGTCAGCGGCGATGCTCACGGGGATGTGCTCACGATAAGCCTCGGCCAGCCATTTCCGGTCCCCACTCGATGAGAAGGGAGACGCATCGAGTAGAAAGGAATTTGATCCAAACGTGAGCCGCTGAAAGCGGATGCTGACCAGGCAATGCCGGAATGGCTCCGAGTAGAACTCCAGCTTGGTGATTACCCCATGCAAAACGGCATCCTTGGGGATCGTGATGCCTAAACTTTTTACCTTGACAGGATCAACCAGGGATCCCTCTACGGGATCGCCCATGAACGATGTCCGGTCATCTATGGGAGTACGCAAACGGACGTGCAAGGTCATGCCAGCGGGAAGCCATTCGTCATGAACAGTCGAGGTGTGCTGCGCTTCAGTCTCATCCTTAACATCAAAACTCAGGGTCGATTCTCCGCGAAACTCCCGGCATTGCGTGTATTCGCTGCGGCTGGTTGTATATAAGTGATTGCTGGAGTTCATGTCGAGCACGTAACTTTTCGGAATCAGGGAAGCTTGGCCGGAGATGTTCACAAGCTGGTACTCGATTTCGCTTCCGACGCTGCACATATCGGATTCAGGAGGCACTTCGTCCGCAATGATTTGCAAGCTTGTCAATTGAAAATCCGTTCCGCTGCCCGTAAACCTGCCGTGGAAAGGCACCACCCAACGCTTCTTGCCGTTGGCTACCTGGTAGTGACTGCTTCCTCGCGGAACAGCGTAATCAAAGGTATAGGAATCCTCGCCGGCGCTCGACGTATGCCCGACAAAGTGAATCCGCACCCCCTCCTTGAAAAAGATATTTCGCAGATACCCGACAAACGAGCCGGACGAAATAGGCCCTGACCGGACAATGTCGTCAATACCTTTTGAAGAAAAACTCTTGCCGCCATGCCAGGAAAAGATCTCCTGGCCTTCTGAAACCGCTACATCCAGCCGGAGTCGATCACGCATGTACCACTGCTTAGGCGTTTTACCAGGATTGTTACACCCGTAATCTCTGCTGAACTCGTCATAGAAGTAACTGCGGCTCACGCTCTCCACACATGTGTAATTCGCCACTTTGCTGATCTGCTGAGAAACATTGGCGCGAATACGCCCCAACGCCTCCTGAGACGAGAGATCATCGTCCGCGAATAAGACGGGAAGCAATAAAAGAGCGATGGCCAGCCGCACGGTAGTCTCCGAATCTAACTTTGCTCATCCAGCGTGACTTCTTTAACCACGTGCTCAGGCCCCTCAATCAAGCGCAAAACCAAAAGAGCCACTACCGCTAATGCTACCGCTAAAAGGATCACAATCACGATATGAGCCTTGAGTAAACCCAAGGTCGATTGTCCATAGCGTGAGCCGAGATAGGCCAGAGTGAAATAGCGCATTGTTCTGGCCGCTAAAACCACGCCAAGAAAAAAGGCCCACCGCACCTCCAAAGCTCCCGCGCAAAAGACCGGGATCTTCATCGGCAGCGGAAGCGGAGACAGCGCCGGAATAAACACCGTGACCAAGCCATAACGCTCAAACCACGAGTGCAAACGCGCCCCCCGGCGACTGGCAATATATTTTGCCAGCAAAACTTCACCGCCTTTGCGCGCGATACCGAATAATACGGAACTGCCCAATAAAGATCCGGTGATCGCGCAAACGGCGGCCAGATAAGCCTGTTGAGGTTGGTTTCCCGCCGTTTTAACCAGCAAAAAATCAACCCCGCCGACTACCGGCAGTCCAGCGGAATCTAAAACAGCGAGCAAAAACAAAACGAGATGTGCTGGTAATTGTGGCAATTAACTATTTTCGCTATCCAACATCGAAAGTAATCCCACTTCATCCAGGACCGCCACTCCCAGTTCCCGCGCCTTCTCAAGCTTTGAGCCGGCCTCCGCTCCCGCCACCACGTAATGCGTCTTGCTGCTCACCGATCCAACCACCTTGCCTCCCGCTGCTTCAATTCTCTCCTTGGCTTCCTCGCGTTTTAAGGTGGGCAGCGTGCCCGTCAACACAAAGGTGCGGCCGGATAGCGCCCCTTCCTGCTGGATGATTTTGGGGCCGGTAAACTGCAACCCGGCGGCGCGCAAACGCTCGATCAGTTCCCGGTTCCGTTCTTCCGCGAAGAACTGCCGGATGGAATCCGCCACTTTCGGGCCAATCTCTTGCGCCCCTTGCAAATCGGCGATTGACGCCGCTGCTACCGCATCAATGCTCCCGAAGTGTCCCGCCAAAATCTGCGCAGTGCGCTCGCCCACAAACGGAATCCCGAGCCCATTCAATAAGCGGCTTAACGGCTGTGACCGCGAACGGTGAATGTTCGTAATCACCTTTGAAGCTGATTTCTTGCCCATCCGTTCCAGCTCGATGAGCTGATCCTCTTTTAGCTCGTAGAGGTCCGCAATGCTCTTCACCAGTCCGCAAGTCAGCAGTTGATCGACGAGGGCGTCGCCCAGACCATCGATATCCATCACCGGACGCGCCGCAAAGTGCAGCAATGATTCCCGCAATCGCGCCGGGCAACTCGTATTGATGCACCGGCTCGCCGCTTCGCCCTCTTCCCGAACGACGTGACCGCCGCAAATAGGACACGACTTCGGCATCTGAAAAGGACGGCGGTGCGCTCCCGGTTCCGCCACGCGCACGATTTTCGGAATCACATCCCCGCTGCGCTCCAGCAATACGGTATCGCCGATCTGTACGCCCAATCGCGCAATTTCATCCTCATTGTGCAGCGTAGCCCGCGAAACCGTCACGCCGCCAATGCTGACCGGTTTCAGATGCGCCACTGGCGTCAGCGTGCCCGTGCGCCCCACCTGCACGCCAACATCTTCGAGAACCGTGGTTGCCTGACGCGCGGCGTACTTGAACGCGATGGCCCAACGCGGAGCTTTTGCGGTCCAACCTAAGGTTTCCTGCTGCTGGGCCGAATCGATCTTTGCCACTACGCCGTCGATCTCGTAGGGAAGCTCTTCCCGCTTGGCATCCCACTCACGGATGAATGCCAGCAGTTCCTCCACATCTCGACACTTTTTCCGAAAGCGGTTGACCTTAAATCCCGCCGCCCACAGGCGCTCAAGTGTCTCCCACTGGCTGTTGAGCATGGGCCGGCCATCATGCAGCAGGAAGTAAGTGAAATAATCAAGCTGGCGTGAAGCCGTATAGGAGGGATCGAGCGCCCGCAGCGCTCCCGCCGCCGCATTGCGCGGATTGGCAAAACGAGCCAAGCCCTGCCGTTCACGTTCCTCATTCAAGCGCTCAAACGACCGGCGCTGCATCACCACTTCGCCGCGAATTTCAAAGGTATCCGATAATACGGCTTCTGGCTGCAAACGCAAGGGAAGCGATCGGATCGTGCGGGCATTTCCGGTCACGTCCTCGCCGATGCGTCCGTCGCCGCGAGTCACCGCCTGCTGGAACCGGCTTTGGCTGTAGTACGCCGCCATGGATAAACCATCCAACTTCAATTCAGCGACATACTCGAACTCGTCCGATTTCAGCAGCGATCGCACGCGCCCGTCGAACTCGCGCAACTCTTCCTCATTGAGCGCATTATCCAGGCTCAACATCGGCGAGCTGTGCGGAACTTTAACAAATCCTTCACGCGGTTGGCCGCCCACCCGCTGGGTCGGCGAATCCGGCGTTCGCAACTCGGGATAAGCATCTTCGAGTTGGCGCAACTCACGCGTCAGGGCATCATATTCGGCATCAGAGATCTCAGGTTGATCCAATACATAGTAAAGGTACTCATGATGTTCCAGTTGCTTTCGTAACTCTTCAGCGCGCTGAGAAAACGTCTCATTCATCGTCTACTTTCCAGCATAGAAAAGCCGAAGAGCAAAGGCAGTCAGTGAGGACGTTCTGTTCCCATCAGCCGTTAAACTCCACTGCTGACCAGCTCACCTTCTGTTTCTTCTACTTCCAAAGAACTGCGGCCTGAAACTTCGCTATTCCAAGCAATCCACTTCAGATCCAAAACCACAAACGCATACAACGTCGGCACCAGTAGCAGGGTAATCAAAGTCGAAAGCAGCAATCCGCCCACCTGTGCGTAACACAGCGGCTCCCACAAAGGCCCTCCATGTGAAGCCAGCGGAATGAGCGCAATTGCCGTCGCCGCTACCGTAATCAAAACCGGACGCAACCGCAGTATGCCCGCGTCGAGCAGCGATTCCTGTAAAGACTCTCCCATCTCGCGACGCTCCTCAATAAAGTCGAACAGCACAATGATGTGGCTGACAATCACGCCAACCAGACTCGCAATCCCAAGAAACGCGGTGAATCCAAATGGCTCATGCATGATATACAACGCCGCTAATGCTCCTACCAGACCAAACGGAATGGCCGCGAATACAATCAACGGCTTCAGGGCATGGCGGAACTGAATCACGAGAGCCAGATAGATGGCAAGCACGGAAGAGATCATCGCCAAGCTCAAATCGGCGAAGCCTTTTGTCTGCTCCTTATACTCACCGGCAAAGATCAACTCATAGCCGGGCGGCAACTGGCGCTCAAAAGCTTTGATCTTCGGCATCATGGCGCTCAGCACTTCGGAAGGAATCGATCCTGCCGCCGGAAATGCCGAAACCGTAATGGTCCGGAAACGATTGAAGTGCCGGATCGTTTCCGGCTCCAGATGCGGAGAAAAATGAGCCACTTCGCGCAGGGGAACGCGATGCCCATCAGCGCGGCTAAATACATAAAGATCGCGCAGATCAGTTAAGCGGGAACGCTCCTCGACGCGGCTCCGCAGCATTAAAGGAATCAAATGATCCGCTTCCCGCAGCGTGCCCACGCGGATGCCGTCCGTGCTCGTCAAGGAAGCGTCGGCGATATCCTGATGGGTTACTCCCGCCAGCGCCGCGCGGTCAGGGTTCGTATTAACGGAAATCGCGAGGCGGTCCTCTCCCCAGTCATCCCGAATGCGCACCGCTGTTGGAACCGAGCGGAAAATATGTTTCAGTTTCTCTCCTTCGGTTCGCAGCGTGGAGAGATCTTCGCCGCTGATGCGAAGAGAAACCGGAGCGCCCACCGGCGGTCCCGTTTCCAGGTTGCGGACATCGATACGCGCCCCCGGCACCTGTGTCGAAAGCGCACTCTGCAAAGCAGGCAACAGAGTCAGTGTGTCATGCTTATCGCTAGTTTCAATGACAATCTGCGCGTAATTCAACTGCCGCGCTTCCGGCGGAACCGAGAACCAGAAGCGTGGACCGCCTCCGCCTACAAAGGTCGTCAAGGTTTTTAATGCCGGCACTTCCGGATGTTCCCGCTTTGTATCTCCGCCCTGCTGAAATCGTTGGGCTGTCTCACGAATCACGGCTTCCGCCTTGCGGCTGGCCTGTAGCGTCGAGGCAAACGAGGCACCTTCCGGCATCCACAAATCGACATACGACAGATATTGCAAGTCCTGCGGGAAAAACATCGGCTTCAATTGCGATAAAAAGAACGCCCCCAGCGGAAGCACCAGCAAAGCGCCGAGCAGAAACCGCTTCCGGTGCTGAATGGCAAAGCCGCCGATGCGGTAATAAAAATGCCCAAAACGAGATCTCTTGCGGGCGTCAATTCCTTCCCGGTCTTCTTCCCGCAGTAGCCATCCCCCTAATAGCGGAATAAATGTCATCGACACCAGCCGCGACGCAACCAGCGAACAGGTAATCACAATCGGCATGCTGAACACGAACCGGCCCGTATCGCCATGCAACAGAAGGAACGGAAGATAAGCTACGATATTTGTCACCGTCGCAAACAGGATGGCCCGCGCTAGTTTTGTGGGTCCAATCCAAGCCGCCCACTTTCTCGGTTGTCCATTGGCCAGATCGCGCCGGATAGCATCGCCCGCCACGACCGGGTCGTCCACCAGCAGGCCCAAAGCGATAATCAGGCTGGCAATTGAAATCTGCTGCAAATCAATGCCGAGCGCCGACATCATTCCAAACGTCATGGCCAGCGTAATCGGAATGGAGAGCGCCATCAAAGCAGCGGAACGCCACTCCCAAAATCCCATCAGCGAGATAAAGATGACCAGCAGGACTGCTTCCCAAAGACTGGTCATGAACAGATCGACATTTTCTTTTACCTGGCGCGGCTGATCGGACGTGCGCGCCAGCACCAGATCCGGCGGCAAAACTTGTTTCATCTCATTAAGCTTCTTATCCACTGCCTTGGCAAACGCCCCGATCTGATCGCCCGCCCGCATTTGCAGATCAAGCGTGATGGCCCGCCCGCGCCGCACCTGCCCATCGCTCGCGCGGTAAGTCAAAAAATTCAAGAACCCAGGCGGCGTCTGATAGCCTCGATTCACGGAAAACAGATCGCGCATGTAAACCGGCGCTTGGCCCGTTCCCTGAATGATCGGCATATTTTTGATTGCCTCAAGACCCGTGAACTCACCGCCCGGAGCAATCCGTATATTCTGGCTGGCCGAGTTCAAGCTTCCGCCAAATCCCGTTATGTTCCGCCCTTGCAGCAGTCCCGATAAAGACGAGGGTTGCACGTGATAAGCCGCCAGACGGTCACGAGAGTACGTCAGTGAAACTTCATCCGGCAAAATGCCTGTCCGGTTCACCTTCGCTACCTGCGGCACAGTTTGAAACCCGCGCGCCATTATCTCCGTGAAATCTTCCAATTGCCGGTAGCTGTACTGAGGCGCCTGCGCCTCGCGCAATCGCTCCCGAAGTTCGGAAAGAGAATGCACTATCACCGGATGCCAGGCGTCAGGATGAAGCTCATCGGCTTGTATTTCCTCCCGCAGAAACTGTTCGATAGCCGCCTTGAGCGTGGCATCGGAAACGGCGCTTTGTCCGTTTAACAAGGCGAAACCCGGTCCTGCTTGTACGCTCGCTCCAGTCACATAGCCCTTTTGCTGAAGCCAATTGACCATTTCCATGACCGGGCCGTCCATCTCGCGCTTGTCGAGCTCGCGCGGAAAACAGATCACGACGTTAACCGCGCTCGATCCTGAACCTTTTCCGCGAACTTGACGCAAAACCGGTTCGATCTCCCGCGTTCGCAAGGCAATCTCCGCTTCCGCCACCGGCGGACTCGCTACAGTCAGCATCAGCGTCGCCGTGTCGCCAAAGTCTTTTACAAATTGCACCGGCCCCGCGCCCTCCGGCAACTCACCAATGCCGTCCAGCTTTCCCTTGATGTCGTCCAGTTCCTTGGGAGGATCCTTGACGTTGTTTTCATCAAGCTCCAGGATCGTTACAGAGATCCCCGTTCTGGCGAAGGAGCGAATTTCCGTTACTTTTGTGTTCTGCGCCACTCGTTGCTCCACGCGCTTCGTCACAAGCTGCTCCACGCGCTCGGCGCTGACGCCCGGCCAAGGCACAATCACCATCGCCTGCCGCACGGGAATGTCGGGGTCTTTGCGTTTGGGCATGTGAATGTAGCCATAGACGCCCCAGACCAGCACCGCTACCAGCAACACCCACGCAATCTGCGGCTGCTCCACAAAAAACCGGGAAGTATTGTGCGTGGTGCGGATCAGTTCTTCGTCGCTCTTATGCGCCATAAATCCTCCTATTCGGCAATGGTGACGACCTGCCCATCGGACAACTGGCTGCCGCCTGATTGCACAACCATCTCTCCCGCCGCCAGACCCTTCGTAATCACTACCTGATTTCCGCGAATCGCTCCCAACTCGACCGGCTGCAACCGGATCAGGTGCTTCCTGCCGTTCTCCACGACTTTGTAAACACCAAACGAACTGTCACTCACTCCTACCCGCGCTAAGGCGGTCAGAGGTACCGTCAGCGCCGCTGAACCGCCATGTTGTGAGGCGGTCAAGGCGATGCTTGAAATCATGCCCGGCTGTAGCCGCAGCTTCGGATTTTCGAGCGTCAACTGCACGCTATAGGTGCGCGTGCGCTCATCCGCCATGGGAGCAATCGACGTTACAACCCCGGTATAAGACTCGCCCGGTAATGCTTCAATCGTGACCGGTAATCGCCGTCCGGCCTGCAACTGCCCCAGATCCACATCCGGCACGCCAAACACAGCTTTAACAAGGCTGATATCCGCCAACGAGAAGACGGAACTGCCCGTAGCCGGCAGCGTGCCCACCTCCACAGACCGCGACAATACGACGCCGTCCAGGGGAGACCGCAGCTCCGTATCATCGAGCGAAACCCGTGCCGCGCTCAGATCCGCGTTCGCCTGCGCACCCCGCGCTCCTTGTGTGATAATGGCGGCCTTTGCCGCATCCACTTGCGCCGTGGATGTCTCATATTTGGCTTTAGCGGCATCAAAGTCCGGCTTCGTCAATGCTTCCGCCTTGAATAGGATTTGCGCCCGCTCCCAGTCGCGCCGGGCCTGTTCCCCCTGTGCCGTCGCTTGCGCCAGTTGCGCCCGCGCTCCATCTTCGGCGGCATGGGCCTCCGCCAGCACGCCGGACGACTGCTCCACGCGCGCCCGGTAATCGGTCAGGCGGAGCGTCGCCAATAATTCACCGCGTCTCACAGTATCGCCAGGCTCCAGCGCCCGCACCCGGCCATCGCTGCCACGCTCCTGACGAATGCTTCCGACATACCCGCCGACGCGAAAAGCTAAATCCACACGCCGGTACGGCTCCAGCACGCCCGAAAAACGCAGAACGTCGTCGCCTGTGTCTGCCGTTGTAGCGCCAACGCTGATCATCCTGACAGCAGGCAACTGCGCGGGGGCGGTCGCCGCTTTCTGACAAGCCGTCGTTGCCAGAACCCCCCCAAGCGCCAGAACAAAAATACTTGTCTGTTGTCTCATTAATTCGCCCCCTTGTCATTTCCCACCGCCCGGTCAAAATCAGCGCGGGCGGACCAGAACTGAGCCAGCGCCCGGAGCATCCCGTCATCTGCATTCGCCTTCGCCGTTTGCGTATCCAGAACATCGCGCAGCAGCGCGGCTTTTTGTTCAAAACGCACTGCCGTCTCGCGCACAGCCTCGCGGGCGCTGTCCTGCTTCAACCGGCAGACATCCAGAAACTCACGGGCTTGCCGCGCCTTCCGCCAGGCTGCCCGAATCTGCGCCGTAATATTCGCAGCCGTGTCCGCCTGTTGCAGCCGCGCTTCCGTTTCCTGTTCCTTAATTTGCGCGGCTTCGTGCCGTTTGCGTCCCCAGTCAAACGGCTCCCACTGCACTTGCAGGCCAGCGCTCGCAATATTGCCGACCAACGTGCTGTTTGTGTTAACAAACGAAAGGTACGAAACGCTCAGGCTGACATCGGGTATATATTCCGCCACCTTGGCCCGCCGCGCTAAATCGGCTCGCTTTACTTCCAGGGCGGCTGCCCGAATCTCCGGACGCGCTGTCAATGCTTGCCAGCAAGCCGCATCCACATCAGGCAACTCCCAGGAAACCTCCTGTAATCGCTCTACATCGAACCCTATTTGGACCGGGCGGCCCAGGAGAATATTCAATTGCTCCTTGCTGTCTTCCAACTGGTCGCGTGGAATGGTAGCTTCGTACTCGGCTTGGGCTAAACGGCTTTTTACATCCAGCGATTCCGCCTTCAGCGACACTTGCTGCATTACCCGCTCATCGGTAAGCCGGTTCAACTCCCGGTAAAGCCGGATATTTTCTCCCGCGCTTTGGAACTGGCTTTCCGCCGCCACGATCGCGTAATAAGTTCGTCGGACCTGATTGACTACGTCCTGTTCCGAATGCCGGCGCTTTTCGGCGGCAAGATCCTGAGCCATCGAAAGACTTTGTAACTGCAAACGAATGCGGCGTTGTTGCGTCAACGGTTGATTGATTTGGCCGAATACAAACGCCGCCGGACGCCTGGCTGCCTGCACCGTCGTATCAACCGAAGGCACCAGTGCTCCATCCGACAATCTGCCGAGCGATC
The DNA here is from genome assembly GCA_964249105.1 of uncultured Bryobacteraceae bacterium. Classification (GTDB taxonomy): domain Bacteria; phylum Acidobacteriota; class Terriglobia; order Bryobacterales; family Bryobacteraceae; genus Bog-105. Next base: position 5,539 of record CAXUBB010000035.1, on the reverse strand, counting down.
CTGCCGGAAACGATAATCCCGGCCTTGTCAATAGCTCGCCGCCATTCGCAAAAAAGCTAAACTGCGGCAATCGCTGCGTCGCCGCCGCCAGATACTGTTGCCGACTGCGGGCTACTTCCGCCCCGGACACTCCTAGCGTGCGATTATGCTTCAAAGCAAGCTGAATGGCCTGTTCGATAGTGAGCCGGGACTCTTGGGCATGCAAAGGAATACAAAGTACGGGAGCTAAAAACGAAATCCACTTGCGCCATCGGAAAAATGTAGTCACGATAAAACCTGCGAAGATCAGAACTCTTCTAAGCTTTCTGATCTTTACAATGTAAAGATAAAGTAGAATCTTACCAGTGTCAAGATCTATTTCAGCTTCCGCGCAAAAAAGTTTCGCCGAGAAGGATAGTTATCATCACGGTGACCTGCGCCGCGCCCTGCTCGATGCCGCCAGGCAGCTAGCGGAAGAGCGCGGCGTCGACGGTTTTACGCTGCGTGAAGTGGCCCGTCGAGCCGGGGTCAGCCATGCCGCCCCGTATCATCACTTTGCCGACAAAACCGCGCTGGTGGAAGCTTTAGCTATTGAGATCTATAAACGCCTGGCGCAAACCCTGCAAGGAGCCTGTGACCGGAAAGGAGGAAATGCCCTGGACCGTTTAGGCGCTATTGGCGTTGCCTATGTCGAATTTGCCGTGGAGCATCCCGCCGAATTTCGGCTCCTCACGCGATTTGAAGTTTGCCCCCAACCATTAAACAGTCAACTGGTAGGAACGTCCGCGCTGCCTCCCGTGGAAGATGCCGCCAACGAAGCCTACCATGTCCTGCTCAGAACCATTCAAGAAGGCAAGGAGGCCAAATTAGTTGTCGAAGGCGAGGTTGAAAGCATCGCCCTTACCTGTTGGGCCTGTGTTCATGGCTTAGCGGCTTTAATTTTGGACGGTCTCATTGGGAGAAAATCCGCTCATGCTCAGATGCAAGTCAGCGATCTCGCGGCCATAGTCGTTGAAACTCTGGCTAAGGGTCTCGAAGCCCGCTAACACGCGAAGAAAGCGAGCTGAATAGAAGCCATAGAGCAGTAAATCTTAGTGCCGCAAATTGATTGGCGTTCAGCTATTCGGCCCGCATCGCCGTGATCGGGTCCACGCGAACCGCCCGGATCGCGGGCAGTAGGCAGCCGATAACAGTCATGACTAGGGCGAGCAGAATCGCCGCGATGAGCGTGCCGGGGTCCCAAGGCTTAATGCCCGCCAGCAGCGACTGGAGCAGTTGACCCGCTCCATAGGCGAGCACGATACCCAGAACAATCCCGATTGCCGCTAGTTTGAAACCTTCGCCCACGGTCATTCCGAAAATATCAGCACGCTGCGCGCCCAGCGCCATTCTTACGCCAATTTCCTGCGTGCGGCTGGAAACGGCGAAAGCCAAAAGACTATGAATGCCGACTGCGGCGAGCAGCAGGGCGATGGCCCCAAAAGCCCCGAGCACCGCCAACTGCACGCGCCGTGATGCGGTCTGTTCTTCCATAACGTCGGTCATGGTACGCACCTCCGAGATGGGCTGGCTGGGATCGGCTTCACGAATAATGCGGCGCAGAGAGGAAATCAGTGACGCCGGATCGCCCGTGGTTCGAATCACAAGATCCTTAGGAGCATACCAGGTCGAAACATCGTCGGGCTGCTGCCAGGATGCGTACACCTGCGGCTCGCTGCCGCGCTCCAAACCGCGAACGTGAATATCGCCCACCACACCGATTACAACGCGGTCGTGATTGCCGATATCGATGTGACGGCCTATCGGATTTTCTTGCGGCCAGTAACGCCGTATAAACGATTGGCTGACCAAAGCGACATAGGGTGCCGTGTGAGAATCCGTTTGTCGTACATCGCGGCCCGTTAGCAACGGAATGCCCATCGCTCCAAAGAATCCGGGCGTCACGAATCGTAAGCTGGCCGTGCGGCGATTCGCCAAGTTCTCCGGGTGGCCTTCGATCTGAACAGGCCAGATCCCGCCGCCCATCACCATAGGCAGAAAGCTGGTATAGGCGGCAGCATTCACTCCGGGAAGACGCCGCGTTTCGTCTAAAACATGCCCGTAGAAGGATTCGCGCGTTTCGGGCTTCTCGTAGCGCGGCATCGGCAACGAAGTGCGCAGCGTTAGAACGTGTTCGGGGCGGAAACCGGGATTCACGGCCTGGATGCGCCACAGGGCCCGCGTGAGCAGGCCGAAGCCGACCAATAAGACAACGGAACAGGCCACTTCGATCACGACCAGGCTCGAACGGAGGCGCTCGCGCTGGCCGCCCATGCCGGAACGCCCGCCCGCGTGCAACTCCGTCGCGCTGTGGACACCCGTGCGCAAAGCTGGCAGGATGCCGAAGCCAATACCCGTTGCGAATGTGATGAACATTGTGAACAGCAGAACGCGCCCATCCAGCGCGGGAATCTCCGCGATGGGCAACGAAGTAGGAACCAGGCGCATCAGGGAGGGAAGCGCGGCGTAGGCGATCAGCAATCCGAGCGCGCCGCCGGGGAGCGCCAGCATCAGGCTTTCGGTCAGCATCTGGCGGATCAGGCGTTCGCGTCCGGCGCCCAGGGCGGCGCGCACCGCCAGTTCCTGACGGCGAATCATGGCGCGGGCCGTGAGCAGATTCGCGAGATTCGTACACGCGATCAGGAGAACGCACAGGGCAGCCCCCAACAGCACCTCCAGCATGAGACGCGCCCGCTCCGAAACATCGCCTCGCAGGCGGACCACGGCGACCCCGACCTGCGCCAGTTCCTTGGGATAAGCGTGCGCCAGTTGCGCGGCAACCGTTCGCATCTCCGCCTGTGCCTGCCGAAGCTTAACTCCAGGTTTCAGACGACCAACAGGGAAAATGTACGTATTGCTCCGGTCCTCAAAATCGTCTGGAGCAAAACGCATTGGCGTCCACAGCCGGGCCTCGCGGCTGGGAAAGTAAAAGCTTTTCGGCATGACGCCGATCACGGTGTAAACGGCATTGTCCAGGTAGACCGTATGGCCCAGGATCGCGGGATCGCCGCCGAATCGTTCCCGCCAGAGGCCATTGCTCAAGATGACGGTGCCGGGCGATGAATCGCGGTCGTCCTGCTCAGTAAAAGCGCGGCCCATGGTAGGCTGCACACCTAACGTGGGAAGTAGTTCAGCCGTGAAGGAAGCGCCGTCAATGCGTTCCGGATCGCCTTGGCCCCCGGTCAGGTTAACCGACAAGCTGCGATACGCTCCCATCGACTCATAAGACCTGCTCATGCGCTTCCAATCGCGGTAATTGGCGGGCGACACATCCCAGAATCGCTGCAAGCCTGAAAGGTCGTCTTCCCGCAGCTTGACCAGACGATCCTGCCGCAGGAAGGGAAAAGGGCGGATCAGGACGTGATCCACGGTAGTGAAGGCAGCGGTGGTTGCGCCGATCCCAATGGCCGCAATGCTGACTGCGGCGAAGGCGAACCCAGGCGACCGGCGCAGAGTCCGCGCAGCGCCCCGCATGTCCTGGCGCAGCACATCCCACTGAACGGCAAGAGCATTGGTAAGAAGGTCGGGAACGAGTTCCAGCCAGAGCGCCAGAGCCGCAAAGAGTCCGCGCGTTTCACGCCGTCGCGCCGCGAAAATCGTGCGCATCTCTCCGCCATACTCGGCGCGCCAAGAGGAGGGATAAAGATATAACAGGAAGCGGTAAAGCCAAGTCATGCCCGTCCTCCCGCAAAGCCGCTCGCTCGGGCAAGCCGTACCAATTCCGTCAAGCGCCGGGCTTCGGCGCGGGCGACCGATTCGCCATAGGGCGTGATGCGGTAATAACGGCGGCGTTCGTCATCGTTATCTGGAATAGGCCGCTCGGCTGTTTCGATGATAAGGCCCTGTTCGAGCATCCGTTGCAGCGAGCGATACAGCGTGCCGGCCCCCAGGCGGAGGCGGTCGTTCGTGCGCTGCGCTACTTCCTGAATAATGGCGTAGCCGTGACGATCACCCGCCGCCAAGGCCATTAAGATATGAAACGTGGCGGAAGGCAGCGGTAACAGCGATTCGGGATCAGGTTGAGAGGAGCGGGGCACACCCCAATTATATTCGCAGTGGATATATTGTCAATGGCTATAGTTAATCGAGACATGGTTCACAACCATGAGGGCTACCGCCGGGCTGCCTTTCGAAGCTTCTGTTCACATGCTTCATCAACTCCGAGGTGCGCACGCATTAAACTCTTTCACAGCTTTCCCTGATTGGGAGCGAGATGTTGCGCCGGACGGTGTTCCAGGTAACGCCGTAAACGAAGCCGAGAGAGTCCGTTCCAGTGAAGATCATCTCCGGGACCATGACCTAGGGCGTTTCGTCCTGGTACCCGGCTGGCGTTGCAAGTAGGTCGAGTTCGCGGACTTTGGCATAGAGCAAGTCATCAAAGAAAAGGGAAGCGCGGCGGGCGGCTTCTTTGGGCGATGGAGCGTCACGGTCGAAATGTCGGCGGCGCTCGGCTTCGGCTTGCGGTATATAAGTCCAGCCCATCTCCTGAGCGTCGTGTAGAAGGCGGGATTGAACGGTTTTATGCTCCGAGGATTTCGGCATAAATAAAAACACTTATAGCAGCAACCTTACTGCTGGAGAAAGAGGATAATCACATTATGGCGACGGCGCTGAAACTACCATCCGAACCCGATGGGCGCGCGCGTTTGTTGGAGGACTATGACGGGGAATTGATCTTTCAATTGAGGCCTGGCGAGAACCCAAACAAGCTGTACCAACGCATCTGCGCGCTTTACGAAGATCGCGGCAAAATCGAACAGGATGAGAAAGGGAATGTTCACGTCATGGCGCCGACCGGAGGCGAATCGGGAACTCAGAATGCGGAAGTTATCGCAGATTTGACGGTCTGGGCGCGGCGCAATGGACGCGGCAAAGTGTTCGATTCGAGTACTACTTTTGTCTTGTCAAAGCGACTCAAGCTCGTGCCTGATGCGGCCTGGGCCGGCAAGGATCGAATCTATGCCATTCCATACGAGCAGCGCACCGGGTATATTCCTGTCATTCCGCAGTTTGTGATCGAGATCTGGTCGAAAACCGACCGCTATTCAAAACTGCAAGAGAAGATGCAGCGGTATATCAGTCTAGGCGTCGAACTTGGCTGGCTCATTCATCCGAAATTGCGGGAAGTAAAAGTTTACACACAGGCGGAGGCCGCAACCATTGTGAACCCGAGGGAACTGCGCGGGACGGGCCCAGTGAAAGGTTTTGTCCTGAACTTAGATCCCATCTGGCTTGGTTTGCAGGATGAGCCAAAGTCTCGTCCGGCGCGAAGAAAGAAGGTGAACTCATAATGATGGCGCATCAACTGGAATTATCCAATGAAGTTTACGACCGCGCTCTGCCCGCTGCCTTCGGCGAATTTGCGGATCAGGATGTCGGGTTCGACATTGTCAAGGCCAAAGCGCTTTTCGCTGATGCGCTCGATTAAATTGTTCAAGCGGTTATCCGAGAGATCGCGGACGCCGTGGATCGTGGCATTAAAGTCAATGCGGTCCACAATGCCTTTGAGCAGCGGGTTTTT
>CAXUBB010000034.1:8674-19672 GCA_964249105.1 uncultured Bryobacteraceae bacterium | reverse complement strand
GGCCCGAACTATCCGGTGGCGCCCAACGACACATCCGCCGGCAGACAGCAAAACCGCCGCGTGGAATTAGTCGTCTCCGGCGAAATCATTGGCGTGAAAATCGGAGCCCCGCCCAGCGTGGGCATGACGACTCCCGGCGCCATGCCTACTCCTGGAGCGACTACGTCCGGTGCTCCCCCGGTCAATCAGTAATTTGTCTCAACAAGCGCCGCCCGGCAAGAGCGGCGCTTGTTTTAACAGCGCTTCACTAAAACAATCGTAAAGTCATCGTGGAACGCCGCATTTTCACACCAGAGGCGGACATCTCTGGCTAAAGCGTGAATGATGTTTTGACAAGATTCCGCCTTCCATTTCGTTAGAAATTCAGCCAGTCCATGTTCACCAAACTCTTCGCCGGCTGCGTTGCGCGCCTCGGTCACGCCATCGCTGTAAAGCGCCAGAAGATCGCCTGGTTCCAGGCTGATTTCATGAAGCTGGTAGCATGCCGTTGGATTGATGCAAAGAATCAAATCGCTTCCCGGTAATTGCTCCACCCGGCCATCCGAGCGTAAGATGAGCGGGTAATTATGTCCCGCATTGGTATAGAGCAGTTTGCCGGACTCCATGTGGAGCAGTCCAAAAAAGAAAGTAATGAACTTTCCCATGGGAAATCTTCCAGCCAGATTCCGGTTCAGAAGAGTTACCGCCGCCGCCGGATCGGGTTGCGTTTCGGTCAGCATTTGAATTCGCGCCTGTAAACCGGACATCATCAGAGCGGCGGGCATGCCCTTGCCGGAAACGTCGCCCACCAATAAACCAAGCCGGCCGTCTTTGTAAGGAGTGAAGTCATAGTAGTCCCCGCCCACGGTCCGGCAAGGCAGGTTATAACCGGAGATATCATAGCCGTCGTACAGGGGAGCTTCCGCGGGCAACAAACTCTGCTGAATCTCGCTGGCTTGCGCGAGTTCGGAAGCCATCAGCTTTTCTTTCTGCTCCACCTCCGCCAGCCGGGCATGCTCAATCCGAATAGCCGCCACATTAGCCATCACCGTCAGCAGGTCCACGTCTTCCTGCTGAAAGGGACGAATCACATTGCCGCCATTATCGACGTATATTAAGCCGATCACCCGGTCGCCGGTTTGCAGCGGCACCGCCATCATGCTGCGTACCCGATGCATCATAATGCTCTGCTGGCGTTTCAGCGCGTCATCCGCCTGCGCGTCACTGATTACTAGGGAGCACTTCTCCCGGATGACCCGGTCTCGCACCGCCGTGCTGATCACAAAGTCCTCGCCTTTGCTGGCGCGGACCACTAATTGCTCGCCTTCCAGGGTCAGAATGACGCCCCGCTTCGATCCCATAGCTGACAAGGCAAGCTGCAAAATAACGGAAAAAAGTTCATCGAGCGATTGATGGCCGGCCAGTTCCTGCCCCGCGCGGATCAATGCTTGCACCGTGCGGAGCGTATTGAGCGGAGTTTCGTGCGGCTCATGCGCGGCCTGTACCGCCTTGCTGAGAACTTTGTCCAGGTTGGTGACAATGGTGGCGCCGCGCAGCGAGCCGTCTGTTTCCTGGGGCACAAAGGAAACAATCTCAGTAGAGACATGAGGGCTGGCAACCTCAATGGTGAGATGCCCGGCGGAGATACGGTCACCCGCCTTCAGTTTTTGCGGCTCCTTCAGCATGGTGGAATTCAGGTAGGTTCCATTGCGGCTGGCGCAATCTTTAATGAACCACTCGTTCTGTTTGCATTCGATGGAGAGGTGATAGCGCGAAAGCCAGGGGTCTTCCGGGTAAGCCAGTTCATTATCGGTGGACCGCCCGAGTGTAACAGCGCGCACGCTTAGTTCAACTTTTCTCGAAATGCCCTCCGGCCCTGAAATCAGCAGTTCCATAAAATGAAAACGATTACCTACCCACTACATTCAAGCAGAAAATTCCACTGTCGGCAAAAACTTCGGCGAGCGCCGCGCCTGACGAGTCTGCTCAAACGCGTAAGCAATCCGAAGGAGCTTCCCCTCGCTCCAAGGAGCGCCGAAAAACGAAATCCCCAGCGGCAGCCCGAAGAGAAAACCAGCGGGAACCGTGATGTGCGGATAGCCCGCGACAGCGGGCGGCGAGGCGCAACCGCTATCAGCGCGGTCGCCATTAGCCCAATCCGTCAGCCAGGCCGCTCCTGCTGTTGGCCCTATGATCGCGTCCAGCTTAAACTTGCCAAGCACCGCGTCAATGCCTCCTTTTTGCGTCAACTTTCGGTTTGTCGCCAACGCGTCTTTGTAAGTCTTTTCCGTCAACGGTCCCTTTCCCTGGGCCTGCTCCATCAACTCCTGCTGAAAATAAGGCATCTCTTCCCGCCGGTGATCGCGGTTGAACCGGATGCAGTCCTCCATCGACTGAACAGCCGTCCCGCGTGTGCGCAGATACACATTCAGATCCGCTTTAAACTCATAAAGCAGAACTTCCGTTTCCGTTTCGCGCCAAGCCTCAAAAGTAGGCAGGTCCGCAGGATCGATAATCTCCGCTCCGGCGCTCTTCATCAGCCGGAGGCAATCCTCCATAACCGCTGTTACCGCTGGACCAATGTTGAAGTACTGCCGAGCCACTCCAAGGCGGGTACCCCGCAATCCGTTCGGATGGAGAAAGGACGTATAGTCACTAAAGGATTTTCCAGCGCTGGTCTGCGTAATGCTGTCCCGTGGGTCTGCTCCCGCCAGCACGCCCAGTAGAATAGCGGCGTCTCGAACAGTACGCGCCATTGGTCCCGCCGTGTCCTGGCTATGAGCAATCGGAATAATTCCAGCGCGGCTGATTAAGCCAAGCGTCGGTTTAATTCCCACAATTCCGCACATGGAAGAAGGACAAACCACCGAGCCGTCCGTCTCCGTGCCAACCGCTACGGCGCACAGATTCGCGGACACTGCCGCTCCGGAGCCCGAACTTGATCCGCAGGGATTTCTGTCCAGCGCGTAAGGGTTCTTCGTTTGCCCACCTCGTCCGCTCCATCCGCTCGTTGAGTGCGAAGAACGAAAGTTGGCCCACTCGCTTAAATTCGTCTTGCCGAGAAGGACAGCACCCGCCGCGCGTAACCGCTCTGCCACAAAGGAATCGCGCCCGGCAGGTTTGCCTGCGAGCGCCAGCGAACCAGCCGTGGTCTGCATCCGGTCCCCTGTGTCGATGTTGTCTTTCAACAAAACAGGAACGCCATGCAGAGGACTTCTCGGCCCTTTAGCGCGGTATTCAGCATCGAGCGCCCGCGCCATTGCTAAGGCATCCGGGTTTACTTCGATTACCGAACGAAGCGCCGGTCCTTTCCGGTCAAGCGCATCGATTCGTTGTAAGTACAGTCCAGCGGCACGCTCCGCCGTAAGTGATCGCTGTTGAAAGCGCTGCTGCATTTGCGAAACCGGAACCTCATCCAATTCGAACGGGGATGCTGACTCCGTTTGCTGAGCCTCACCAAGGCAACAAACCGCGCCGGTAGCTGCGCTACTGAGAAGAAACTTACGTCGATTCATGCCGGGGTCATACCCAGAGTACGATGACTTCAATATTCAGGCTTAATTCATGGAATTGTAACAATCCTGTAACATAGTCTCAGTTACTCTGGCTATGAAAGCCATCCGGACCATGAGAAAAATAGCCTTAATCGAAGATGATGCTGATCTGTACTCGCTGGTGAAATACAACCTGGAGAAGGAAGGTTTCGGTGTTATCGGTACCCAGACCGGGCGGGGTGTACTGGATTTGTGCCGCCGTGAACGGCCCGATTTAATTCTTCTCGACATCATGCTTCCAGACTCGGACGGCCTGGAAATCTGTAAAAGCATCCGCCAGCATCCGGAGTTAGCGCATATTCCCGTGATCTTTCTAACGGCGCGAGCATCGGAAACCGATCGTATTGTCGGCCTGGAATTAGGAGCGAATGATTATATTGTCAAGCCGTTCTTTGTGCGGGAGCTGATTGCCCGCATCAAGATCCAATTTCGCGGCCAAACCAGCGCGACACGCATTCTCAAGGCAGCTTCCCTGGAACTGGACCGCAGCCGCTGCGAGGCGCGTCTCGATGGCAGCGCCTTGGTCCTGACCGCCACCGAATTCCGTCTGCTCGAATTTCTGATGAGCCGCCCTGGTGTTGTCTTCAGCCGTGAACAACTGTTGGATGCGGTGTGGGGACATGACCGCGCGGTAACCGACCGCACCGTTGACGTTTACATTCTCCGGTTGCGGCAGAAGATCGAATCCGACCCGGCCAATCCGCTATTTATCCGCTCCGTGCGCGGATTTGGGTATAGCTTCAACAATGCCGTACAGACGGAAGATGTTCAGCAACAGAATGTTGCGGCAGCGGCAATGGCATAGCGGTAAGGCGCTCCCGTTTTATCGGATCAGAAAGCCGGAGAGCGCATCCGTTTCCGCCTCGCTCTCCTCGACATGCCGCACCTCCGCCATGCGCGGCCCTTGGCGCAACGCGGCAGCAAGATCATTCAAGCGCGAGGGGCTGCCGACCGCGTAAACCTCCACTCGCCCGTCGTCCAGATTGCGCGCCCACCCGGTTAATCCCAAAGCCGTCGCTTTATGCTGGACGAAAAAGCGGAAGCCCACCCCTTGCACCATGCCTGTAACGAACCAGCGCTTGCCTGTTTTTGCAGCCATACCGACATTGTGAGGGAGAGTGGATCGTCTGCCACACTAAAAACAGGAATCAAAACGATAAATCATGGCATTTCCAGTGCAGCGGCCCCGTCGCTTGCGTTCCACCGAGTCCATCAGAAGGCTGGTGCGGGAAACGCACTTACTCCCATCGCAATTCATTCTTCCGCTCTTCGTCTGTCCCGGAGAGGACATCCGGCGTGAAATCAGTTCCATGCCGGGCAATGCGCAGCTTTCCATTGATAACCTTCTGCGCGAAGCCGAAGAGTGCAAGCAACTCGGCATCGGCGGACTGATCCTGTTCGGCATTCCCGCGGAAAAAGATGAACTGGCTTCCGGCGCTTACGCCTCTGACGGCATTGTGCAGCGCGCCGTTCGCGCATTAAAACAGAGTGTTCCCGGCCTGCTGGTCATGACTGATGTTTGCAACTGCGAATACACCAGCCACGGTCACTGCGGCCTGATCAGAAACGGCGATGTGGATAATGACGAAACCCTGCAATGGTTGGCGAAAACGGCGGTTTCGCACGCCCAGGCCGGCGCTGATGTGGTCGCTCCCAGCGACATGATGGACGGAAGAGTAGACGCGATCCGCAGCGCTTTGGACCGAGCGGGATTTATCAATACGCCGATTCTCTCCTATGCCGCCAAGTATGCCTCGGTTTTCTACGGACCGTTTCGGGAAGCCGCCGAATCCACCCCGCAGTTTGGAGACCGGCGCAGCTACCAGATGGACCCCGCCAACGCCCGCGAAGCCCTGCGCGAGATCACGCTTGATCTGGAGGAAGGCGCGGACATGATTATGGTGAAACCGGCCATGCCCTACCTGGACATTCTTCGGGAAGCGCGCATGCAGTTTGACGTACCCCTCGGAGCCTACCAGGTGAGCGGCGAGTTCAGCATGATTACGGCAGCCGCCGAAAAGGGCTGGCTCGACCTCGACCGAACGATAATCGAGTCCCTGACCTCCATCCGTCGCGCCGGAGCCGATTTCACCCTGACCTACTTCGCCAAGCGAGCCGCAAAGCTGCTGGCCTAAGGCTCCGGCAAGCGCCCGGACAGATAATACCGCTGCGGAGCGCCGCGACGCCCTCCGCTCGAACCGCGCGCTACATGAATTGCCACGGGCTGTCCCGGCTTCAGCAAAGCTTGCAGCTTCATGACATCGTCAGGCGACGTCACCAACTGGCGGTTGATGGAAAGAATAGCATCGCCCTCAACCATGCCGATATCATCGGCAAAAGATCCGGGATCTACTGAAGTGACCTTCACGCCGTCTTTCGCCTCAATCTCTAAATCCTTGCGCTCTTTGGGAGTAAGCCGCATAATCGTAATCCCGAATCGGGCGGGAGCAATCTGCTGCTTGGAAGAATCGGGAGGAGCTATGGGGCGGTTCTCCGATACCTGCGGCTCGCTTTCCCAAACTTTCGACCGTTCCTCAATGATCACTTTGAAATCGAGTTTCTTGCCGTCCCGGTCCACTGTCAGTAGGGCTGGCGATCCAATCGGCAGGTCGGCTACTTTGTTAACTAGCTCCTCCCCATCCCGGACCGGCTTCTCGTTCATCGTGATTACTACATCGTCGGCCTTCAGCCCTGCCTTTCCCGCCGGACCACGCGCCGATACCGACTCAATCAGAACTCCATGGTCCAGTCCAAACGCGCGCAGCGTATCCGATTCGTTCGTGCCGCGGCTCCAGCGAATACCAATCGAGCCGCGCACCACGCGCCCCGAGCGAATGATGTCGTTATACACCTTGGCCGCCATATTGGACGGCAAAGCAAAGCCGATTCCTTCGTAAGAGCCGCTATGGGTAGCGATCATGGTATTCACGCCGATGACTTCGCCGCGTATATTCAGCAAAGGTCCGCCGCTGTTGCCGGGATTGATGGCCGCATCCGTTTGCAGAAAGTTCTGAAATGAATTAGCGCCGGGCAGATCACGCGGCGTTCGTTCCGCGCTGACAATGCCAGCCGTTACCGTCGCCTGCAGACCAAAAGGCGAGCCAATGGCAATCACCCAATCGCCCACCTGCACGCTATCGGAATTGCCGATCTGTACCGGAACCAAGGGGCGTTTCGCATCAATTTTAAGAACAGCCACGTCCGTTTCCGAGTCGAACCCGATCACTCGCGCCCGGTAATCCAACTCCTCGCCCGCAAGTTTTACCTTGATACGGTCAGCCTTGGCAACCACATGATGGTTAGTAATGATATAGCCGTTCTTGTCGACGATGAAGCCGGTACCGGAACCCTCGGTGCGGAACGATCGCGGCTCCTTTTGGCCAAAGAAGCGCCGGAACATATCGGACGGATCGCCGTTGCGGGGGGATTCATTCCCGCCGTTGTCGTCCTCTTCCGAGCCGTCGTTATCATCCCGGCGGCGAATGCTCTTACCCGGTTTCGCCAGATAATCGGACTCAATGTAAACCACGGAAGGCTCAACACGCTTGGTTAGCTTCGTAAAATCGTTGGCGATCGGCACGGCCTGAGGAATGGTCAAAGGCGTGGCATCCGGAGCGCCCGGCGTACCCGGTGTACTCTGCCGGTCCGCTTTTACGCCCGTGTTAACCAGCGTACCGATCACAATACCCACAGCCAGGGTAAACAGCAGCAGAAAAAAACTCAGGAATTTCTGCCGCTTCATCGTTTGAAAGAACAACATGAAAAGGAAAGACCTTTCAGACCGGTACTTTCCAGTATAGAGAACTTGCGGCGAAATTTGCCATCTCACGACCTCATCGCCGCCGCGCTCAGCGCCTCGCAAGCATTCCGCACCTCCGTCTCAAGTTCGCCTTGTCCTCCGTCAAGCAGCGCCTCCAGAATCACTGGAATTTCCGCCGGAATCCATGCAGCGACCGACTCTCGCCGCCGCTGAACTGTATTCTCCTGGCCTGGCGGATCGCCGCCCATTCAGCGCCAAGCTGATTCGAAAGAGCATTAATATGAGGGCTACTGGACGAGACATCCACCATGCAACTGTCCTTTTCCATCCTAACGAGGGAAGAACCAGCAAGCGCCAGTCATGTAGACAGAACTTAATCGGCAATGACAAGTAGTCGCATATGTTTTACGCTGAAAAGAGATTGAAACTATGACTACTGTTCGCATGAGCGAAGCCGAAGTGTTAAAGGACATGCCTGCTGTGTTAGCTAAAGTTCGGCAAGGCGTCGAAATTGTTGTAGAACAGGACAATCAAACAATCGCTGTCATCAAACCACCGCAACGAAGTGGTCGGCCTATCTCAGAGATTCTTCGCGAATCCAAACAGCGTAGTTCAACGGTAACCTTGGATGAAGAATTCGGCAAAGATTTGGAAGACATTATTGCCAGCCACCAAGAGCTATGGAATCCAACCTCCTGGGATTAGAGCTTGACTCTAGCAGCGTCATTACAGCGGAACGAAGACGGCAATCAGTTCCGCAGTTTATTGAGGCGATATTTGATATCTATGGTGAGTTAGACCTTTCACTGTCTCCCGTGACTGTGGCCGAATTAGTCCACGGTGTATATCGAGCGAAGACCGCCGAAACTGGACAACGCCGTCGCCGATATGTGGAAAATCTGATCGATCTTATACCGGTCCATTCCGTTACTCATCAAACTGCTTGGCTCACTGGCCGAATTGAGGGCCAAGAAGCCGCGAAAGGCAATATTCTACCGTTTAATGACCTACTGATTGCCGCTTCTGCTATGGAACAAGGCTATGCGATCTTAACTGAAAATCTACGTCACTTCCGTAAAGTTCCTGGTCTGATCGTAGTTCAGCTCTGAGCATGGATCTGTCCGCCTACGGCAACGTATAAAACTGATATCGAATCCGCCAGCTCACCTTCTTGCCCGGAGCTATCCGCAAAGCAACATAAGCCTCCGGGCAAACCGTGCTGCGAATTGACCAGAAATATAGTTTCGAAAGCGGATGATCGCCCGTCTCGCGCACGCCCGCTTTCACTTTGCTGTTTTCCACTCGAATGTCGTTGTCCTTTACCTCGCTGCCGTAACCCTGAATATAAGTAGCCGCCGACTCTTTCGGCGTACTCTGCAATTCCCGCAAATAGACCAGATCGTTGCCGCGTACTTCCGCCAAGCCCTTCAGGTCGTCAGTCGCTTTCGCCCCAAACGGAAACTTCACTTGAAAATCAGGGCCGGTCGGCTGCCCGTCAATGACATAAAAATCATGATTGTAGACTTCCGTTTCGATGACCCGCTTGCCTGTATTCTTCAAACTGTGCTCCAGAATCAGTTCCGGCTTGCCGCTCGCGAGGCGTACCGTCTTGCTGTAAACGTACTTATATCCGCGAACGCCTGTTAGCTCCTGCACAAACTCCACCCGGTCCGCCTTAGGCCGAATAATCCACTTGCCATGGTCAATAATCGGATAACTCCGCGCAAATTGATAGGGCTCGTTGTCAAGTTTTCGAAGGACCCCGACCCCGATCTTCACAAAGAAATCTCCCGGCGCCGCTTCCGTATAACCTAAACCGCCGTCCTGGGAACGAAACTCATCCACGGGTCCCGTAATTGCATCGTGCAGCGTCGGCTCATACCGGGGGAACCAGACGCCGAAGTAGTTGTGCCCGGCGTACTCAAGTTTTGAGATTACGCCGGACCAGTCAAACCGCCCGCCGCGATAATAGCCGCTCTCCTGATTCGGCAGATAAAGAGTCGCCCGGACAGTGCCGTTCGTAATGTCAGCCTGCGGAAACTCAGCAGCGGCAACGCCAAAGCAAAATAGAAAACTAAAAAAGAAAAGTCTCTGCATGCGATAATTACGAGTTATTTATAACAAACGCGTAGCTGGAGTTCTGCTAACAGGGCCGAACTCAGTCGTTTGGGTCACTCCTGCTCGCAACCAAATGATTAGAACCGATTGTAAGGAGAGTAATGTCCACCCCCCCACTGCATGATTTTCTGTGTCTTCCCTACTCGGAACTCGAAGAGTTGAACTTACACGCCAAGCAGCAGCGTAAGAACCGGGTACCGACCGAACAGATCCAGGAAGAGCGCCTCAAATACCTGACTGACGAGAAACGCATCAAGGCCGTCACTGTGTTGTTCAGTGATCTCGAGGGCCGCCTGCACATGCTCGACTACGACAAAAAATTTCTTCTGAACAGTTGGGACAACCTGACGTTCGACGGCTCCTCCATCCGCGGCTTTACGGCGCAGCGCGAAAGCGACCTGCGGCTTGGCATGGACTGGAGCGCCTTCTACTGGGCTCCTGGCGACATTTTCGGTTCCGGCAAGGTGCTGGTGTTCGGCGAGGTCATTGATAAGGACGGCTCTCTCTATGTCGGAGACATCCGCAGCGTCTTGAAATCTTATGCCCAGAACCTGCACAAAAACAAGGGCTACACTTTAAACGCAGCCAACGAAATTGAAGGCTTTCTCTTCAATGGAACAGACGCCGAGCGCCGTTTCCACCAAACCGGTTCCTTTGAATACGTCAACACCGGCGGCTACTATCATTCGCTTCCCGGCGACCCGCTGCGCACATTCATTGACACCTCCGCCGAAGTACAACGCGCCATGGGCTTTCAGAACGAAAAGGACCACCCGGAAGTCGCGCCCTCGCAGTTTGAAATTAACTACAGCTACGGAGAAGTCGTGGCCGCCGCTGATCAGATCCAGCTTTATAAGCTGATCTGCCGTCAGGTTGCCACCAAAATGGGCCTGAGCGCTAGCTTTCTGCCGAAGCCCGTCATGGGGGTGAACGGCAGCGGAATGCACACCAATGTTTCCATCACGGAGAACGGCAAAAATCTGTTCTGGGATCCGCAAGGAAACGAAAAGCTCAGCCCGTTTGCCTGGGAATTCATCGACCGCATTCTCACCCACGGCAATGACATCTGCTTGATCCTGAACGCCAGCGTGAACGCTTACCGCCGTCTTGATCCGCACTTTGAAGCGCCGAATCAGCTCAAGGCTTCCGCCGTTGATCGCGGCTCCATGGTTCGCGTTCCCATCGGCAATGAAAAAAGCGCGCGCGTTGAAGTCCGCTCCGTCGCCCCGGACGCCAACCCGTACATGACGATGCTGGCCGTCTTCAAAACTGGATTGGAAGGCAATATCTCCGACATCCAGGATCTTCGTTCCGCCGCCCGTTACCTGCCGGATAACATCTACGATGCCCTCACGAACTTCCGCAATGCCGAGTGGGTTGATAAATTGCTGGGCGAGGAAGTGAAAACGCGCTACGCCGACCTGAAACAGGCCTCTGCCGACCGCTGCCCGCGTCTTTTGGGCACCATGATCAAGGCGCCGGAAATCCAGTTCCATCACGAAGTCTATAACCAATACCTCTGGAATCAGTTCTAATCAGCCGTGTGGTAGCTTTGCCGTGTGACCGCTTCGGATCTCCAAAAGCTGG
>CAXUBB010000034.1:7043-8664 GCA_964249105.1 uncultured Bryobacteraceae bacterium | reverse complement strand
GTTATGTGCTGGTCGAGGACGTTCTCGACAGGAAAACCTTGGAAACAGTCCGGAACCGGGTGGAGGAGCTTTATGACCTCGAAGGCGAAAATGCCGGGTCGGAGTTTCGCAAAGAGCCGGGAGCACGGCGGCTTGCCAATCTGGTGGATAAGGGAGAAATCTTTCAACAACTGATCGCTGAGCCAAGAATCCTGGAGTTAGTCAGGCATGTTCTCGGCCAGAACTTCAAATTAAGCAGTTTTAACGCGCGATCCGCTAATCCCCATGCGACAGAAGCGCAGCCGCTTCACTGCGATGCCGCCGCCTTGCCGGATGAAAAGGGCTTTTGGGTGTGCAACACCATCTGGCTGTTGGATGACTTCACGCCGGATAACGGAGCGACTCGCGTTATTCCTGGTTCACAAAACTGGGGAGCGCTTCCGCAGCATGTTCTTCCGGACCCGGCGCAGCCGCACTCCGATGAAGTTCTGATTCTGGGCCGGGCGGGTAGCGTGGTGGTGATGAACACGCATGCGTGGCATGGCGGCACGGCAAATCGTACTGCCGATCATCGAAGAGCTTTACACGCCTTTTATTGCCGGAATGATAAACCGCAGCAGCAGTATCAAAAACGATTGCTCCGCCCGGAAACGCAGGCGCGCCTGTCGCCGGAGACGCGGCGGCTGCTGGCTCTTGATGACCCGCTCAATGATCAATTGAGTGCGGCGGAGGGGAAAGCCAGCGGGTTTCTGAAATAACCGCGCTGGCTATAAACGGCTGCTTGGACCTCGAACTCCACTACAATGAAGTATCACAACATGAGAGCCCGGGTCTATGTGTCGATGAAACCTACTGTTCTTGATCCGCAGGGGCAGACAATCTGCTCGGCCCTGAACGGTCTGGGGCATAAGGAAGTACTGGCCGTTCGCCAGGGAAAGTACTTTGAATTGAATATTTCTGATCATATTTCCCGCGACGGAGCCGTTAAGACGCTTGAGGACATTGCCCGTGATGTGCTGTCCAACGGCGTGATTGAAGATTACCGGGTTGAAATTTTAGACTAGACAAAATATCTTGGCAAGCTACTTATATCTTTTATGTGCGGAATTGTAGGTTATATCGGGGGACGGGAAGCGGTTCCCGTGATTGTGGACGGGTTGCGGAAGCTCGAGTATCGTGGCTACGACTCGGCGGGCGTGGCGGTCCTGTCGGACGCGAACTGCCTGGAACTGCGCCGCGCTCCAGGCAAACTGCATAATCTGGAAGAGGCAATCCGGTTAAATCCCTTGTCCGGTCTTTATGGCATTGGACATACCCGATGGGCTACGCATGGCCGTCCCACGGAGGAGAATGCGCACCCGCACCGTGACTGCACCGGGAAGATCGTTGTTGTCCATAACGGGATTGTCGAGAATTATCTCCAACTACGCAGGCAATTGACCGCTGAAGGCCATACCTTCAAAACAGAAACGGATACCGAGGTGTTGGCGCATCTAGTGGAAAAGCATCTGAACGGCAATCTCGAAGATGCCGTGCGCGAGGCGCTAAAACAAATTTCGGGCGTATTTGCGATCAGTGTCATTGCCAGCTCAGATCCCCACAAAATTGTAGCGGCCCGGTCCGGCCCTCCGGTCGTGGTGGG